>NZ_BOPD01000018.1:0-154158 GCF_016863575.1 Micromonospora sediminimaris
TGCCAGCCTGACCGGCGGTGCCAGCCTGACCGGCGGTGCCAGCCTGACCGGCGGTGCCAGCCTGACCGGCGGTGCCAGCCTGACCGGCGGTGCCGGACGCGGACGGTTCGATGAGCGTTGGGTGCAGGTCAGCCGTCGTCGGCGAGGCGGTGTCGGTTGGCCTCGATCCAGGCGTCCAGGGCCGCCGGGTCATCCGGGTCGATGCCGTCGGCCATCAACTGGGCCACTGCGGCAGTGGCCGGGCTGCGACGCTCGCCGGTCGCGTAGAGCCGGACGAACTCCGGCACCATCTCCTCGATCGCGGCGTCCGTGGCGGCGGCTGCCGAATCGGGCAGCCCACGCCGGTGCGCCGCGTATCCGGCCCAGGCGCGCAGCACCCGGGGCAGCATCGCCGCGTCGTCCATGTCGAGCACGGCCCGACGGTGCACCCAGTCGAGCAGAAAGAGACCGGCGACGGTCGGGCTCCACCGCAGCGGGTCGGCGTCGGGGAAGGTGGCCGCGTGGTCGAGCAGCAGCCCCAGGCAGAAGTGCAGTGAGGCCAGTTCGGCGTCGTCGACCGCGTCCAGTCCGGCCCGGGCGGCGTCCGGCGAGCCCAGGAACCGGCGGATCTCCGCGGCCCGCTCGGCATCGGGCAACGGGTCGTCGGCCTGCCGGGGCGGTGGTGCGGTCGTGGCCGGCAGGACCGCCAGCCGAGCCCCGACCAGCGCCCGGTCGGTGGCGAGCGAGGCGGCACCGGGCAGCTGACCCAGATGGTCGGTGACGGCCAGATGCCGGCTCACCTCGTCACGCATCCGGGTCGGGCTTTCCTCCCGGAACCAGGTCAACTCGTCTTCGGCGCACAACTGTCGGACCTGCTCCAGGATCCGGCCCGCCGGGCCGCCGACGAACACGTCCTTGGTGATGCCGATGTTGTGGTCGATCAGGGCGACCAGGGCGTGTTCCGGCCCCCCGGTCGCGTCGTCGTAGGCGAACGTCGCCAGGTAGGAGGTCTGGTCGCCGTACACGTCGCCGTACGACCAGGTGCCGGTGACGTGTACCTTGCCGAGCTGCCCGGACCAGGCCGGTGCCGTCGCGCCGGGACGGACCCGGTCCGCGCCGGCCGCGTCCGGCACCAGGGCCGCGAAGACGGCCCGGACCGTCGTCGCCGCGACCGCCCGTCGTCTGGAGGTGGCGGCGAGGAAGTCGCCCACGAAGTCGCGTACCGCCGCCTCCCGGTCCGTTTCGGCGACCTCGTACACGCTGCCGAGCAGGGCCGCACCGAGCATCTCCGCGTCGAGGGCCGAGTCGAGCTTGGTCACGTCGCGTGCGGCGTGCAGCACCGCGTCGTAGGGGGTCTGTGGCGTGGCCATGACCCGACCCTACGCCGATCGCGCGGTGTCCAGGAACGTTCAGCGGCCGGGTCAGCGGTGTCGGGCAACCTCGAGGACGGTGCGTGCGTCGGCGTGCGCGGCGATGACGGCCCGCACCGGGGCCAGCACCTGCTGTTCGCCGACGCTGGCGACGGCCCGGGTCAGCTGCGCCTCCGCCCGGTGACGGGCCTGCCGGGCGGCCCACCTGACCAGCGGGCGGGTCAGGGCCGCGACGAGCGCCCCGGTCAGCAACCCGCCGAGCAGCAGCAGGGTCGGCACCGGTACCTCACCGACCATCGGGTGCCGCAACTCCGGCAACCCGAGTGCCCGCACCGCGTAGCCGAGGACCAGCCAGCCCAGCCCGGCCACCGCGGCGAACGTCACCAGCCACTGCACCCCACCCACAAGTCGCCACCACGCACGAGGACGGTCGACGCCGAGGTCGGTGCTGGCGAGCGCGCCGTCCAGAGCGTCCGGCAGGTCGCCGAGGCGGGACCGGGCAGCTGCGGCCATCGCATCAGGCCAGGCGTTCGGCAGCCCGTCCCCGGCCCGCTCGGCCACCGTCCGCAGGGCCAGTGCCAGTGCGGACTTGTCGGCCGCGTTGGGCTCGGGTACGGAGGTGGCGGCCACCAGGCTCTCCGCCGGGTCACCACCGGCCCGCCGGTCGGGCAGGTGCAGCCGGCGCAGCGGGTCGGCCCGCAGTCGCCGCCAGAGCCGCAGCAACGGCCAGCCGGTGGCTGCTGCGGCGCGATGCCGGTACGCCTGCTCGACCGCCGCCACGACGGTCGGCACTCCGGCTGCCCGGCACAGGGCACGGTCCAGCGCGGTGACCGCGGGATCGTCGGCGGCGAGTGCGGTGCGGGGCGCGCCGACCATGTCGTCCAGCGCGGCGACGACGGTGTCCACGTCACCGGAGAGACGACGCAGCGCGGCCTGGCGTTCGGCGACGGTGCGCTCCAGCGCCGCCCGCAGCCGCTCCGGGCCCTCCGGGTCGGCGACGGTGGTGGCCAGCAGTGGTACCCCGTCCAGCCCGTCCGCGTCGAGCAGGCGGCGCAGGTCGGCCAGGACCCGGGGCACCTCGGCGGGCGGCAGCCGGTCGGTCTGGTTGAGCACGACCACTGTCACGTCCCGGTGCCGGTGGAACTCGCGGAGGTAGCTTCGGTGCATCACCCGGTCGGCGTACTTCTGCGGGTCGACCACCCAGACCACCAGGTCCACCAGGCCGAGCAGCCGGTCCACCTCAAGCCGGTGCGAGTGGTCGACGGAGTCGAAGTCCGGCAGGTCGAGCAGGATCAGCCCGTGCAACGTGGACTCGTCTTCGCCGTCGAGCAGGCTCTCCCGGACGAAGCGGTGGCGGGGCAGCACGCCGAGCCAGTCGAGCAGCCGGGTGCCCCCGTCGAGCGGGCCCCACACGCAGGCGTGCGTGACACCGGTGGTGGGCCGGCGTACCCCGACGGGTGAGAGGTCCATCCGGGCCATCGCGTTGAACAGGCTCGACTTGCCGCTGCCCGTGGCTCCGGCCAGTGCCACCACGGTGTGGTCGCGGGAGAGCGCCAGCCGGGTCCCCGCGCGTTCGACAAGGGTGCGGGCCGGCACCAACGGAGTGTCCGGCAGGTGGCCGTCGACGATGCCGAGGAACCGCCGTACCGCCTCCAGTCGGGCGACAAGTTGGTCGGCGTCCACCCGCCCGTCGGCGATTCGCAACGCCTCGCGGAGGCGTCCGCCCATGCCGGTCACGGCCGCTCCCCATCGGTCAGCTGGGCGTCGACGCCCGTCGTCTGGGCGCTGAGCACGGGTGCGGCGTCGGCGAAGCCGCTGCCCAACCGGGCCGCCTCCACCCGTTCGGCCGCCTGACGCAGCGCCGTCGCGTTCCGGGCCGGCGGTCGGGCCTGCCTGGTCCGGGCGAGATAGCGGGTGGCCTCGTCGTCCAGCAGCACCGTCACCCGCTCCAGCAGGTCCTCCCGGGCCTTTCTGGCCAGCGTACGCACGGCCTGATCACCGAAGATCGCCTGAAGGACCGCCTGACCGGCGAGGGTGGTGCCGGCGCCTGTGGCGACCTCCAGCCCGGTCGGGATGAAGGCGGTGGAGGCGAAGACAGCGATCATCACGGCCAGCCCGGTGGCGTTCACCGCGTACGCCGCGGTCCGCGCCACGAAGCGCCGGTCGCCACCTTCGGCCCGGACCAGTTCCAGCACGCCGCGCTGCCAGTCGCGGACCAGGCGCTCGGCGCGCTGCGGCAGGTCGGCGGCATGGTGGGCGAGGTCGGGTTCGAGCAGGGCCGCGCCGGCCGGGTGCGCCTTCCATCCGGTGTACGCGTGCTCGGCCGCCTCGGCGGCCACCCCACGTAGCAGGGTGACAAGTTGCGACTCGATCGCGTCCCGCAGCTCGACGACGGGGACCGGGCGTCGGGAGAAGGCGGCCATGACGCGGTCCCGCAGCCGGCCGATCCGTGCCTCAAGGGTGCGGAAGAGGTCGCTGGTGCCGATGAACTCCTGCCAACGGGCGAGCACCTCGCCACGGAGCAGTCGACCGTCGCGCAGCCCCTGGTCGACGGTCCGGTTCGCGGCCCGGTACGCCGCACGTACCCGGTCGTCCAGCGCGTCGGCGGCGGCGACCTGCTCGTCGACGGCGAGCGCCAGGCTCTCGACGGTCGGTTGCAGCAGGGCCAGCGCGCCGCCCAGCGTCTGCCGTACCACTGCCGAGCGAGCCTCCGCGTCGGCGGCGAGCCGGGCGAACCAGTCGGCCAGCGGCGCGGTGCTGCGGCCCGGTAGCAGCCCCTGCCCGTCGACCCAGGTCTCCGGGAGCACGAACAGCGGCGCGGCGTCGAGACCCTGCTCGGCGAGCATCTCGGCGAGATGGGCGGCCACCTCGTCGGTCGCCTCCGCCGGCACCCGGTTGAGTACCAGGGCGAGTACCGCGCCCCTGGCCCGGGCGTTGTGCAGCAGCTCCCAGGGGACGGCGTCGGCGTACCGGGCGGCGGTGGTGACGAAGAGCCAGAGGTCGGCGGCGGCGAGCAGCTGGTTGGCCAGGGCCCGGTTGGCGTCGACCACCGAGTCGATGTCGGGGGCGTCCAGGAACGCCAGCCCCGGCGGGAGCGCCGGGGCGGTGACCAGATGCAGGGTGCGGGGATCGTCGCTGGGCTGGTTGGTGCGGGTCAGCCCGGGCAGCAGCTCCCCCCGGCGGAACCAGGCCGAGTCGGCCGGGTTGCAGACCAGTACCGGAGACCGGGTGGTCGGCCGCAACACCCCGGCGGCGCTGACCCGGGCCTGCACCAGGCTGTTGACCAGGGTCGACTTGCCGGCGCCGGTGGATCCGCCGACCACCACGAGCAGCGGAGCGTCGAGGCGGGTCAGGCGGGGCAGCAGGTAGTCGTCGAGCTGGTCGGCGAGGGCGGCGACGGTGCGCGCGGCCAGCTCGGCCGAGGGCAGGGCCAGCGGGAACCGGGCCGCCCCGATCGCGGCGCGCAGGCTGGTCAGGGCGTCTGGCAGGGTGTCGTCCCCGGTGGGCGCGGGCCGGTCCTCGCCGGCGCCGGTGGACCCGGTGCGGGCTGCGACGGCGGGCGCGCCGGACGGTGAGGCGGAATCGCCATGCGTCGTCACCGCTAAAGCGTGCCCGACCGACACAAGGTAAGACAACCGGTCGGTAGGACTGCCGAGTTGCGCCGATCCGACTCAACCCTGACTTGACGATTTCCGGGGGCGTGGCACTATTGAGTCAAGTTCACTCAACTTGAGGTGGGGTCGCTGCGGACGGCAGGTGCCGCGCAGCGGGACGGGAGGGCCCGTCACCTGCTCAACGTAACGAAGCGAGGAAGCGAAGATGGCACGTGCGGTCGGTATCGACCTCGGCACGACGAACTCCTGCGTCAGCGTTCTGGAGGGCGGTGAGCCCACCGTCATCGCCAACGCTGAGGGCTCGCGGACGACCCCGTCGATCGTCGCGTTCGCCCGTAACGGCGAGGTGCTCGTCGGTGAGGTCGCCAAGCGCCAGGCGGTGACGAACCCGGACCGGACGATCCGCTCGGTCAAGCGGGAGATCGGCACCAACTGGTCCGTCGACATCGACGGCAAGAAGTACACCCCGCAGGAGATCTCGGCCCGGACGCTGATGAAGCTCAAGCGGGACGCCGAGGCCTACCTGGGCGAGCAGATCACCGACGCGGTGATCACCGTTCCGGCCTACTTCAACGACGGCCAGCGGCAGGCCACCAAGGAGGCTGGCGAGATCGCCGGCTTCAACGTGCTGCGGATCGTGAACGAGCCGACCGCGGCCGCCCTGGCGTACGGGCTGGACAAGGGCTCCAAGGAGCAGACCGTCCTGGTCTTCGACCTCGGTGGCGGCACCTTCGACGTGTCGCTGCTGGAGTTGGCCGAGGGCGTCATCGAGGTCAAGTCGACAAGCGGTGACAACCTCCTCGGTGGTGACGACTGGGACCAGCGGATCATGGACCACCTGGTGAAGACCTTCCGGGGTGAGCACGGCATCGACCTGTCGCAGGACAAGATGGCGATGCAGCGGCTCAAGGAGGCCGCCGAGAAGGCCAAGATCGAGCTGTCCGCCGCCACCACCACCAACATCAACCTGCCGTACATCACCGCCGGTGCCGCCGGCCCGCTGCACCTGGACGTGACCCTCAGCCGGGCCGAGTTCCAGCGGATGACGCAGGATCTGCTGGACCGCTGCAAGGGCCCGTTCGAGCAGGCCGTGAAGGACGCCGGGATCAAGGTCTCCGACGTCGACCACGTGATCCTCGTCGGTGGCTCGACCCGGATGCCGGCCGTGACCGACCTGGTCAAGCAGCTCACCGGCAAGGAGCCCAACAAGGGCGTCAACCCGGACGAGGTCGTCGCCGTGGGCGCCGCACTTCAGGCCGGCGTGCTCAAGGGCGAGGTCAAGGACGTCCTGCTGCTCGACGTGACGCCGCTGAGCCTGGGCATCGAGACCAAGGGTGGCATCTTCACCAAGCTCATCGAGCGCAACACCACCATCCCGACCAAGCGCTCCGAGGTGTTCACCACCGCCGACGACAACCAGCCGTCGGTGCTGATCCAGGTCTTCCAGGGTGAGCGTGAGATCGCCGCGTACAACAAGAAGCTCGGCACCTTCGAGCTGACCGGCCTTCCGCCGGCCCCGCGCGGCGTGCCGCAGATTGAGGTCACCTTCGACATCGACGCCAACGGCATCGTCAATGTCCACGCCAAGGACCTGGGCACCGGCAAGGAACAGAAGATGACGATCACCGGCGGCTCCTCGCTGCCGAAGGACGACATCGAGCGGATGCGCCGGGACGCCGAGGAGCACGCGGAGGAGGACAAGCGCCGCCGCGAGGAGGCCGAGACCCGCAACGTGGCCGAGGCCCTGCAGTGGCAGACCGAGAAGTTCCTCGCCGAGAACGGTGAGAAGCTCCCCGCCGAGAACCGCGAGAAGCTCAACGAGGCCCTCGGCGAGCTGCGTGGCGCTCTCGGTGGCAGCGACATCGAGAAGATCAAGTCGGCGCACGAGCGGCTCGCGCAGGTCTCCCAGGAGGCGGGCTCGCTGCTCTACGCCCAGCAGGCCGAGCAGTCCCAGGCGGGCGGCGAGGCCGGTCCCGGCGCGGCCGGTGGCGCCGACGCGACCGGTGGCGCGCAGGCCGGCGGCGCCCGGCCCGGTGCGGACGACGTGGTCGACGCGGAGATCGTGGACGAGGACAAGAAGTGACGGTCCTGGCCACCCGAACGCACGGGCAGAGGGATGAGGTAGTCGTATGACGGAGAAGCCACGAGCCGCCGACCCGGGTGACACCGGGTCGGCGCCGGGTGGCTCGGCGTCCGAGCCGGCCACCGGCGACGCGCCGCGGGTCGTCATCCGCAACAACCGCAAGATCAGTCAGATCCGCGAACCCGACGGTACGGCGGCGGACGCCGGACCGGACGTGCCAGCGGAGGGCCTGGTCGAGGAGGCCGAGGTCGTGGTCGACTCGATCGAGGTCGAGGCGAGCGCGCTCAGCGACGCCTCCACCGAGGGTCCGCCGGTCGTGGACGCGCCGGCACAGCCGGTCGGGGAGCCGACCGAGCCGACCGCCGGCGGGCTGGGCGCCGAGCTGGAGGCGCTCCGCGCCGAGCTGGACGAACGCACCCGCGACGTGCAGCGGGTGTCGGCCGAGTACGCCAACTACCGCAAGCGGGTCGAGCGCGACCGTGGCCTGGTCACCGAGCAGGCCACCGGGTCCGTGCTCGCCGCGCTGCTGCCGATCCTGGACGATCTCGACCGGGCCCGGGAGCATGGCGATCTGGTCGGCCCGTTCGGTTCGGTGGCCGAGCAGCTCATCACCGCGCTGGGCAAGTTCGGGCTGACCCCGTTCGGTGAGCAGGGCGATCCGTTCGACCCGACGCGGCACGAGGCGGTGGCCCACCAGACCTCGTCCGACGTCACCGAGCCGACCTGTGTGCAGGTGATGCGCCGGGGCTACCAGGTCGGCGAGCGACTGCTGCGGCCCGCGCTGGTCGCGGTCGCCGACCCGGAATAGTGCGCGACGGTGATCCGGCCGCCCCGCTCGCCGAAACCCGGTGGGCGGGGCGGACCGGGCCCGGAGGTGGGGAGGAGGTGAACGGGTGAGTTCGAAGGACTGGATCGAGAAGGACTACTACGCGGTCCTGGGCGTGGCGAAAACCGCTCCCTCTGATGAGATCAAGAAGGCGTACCGCAAGCTGGCCCGCGAGTCGCACCCGGACCACAACCCCGGCGACGCCAAGGCCGAGGAACGCTTCAAAGCGGTGTCCGAGGCGTACGCGGTGCTCGGCGACGACGCCAAGCGCCGCGAGTACGACGAGATGCGCTCGCTCTTCGGCTCTGGCGCATTCCGGCGTGGTGCCCGGCAGGGCGGCCAACCGGGCGGTGCGCCGTTCGACGTCTCCGACCTGTTCGGTGGCGCGCAGCCGGGTGGTGGCCGGTTCGCCGGTGGCAACATCTCCGACCTGTTCAGCTCGATCTTCTCCGGTGGTGGCGGGGGTGCGGGCGCGCCGGGTCCGGCCCGAGGGCGGGACATCGAGACCGAGGTGGCGCTCGACTTCAATGACGCGGTACGCGGCGTGACCCTGCCGCTGACGCTGCGCGCACCCGGTGTCTGCGACACCTGCCACGGCAACGGTGCCAAGCCTGGCACCGCGCCGCGCACCTGCCCGGTCTGCCACGGTGCCGGGGTCACCAACCGGAACCAGGGTGCGTTCAGTTTTTCCGAGCCCTGCCGCAACTGCCAGGGCGTGGGCACGGTGGTGGACGAGAAGTGCCCGGAGTGCCAGGGCACCGGCGGGGTCACCAAGACCCGTACGCTCAACGTCCGCTTTCCCACCGGGGTGGCCGACGGCCAGCGGATCCGGCTGGCCGGCCGAGGCGAGCCGGGTGAGCGCGGCGGTCCGGCGGGTGACCTGTTCGTGCACGTGAAGGTTCGCCCGGACGAGGTCTTCGGGCGTACCGGCGACGACCTCACCCTGACCGTGCCGATCACGTTCGCGGAGGCCGTCCTCGGCACCGACCTGCGGGTGCCGACGCTCGACGGTCCGGTGACCCTGCGGGTGCCGCCGGGCACGCCGAGCGGTCGCATCCTGCGGGCCAGGGGCAAGGGGGTCAGTCGCCGGGACGGCCAGCAGGGCGATCTGCTGGTCACCCTGGACGTCGTGGTGCCGGCGCGGATCTCGGACGAGGCGCGGGCCGCGTTGGAGACGTTCGCCGAGCAGACTCCGCCGGCGGCGCGGGAACATCTCGACGCGCGGGTGCGTCGGTTCGGTTGATCGGTGAAGCGGTGCGGAGGTGAGCGGGATGGACGGGTTCGTCGGCTCGGATGACCCGGCATACGAGGCCAAGGTGCTGATGATCTCGGTTGCGGCACGGATGGCGGGCATGCATCCGCAGACGCTGCGCCAGTACGACCGGCTCGGCCTGGTGCAGGCCGGCCGGGCGGCCGGTGGTGGGCGGCGGTACAGCGTCCGGGACGTGGTGCTGCTGCGCGAGGTGCAGCGGCTCAGCCAGGACGACGGCGTCAACCTCGCCGGGATCAAGCGGATCATCGGGCTGGAGCGACTGCTGGAGCAGGCCCAGCAGCGGGTCGCCCAGCTGGAGGCGGAACTCGACGCCGCGTACCGCCGGATGGCCGAGCTGGAGTCGCTGGCCCGCTTTCCCGGTCGGGATCTCGTTCCCACCAACCAGACCTCGACCGCCCTGGTGGTCTGGCGTCCCCGACGCAGCTCCGGGCGCTGACGCCCGCCACGGCGAAAGGGGGGTGTGGCTCCGAGTGGGCCACACCCCCTTTCGCTTGTCCGCGGGCGCTGCGCCGCTCGTGTTTCCGCGAACCCGAGCGAGAGACAGGTTGTCTCGACTAGTCTTCAGAAATCAGGTCCAAACCATCTCAATCCGGACTCCGATCTGGCGGGGGGAGCCATGACGGAATCGGCGAGGAAGGTGGCCGAGGAGACGGAGCAACGCCTCGACGACCTGGCTGAGAACGTCCAGCACCGGTTCGACCGGATCACCAAGGGACGCTTCTCCGACCAGATCCAGGCCGGCAGGTTCAGCGGCCGGGGCGATCGGGTCGCCGCGGACAGCGGCCGGGTCGGCCATGGCGCCGGCCAGGCACGCAGCGATCAGCACCGTCGCGAGCGGGGCGGGTCGCGCTGACGATCCGCCGACGTGCGGGCCGGGAGCCACGGGGGGTCCCGGCCCGTTCGGCGTTCAGAGTCGGCGGTTCTCCCGCACCAGCCCGCCCTCGCACCACTCCCGGTACACGAAAAGCTCCGGTCGGGTCAGCAGTACCCGACTGTTGTGCGCCCAGGTACGCATCATCTCGTCGCCGTTGCGCTCGGCCTGGTCGACCAGCTTCCGAAAGCGACGCTTCGGATGTGCCCGGAAGTTCGTCCGGATCCCGTCGGCGGCGTAGATGTAGAGACAGTGCAGCGCGAACCGACGCGCCGGACAGCGGGTGTCCATGGCGAGGTCGAACAGCGTCGTCACCAACCGGTCACCGGAGACCAGCAGGTCCCAGTCCGGCGGCATCGACGTCAACGGGACGGAATCGGGGTGGTAAGCCCACGCTCGCAACTCCGCCGGGGTTGGATCGACGGGGTTGGCGAAGCCGTGGAACGCTGACTCCTGCACGCTCACCGGCCAACCTTCCGCTCTCGCCCGCGGGGGCGTCCGCCCACCGCGAACCCTGGCTGCTGGGGCGACACGTTAACGCGGTACCGGTGAGTACCGGTAGCCCCTACGGGAAGCAATTCGGCATCTCTTGGTCGACACGGGCCCTCCGGACGGTGAAATCGGCTGGTCCGACGCTCACGCCCGGTTCGACGCGGTCGCAGCCCGGGCCGGCTGCGCCGCAGCCCGGGCCCGTAGCCAACCCTTGAACCAGGCGAGGTCGGGCAGCCGGGCCAGCACCGGCCCGGTGACGACCGTGATCAGCACGTACGTCGCCGCCAGTGCCGCCAGCTTCGGTGAGACGGTGCCGGAGGCCACCGCGATTCCGGCGATGACGATGGAGAACTCGCCCCGGGGTACCAGCGCCAGGCCGGCACGCCAGCGGCCCGGTTCGGCGATGCCCGCCCGCCGGGCGGCCAGGTAGCCGGTAAGCGTCTTGGTTCCCATGGTGGCCAGCGCGAGCAGCAGCGCCGGTAGCAGCACCGGTGGGATGTGCCGTGGATCGGTGGCGAGGCCGAAGAAGACGAAGAACACGGCGGCGAAGAGGTCCCGCAGCGGAGTCAGCAGCTCGGTGGCATGGTGGGCGACCGGCCCGGAGAGCGCGATGCCGACCAGGAACGCGCCCACCGCCGCCGACACCTGCAACTTCGCGGCTACTCCGGCCACCAGCAGGGTCAGTCCGAGTACCCCGAGCAGCAATGCCTCGGCGCTGCCGGCCGACAACGCCCGGGAGAGGACGTTGCCATAACGAAGGGCCACCACCAGCACCGCGATCACGGTCAGCACCGCGACGGCGAGGGAGACACCCCCCTTGACGAACCCGACTCCGGCCAGCAGAGCGGTCAGCAGCGGCAGGTAGAAGGCCATCGCGAGGTCCTCGACCACCAGCACGGACAGGATCACGGGGGTCTCCCGGTTACCGAGTCGGCCCAGGTCGGCCAGCACCCTGGCGATCACCCCCGAGGACGAGACCCAGGTGATCCCGCCGAGCACCACCGCAGCCACCCAACCCCAACCGAGCAGCAGCGCGAATGCCGCACCGGGCAGCGCGTTCAACAGCGCGTCGAGCAGTCCTGCCGGCGCGGCCGACCGCAGGCTGCCGACGAGTTCGTCGGCGGAGTACTCCAGGCCGAGCATCACCAGCAGCAGGATCACACCGATCTCGGCGCCGATCGCGAAGAACTCCTCGCTGGCGCTCAACTCCAGCACGCCGCCGTGACCGAAGGCCAGCCCCGCCAGCAGATAGAGCGGAATCGGCGAGAGCCCGACCCGGCGGCCCAGCCGGCCGAGCAGCCCGAGCAGGAACAGCAGCCCGCCGACCTCGATGAGCAGGGTGCTGAAGTCGTGCATCGGGGCTCAGCCGGCGGGATCGTCGGCGGCGAAGATCGCGCTCGCCCCGTCCAGGCCCTGCCGGTTGCCGACGATGACGAGCACGTCGCCGGCGGCGAGGCGGAAGGTCGGACTCGGCGAAACGATCACCTCGCCGGCGCGCAGGATCGCCACGATCGAGGCTCCCGTGCGGGTGCGCACCTTCGCGTCACCGAGGGGCCGGTTGACATAGGTGGAGGAGGCCGGGACGGCGATCTGCTCGGTGAGCAGGCCAGCGGCCTGTTCGCGCAGCCCGGAGAGCTGCCCGAGGATCAGCGACGCACCCAGGATGTCGGCCAGCGCCCCCGCCTCGTCGTCGGTGAGTGGGATGTCCGCCGAGCAACCGTCCGGGTCGTCCGGGTCGTACAGGACGAGGTCGCGGCGACCGCTGCGGTGAGAGACGACCCCCAACCGTCGGCCGGATTCCGTCATCATGTCATGACGTACGCCGATCCCCGGTAAGGCAGTCTGTTCGACACGTACTCGCACGCGCCCAGGCTACTCTCGCGTCGGAGGCCGAATGACCTCGCGGCAGGCCCGCCTACTGCTCCTGTCCGTGCTGGTGACGACACTTGCCGGCTGTTCGATCGGTGACGTGCGTCGTACCGCTCCAGCACCCGAGCCGACGCTGTCGGACAGCGCCTCCGCGCCGCCGGCACCGAGGCCCGTCGCGGAGACCCGCACCACCCGCCTCGCGGTCTCCGAGCGGTACGACCAGCCGTACGTCGAATTTGTCGACGCCCAGCGCGGGTACGCCCTCTTCGCCGCCTGCGACGGCCGCCCGCCCGGTGGCCCGGAGTGCCCCGCCCTGCTCTGGTCGACCCGCGACGGCGGCCGGTCCTGGCAGTCGCTGCGCCACCCGAGACCGGTGGCAGGCAACCAACAGATGTACGCCACCGTCGAGGTGCTCGCCCTCTGGGCCGAGCCGCACGGTTGGTGGACCTCGACCGACGGCGGCGAGACCTTCCGACACAGCCCGGGAGAGGCGGCCCCGGCCAGTTGGCAGGGGACCCAGGGTCGTTTCCAGGTCATCGAGGAATCGGGCAAGGTGGGTCGGTGGGACGGTCGCCGGCTGCGCCCGCTGCCCGCCCAGCCGCCGCTGTCCGCGATACACACGGTCGCCGTCGCCGACACGCTGTTCAGGAAGTCGGACGGGACCGAGTTCCACGCGCCGCTGGTGGTGACCGGGCTGTCCGGTGACGGCAGGCCGCGCGTCGCGAAGTCCTGGGACGAGGGGCGGAGTTGGCGTTCGGGGGAACCGCTGCCGGCCCAAGGCGAGGTGAGCGTGCTCCGATTGCTGCTGGGCTCCGACGGGTGGTGGTTGGTCGGCGAGCGGCCCGACCGGACGGGCTTCCCGGCACTGTGGCGCAGCACCGGCGGCAACAACTGGTTCAGGGTGTACGCCGAGGGGCATCCGGAAGCCGGGCGGGTGGTGCCGCTGGGTGGCAGCACGGCGGCGGTGATCAGCCCACGCGGCGCGGGTGCCGTCGTCGGCGGTCGGTACCTGGACCTGCCCTGGCCGGTCACGGCCGAGCACTCCATCCGACTGCTGCCCGACGGCACGCTCTTCGCGGCGGGGCCGCAGGGTGTCCTGCTCGGCGCCGGCCAGTACGCCGAACGAAGCTGGGTCGCGATCAACCTGGTGAGCGACTGATGTGACTCAGGTCACGTCCCCTGGGTTGAGCGGAATAGACTCAACTCTGGTTCTGTCGGTACCAGTGGACACGCCGATCCAGGGGAGCCCATGAACACCGAACGCCTCACCACCAAGAGCCGCGAGACCATCACCGGTGCCGTCGCCCTGGCCAACCAGCGCGGGCACGCCACGGTGGAGCCGTGGCACCTGTTGTTGTCGCTGCTGGACACCGAGGGCTCGACCGCTGCCGGCCTGCTGCGCGCCGTCGGGGCCGACCCGACCGAGCTGCGCCGGGCCACCCAGCGGGCCGTCGACGCGCTGCCCGCCGCCCGCGGCTCCAGCATC
This sequence comes from Micromonospora sediminimaris, assembly GCF_016863575.1. Classification (NCBI taxonomy): domain Bacteria; kingdom Bacillati; phylum Actinomycetota; class Actinomycetes; order Micromonosporales; family Micromonosporaceae; genus Micromonospora; species Micromonospora sediminimaris. Next base: position 13,864 of record NZ_BOPD01000018.1, read on the forward strand.
GCCGAGCCGACCCTGGCCCGCGAGTTCGTCAACGCCATCGGCGCCGCCGAGCAGATCGCCCGCCCGCTGGGCGACGAGTACACCTCCACCGAGCACCTGCTCGCCGGGCTGTCCCGGGTCGGCGGGGCCGTGTCCGCCGCGCTGAAGGCCGCCGGTGCCACCGAGGAGAGCCTGGTGGCCGCCTTCCCGACGGTGCGCGGCGGGGACCGCCGGGTGACCACCGCCGATCCGGAGCAGACCTACCAGGCGCTTACCAAGTACGGCGTGGACCTGACCGCGAGCGCACGGGACGGCAAGATCGACCCGGTGATCGGCCGGGACTCCGAGATCCGCCGGGTGATCCAGGTGCTGTCCCGGCGTACCAAGAACAACCCGGTGCTGATCGGCGAGCCCGGTGTCGGCAAGACCGCGATCGTCGAGGGCCTGGCACAGCGGATTGTGGCCGGCGACGTGCCGGAGTCGCTGCGCGACAAGAAACTCGTCTCGCTCGACCTCGGCGCCATGGTGGCGGGCGCACAGTACCGGGGCCAGTTCGAGGAGCGGCTGAAGTCCGTCCTGGAGGAGATCAAGAACTCTGACGGGCAGGTGATCACCTTCCTCGACGAGCTGCACACCGTCGTGGGTGCCGGCAAGGGCGAGGGCTCGATGGACGCCGGCAACATGCTCAAGCCGATGCTGGCCCGTGGTGAGCTGCGTATGGTCGGCGCGACCACGCTCGACGAGTACCGCGAGCACATCGAGAAGGATCCGGCCCTGGAGCGCCGCTTCCAGCCGGTGCTGGTCGGTGAGCCCACAGTGGAGGACACCATCGGCATCCTGCGCGGGCTCAAGGAGCGCTACGAGGTGCACCACGGCGTACGCATCACCGACGCCGCCCTGGTCGCCGCCGCCGCCCTCTCCGACCGGTACATCACCGACCGGTTCCTGCCGGACAAGGCGATCGACCTGGTCGACGAGTCCGCGTCCCGGCTCCGGATGGAGATCGACTCGCGTCCGGTCGAGGTGGACGAGATCGAGCGAGCGGTGCGCCGGCTGGAAATCGAGGAGATGGCGCTGGCCAAGGAGCCGGACGCGGCGTCCGCCGAGCGGCTGGAGCGGCTACGCAAGGAGTTGGCCGACAAGCGCGAGCAGCTCACCGCCCTCTCCGAGCGGTGGCAACTGGAGAAGAGTCACATCACCAAGCTCTCCACCGCCAAGGAGGAGCTGGAGCGGCTCGGTGGCGAGGCCGAACGGGCCGAGCGCGACGGCGAGCTGGAACGCGCCGCCGAGCTGCGGTACGGCCGGATCCCCGCCCTTCAGGCCGAACTGGCCACCGCCGAGGAGGAGTTGGCGCGACTCCAGTCCGCCGGTGCGATGCTCAAGGAGGAGGTCGGCGCGGACGACATCGCCGCGGTCGTCGCCTCCTGGACCGGCATTCCCGCCGGCCGGCTGCTGGAGGGTGAGACCGCCAAGCTGCTGCGGATGGAGGAGTCGCTGCGCGGGCGCGTGGTCGGCCAGACCGAGGCGGTCGCCGCGGTCTCCGATGCCGTCCGACGCGCGCGGGCCGGAGTCGCCGACCCGGACCGCCCGACCGGCAGCTTCCTCTTCCTCGGCCCGACCGGTGTCGGAAAGACCGAGTTGGCCAAGGCGCTCGCCGAGTTCCTCTTCGACGACGAGCGGGCCATGGTCCGCATCGACATGAGCGAGTACGGCGAGAAGCACTCCGTGGCCCGCCTGGTCGGCGCGCCGCCCGGCTACGTCGGCTACGAGGAGGGCGGCCAGCTCACCGAGGCGGTGCGCCGCCGGCCGTACTCGGTGATCCTGCTGGACGAGGTGGAGAAGGCCCACCCGGACGTCTTCGACATCCTGCTCCAGGTGCTCGACGACGGTCGGCTCACCGACGGCCAGGGGCGTACGGTCGACTTCCGCAACGCCATCCTGATCCTCACCTCCAACCTCGGCTCGGCGGTGATCAGCGACCTGACGTTGGCCGAGGAGCAGCGCCGCGAGGGCGTCCTGGCGACGGTCCGGTCGCATTTCAAGCCGGAGTTCCTCAACCGACTCGACGACATCGTGGTCTTCGCCGCCCTGCACGGTGACGACCTCCGGGCCATCGTGGACATCCAACTGGCGCGACTGGGTCGGCGTCTCGCCGACCGCCGGTTGACGTTGGACGTCACCGACGACGCCCGCGGCTGGCTCGCCGAGCACGGGTACGACCCGATCTACGGTGCCCGGCCGCTGCGTCGGCTGGTCCAGTCGGCGATCGGCGACCAGCTCGCCAGAGCCCTGCTCGCCGGTGAGGTCCGCGACGGCGACGCGGTGCGGGTCGACCTCCGGGACAGCAAGGACGGCCTGTCGGTCACGTCCAGCTGAACCCGTCGCACCGGGCCCGCCTCCGACGGGCGGAGGCGGGCTCCCGGGGCGAGGATGGAGACATGTTCGGGATGCGGCGCAAAAAGGAATCGGAGTTGGCGAGGGCCGTCGCGGAACTCGGCCACGCCAGCACGTTGGCGTTCGGCGGGGTCGGCATCGCGGGCACGCTGCTGCCCGAGACCGAGGCGTACCAGCGCGTCGCGGTGGCGATGACCGACCACCCGGAGGAGGTACGCGACCTGCTCGACCGGCTGCTCACCGGGGGCACCTCCGCGGGCCGCGTGTACGCCGCCACCCTGCTGGAACGGCTCGACCCGGCGGCCGGGCGGGCGGCCTGGACGGCGCTGCGCGGAGACCCGGCGGAGCTGAACACCATGACCGGCTGCGTGATGGGAAGCACCACGGTCGGCGAGTACGCGGTCGAGCGACTCAACGGAGCATGATCCGTCGGCCGGGACGAGTCCGCCCGAACGGCGCTGCCGAGGCTTGCGATCGGGCCGTACCGTCCGCGACATGACCGCGACCGCCGAAGCTCCGGCAGGCGTACCCCCACCCCGTCCGCCGCGTCCCGGCACCGTCACGGTGGCCTTCTGGCTGCAACTCGCCACCGTGGTGATCCTGCTCGGCCTCGTCACGCTGCTGGTGTTGGCGGCGATCGACTGGAACCAGGCAGTTGACCAGGCGGTGCGGCAGGTGCCGAACGCGGACCCGGACCAGGTACGCGCGGAGCGCTGGAACAGCGTCATGATGGCGGCGGTGTTCGGCGTCCCCGCCCTGCTGCTGGCGCTCTGGCTGGGCCTGACCGCGCCCCGGGTACGCGCGGGCAGCAACACCGCCCGGGTCATGGTCTTTGTCGCCGGTGGCGTGCAACTGCTGCTCTGCGTCGCCCAGGGCTGTGCCGGCGCGTTCCTGATTCCGTTCGGTCTGGCGTTCGCGATGGCCGAGGGGCCTTATATCGATGAGTCGTACCCGGAGGACGTGCCGCCGCCGGACGACGAATTCTGGCAGGAGTCGGACTTCATCGAGGCGCTGTACGACCAGCCGAATCCGTTCGAGATGTTCTTCCCGCTGGCGGGCCTCGGGGTGCTGCTGGTCTTCCTGCTCACGGCGGCGGTAGTGCTGCTGCTGGCGCTGCCGCCGGCCCATCGCTGGTTCGTGCCCCGCGCCGAACCGGCCGCCGCCTGGCCATCCGCCGGGCGCGACATCCCGAACGCCCACCTGGTCGGCTATGCCTTGCCGACGGGCTATCCCGCCTTTCCCGCGCCGCCGGGCTATCCGCCCCCGCCCGGTTACCCACCGCAGCCCGGTTTCCCGCTGGGCTACCCACCGCAGCCGGGGTATCCGCCGGGCTATCCGCCGCCGCCCGGGTATCCGATGCCACCGGGGTATGGGGTGCCCGGTGCGGGGTATGCGGTGCCCGGATATCCCGGGTACGCCGTACCCGGTGCGGAGGGCGGCCCGGGTCCGGCCGGGCATCCCCCGCACCACGCGGCCTCGCCGACCGTCCCGGAGACACCTCCGGTGCCGGCCGCGCCACCCGCGTCGGGCGGACCGACCTTCCCGGGCGGTGCCACCGCCTCCTCCGGCGATGGTGGGCAGGGGGATGCCGCCGCCCCCGGCGGAACGGATCCCGCCGACCGGTAGCCGGTTGGCGGGAGGCAGCGGCTGCCCGGATCATGGTCGACGTCCCCGCCGAACTGTCTCGGGAGGTGACCGGATGGACGGGACGACGGCGTACCTGGCGGCCGGTTGCCTGGTCGGGGTGGTCGTTGCCGGGCTGACGCTGCGCTGGTGGCGCGACCGGTCGGCAGCGGCACGTCGGAAGCAGGAGCGGTACGGCGACGGGCACCGACGTGACCCGAGGCGAATCGAGGTCGGGGACATCGTCGAGATCGGTGACGCCACCTATTCGGTGCGGGGCTCGATTCGCCTGGTCGAGGGCGAGTGGAGGTGGGCCGAGCACCTCCTCGACGACCGCGATGAGCACGGCGGCCGGCGTCGGCTCTCGGTGGCGGAGAGTCCCGGGTTCGAACTGGTGCTGTGGGAGTCGGTGCCGCGCGACGCCACAGTCACGCCGGGCGCGCCCGAGGTGGAGTCCGGCGGCCGGCGCTACAGCTGGCACGAGTCCGGTCAGGCCCGGTACACCGCCTCCGGGGCCACCGACCTGACGCCGAGCGGCACCATGCGCTACCACGACTACCGTGCACCGGGCGGAGCGCGGCTCACCTTCGAGGCGTACGGGGAGGCGGGCTGGGCGATGGCCCGTGGCGAACGGTTGGGCAGCGACGGGGTGACCGTGCACCCGCAGAACGGGTCCTGAGCCGAGAAACCAGCCCGTCCGATCGATCCCGGTCGACCGGGTGGCCGGTTACGTGCCCACCGCTCGGCGTCGCACCGTGCCGGAATGGCCTGTTGCCGATACGGTGAAGCGCGTTCCAGGAAGGGAGAAAGATGGTCGATCCTCAGAACACGCCGGCCCGGACGCGGCCGGGCGTGGTGACGATATCCACCTACCTGCTGTTGCTGTTCGCGATCTGTCAGCTGATCAGCGTGATCATCTCGCTGGCCACCATCGGCACCGTCCGCGAGGTCATGGAGGAGGCGTACCGCGACTCCACCGTCGAGGGGGCGGAGAACGTCGCCGACATCACCGTCGTGATCGGCGTCGGCACCGCCATCTTCCTGCTGGTGGTGGCGTTCGCGCTGTTCGGCCTTGGGCTGATGAACCTGCGCGGCAAGAACGGCTCCCGGATCGCCACCTGGATCGTCGGTGGCATCCTTTTCTGCTGCACCGGCTTCAACCTGCTCAGCGGTTTCGTCGGTAACTTCAGCGCGCCCGGCGAGAGCAGCGGCGACATGCCCAGCGGCGAGGAGATCCAGCGTCGACTGGAGGAGGCGCTGCCGGGCTGGATCACCCCGGTCAACATCCTGCTCGGCGTGATCAGCCTGATCTCGCTGTTGACGGCGCTGATCCTGCTGGCGCTGCCGAAGGCGAACGAGTTCTTCCGTAAGCCGACCCAGCAGTGGGAGCCGCCCACGCCCGGCGGTGCCTACCCGAGCCAGCCCGGCTACCCGCAGGCCCCCGGTTACCCGGGCACCAGCCCGGCCGAGCCGGGTTACCCGGGCACCCCGCAGCAGCCGGGCGAGCCCGGCTACCCGGCCACCGGCGGCCAGCCACCGGCCGGCGACCAGGGTGGCCAGCCGAGCGGGCAGACCCCGCCGTCGGATGGCCCGGAGCAGCCCGGTACCCAGCCGCCCACCGATCGTCCCGGCTGACCTTCGGTGGGTTGGCGCGGGTGTCGACGTCTCTGCCCGGCCGGTGCCTGAACTCTGCCTCGGCCTGCCCCAGGTCTTCGACACACGCGTAACACACGACCGCGACGGTCCCTCCGAGTAGGTTGCTTTCCGAACGCCTACCGGAGGGACTCGTCGTGTCGTACCCCGAACAGGCACCGGCTCGCCGGCCGGCCACGGTCGTGCTGGCCGTGTCGACACTGATGGTGATGGCGCTCGGCGCGCTCGTGTACGCGGTGATCGGGCTCGCGTCGGTAAGCGGCACGGTGGACCGGTTCCGCGCTACGGCCGACGCCGACCCCGGTCAGGTCGACGCGGCGGTGGCTCTGTTGCGCGCCTCGGTCGTGGTGTCGGCGGTGCTGAGCGTTCTCGCCGCTCTGCTCCTCGTCGGCCTGGCCCTGGGGCTGGCCGCCCGCCGGCCGGCGGCCCGGGTGGCGACCTGGGTGGTCGCCGGGTTGGGCATGTGCTGCGGGTGTGGTGGGCTCGCCACCCTGATCGTGCAGCGCGCTGTGCCCCTGGACTTCGGTGACGACCGGGCGACCGCCGAGTTGCTCGCCCGGACGCCGGACGCCTATCCGTCCTGGTGGATTCCGCTCACCGCCACCCTTTCGATCGCTCAGGTGCTCGGTTACCTTGTGGTAGCCGTGCTGCTGGCACTGCCTGCGGCCAACGCCTGGTTCCGGCGTCGGCCCGCACCCCAGCGAACGGTCTCCCCTGACCAGCCACCCACACCACCATTCGGACAGCCACCGGCGGCACCGCCGTACCAGCCGCCGTACCAGCCCTACCCGCCGCCCGGGGCGCCGCCGCCCCCGAACCCACCGAGGTGATGACGCCCGTGACGCCCGACCGGACGACCGAACGATGGGCGTTGATCACCGGGGCGACGGCGGGCATCGGGGCGGCGTTCGCCGCCCGGCTCGCCTCCGACGGATGGCACTTGGTGCTGGTCGCCCGCGACGCGACCCGGCTGGCGGCCCAGGCCGCCGAGTTGACCGGTCGGCACGGCGTGGAGACCGAGACCCTCACCGCCGATCTGTCCACCGACGACGGTTGCGCCGCGGTCGAACGACGGTTGGCCGACGGGCCGCCCGTCGAGCTTCTGATCAACAACGCCGGCATCAGCCTGAACAAGCCCTTCCTCCGGTCGTCCGTCCAGGACGAGACCCGACTGCTGCGGCTGAACGTCCATGCGGTGCTTCGGCTGACCCTCGCCGCGCTGGCCACGATGACCGAGCGGCACAGCGGGGCAGTGATTAATGTCTCTTCGGTGGCAGGTTTCGGCGCGGTGATGCCCGGGTCCACCTACTCGGCCAGCAAGGCGTGGGTAACCAACTTCAGCGAGTCCGTCGGGCAGTCCGCCCGCCCCTTCGGCGTACGCGTTATGGCGCTCTGCCCGGGCTACACCCGCACGGAGTTTCACCAACGAGCCGGCATCGACATGTCGAAAACCCCCGAATGGATGTGGCTCGAAGCCGCCGATGTGGTCGACGAGGCCCTGCGTGACCTGCGCAAAGGCAAGTTGGTGAGCGTCCCGTCGTGGAAGTACAAAGTGGCCGTGGCGGGGCTGCGGCACGCCCCGCGTCGCCTGCTCGACGTGGTTTCCCGGGACACCCGTGGGCGCATCGGCCGCGACCGCGGCTGACCGGCGGCCGAGCGGCCGACCGCGTGGCGGGGAGGAAGGCATGTCTCGATCCGCCCATGATGATCGACGTAGCGTAACCGGACATCGCCAGTCATCGGTCCCCCGGTGGGTTGACCAGGGTGGCCCGCACACGCGGCACACAGACTCGCGCAGTACCCTCTATCGCCATGGGGGACCACGACGACCTGCGTAAATTCATCTCCGACCTGGCTGTGGTCCATGGCCGGGTGGTGCTCTCCTCCGGGCGGGAGGCCGACTGGTATGTAGACCTGCGTCGCGTCACGCTGCATAACCAGGCGGCACCGTTGGTGGGACGGGTGATGCGGGAGCTGACCGCCGACTGGTCGTACGACGCGGTAGGCGGTCTGACCTTGGGGGCCGACCCGATCGGCTTCGCGATGCTGCACGCTGCCGGGCGTCCGTTGGACGCGTTCGTGGTCCGCAAGGCGGGCAAGGCGCATGGGCTGCAACGTCGGATCGAGGGGCCCGATGTGGCGGGTCGCCGGGTGTTGGCGGTGGAGGACACCTCCACCACCGGGGGAAGTGTGTTGACCGCCGTCGAAGCGCTTCGCGAGGCCGGGGCCGAGGTCGTGGGGGTGGCGGTTATCGTTGATCGTGGTGCCGGCGACGCGGTGCGAGCCGCCGGATTGCCCTATCGGGCGGCCTATACGTTGGCTGACCTCGGCCTTGTGGCGTAAAAGTCTGCCGATTCGGATCTGCTGATATGCAGGCGGATCGATGCTGCTGGTGGAAGGATGGAATACGTGGGAACTGCGTTGGCCGAAATGACTATGCCTCAGATCTCGCCGCTTGCCGGCGAGCCGATCGAACGCGCCGACGCCGAGCGGCTGGCGGGGGTCCTCAAGGCCCTTGCCGACCCCGCTCGGCTGCGGCTGCTCAGCCTGATCCAGTCGGCACCCGAGGGAGAAGCGTGCGTGTGTGACCTCACCGCGCCGCTCGGTCTCTCCCAGCCGACGGTCAGCCACCACCTCCGAATCCTCACCGAGGCCGGCTTGCTGGAGCGGGAGAAGCGCGGTGTTTGGGCCTACTACCGGTTGGTCCCGACCGCGATCGCCACGATCGCCGACCTGCTGACCCCGCCGCGTAAGCGGGCCACCAAAAAGGCTCGCTGAACCGGAACCGCTTGGTGGCGGCCCGGCTGGGCCGCCACCAAGCGGTGGTCGTCAGTGGACGCGCGGCGTCTCGTACGTCTCCTCGGTGAGGTCCCGGGCGGCCCGGCGCAGCCGGCGACGCTCGGCGATGATCATTGCCGTGACCACGGCGACTCCGATCAGGAACAGCGCCACAATGGACGGAACGTGGTCGCCCGGGGCGTACAGGGCACGGTCCTCGGACTGCCACGGCCACAGTGCGCGCAGGCTGCCCAGGATGACGCCGGCCATCACCGCCAGGGTCATCCGGCGGTGCTGCTCAAGCAGCCACTGGAGCAGCTTGACGAAGAGCGCCAAGCCGATGACCATGCCGGTGGCGAAGATCGCCAGATAGCCGAAGTCGCGGTCGTTGACGGCGCTGATGGTCGGCTCGTACAGGCCGACGGTGAGCAGCAGGAACGACCCGGAGACCCCGGGTAGCACCAGGGCACAGACCGCGACCGCCGCCGCGACCAGTACGACCAACGGGTGCGGCTCGATGGTGGCCTGTGGCAGGCCGGTCAATACGAACGCCGCCACCGCAGCGACGATCAGGGCGAGCACCTCCAGCCCTCGCCACGGCTTGCCGACCATCGAGATCGGCACCAGCACCGAGGCGAGTACCAGCCCGAGGAAGAGTCCTCTGGTCTGCTCCGGATGGTCGACCAGCAGCGGTTCGAGCAGCTTCGCCGCGATCAGCAGGCCGGGCAGCATGCCGATCAGCAGCGGGATCACCACCTCCCAGTGCACCTGCCGTAGCTGGTGCCCCGCCCGCGTCCACCCGCGCCCGCGCGGCACGTCGGTCACCGCGTACCGCACCGTGTTCACCAGATGCCCGGCGGACGCGATGACCCGCTCGTACACGCCGGTCACCAGCGCGATCGTCCCGCCGCTGACCCCTGGCACGGCCTCGGCCACACCGATGGCCGCGCCGCGCAGGACATGGCCTACCCGTTCGCCCAATGCCATGAAGATTCCGTTCCGTGAATCGCTCGATCACTGGCCCCGTGTGGCGTCCGCCACGGTCAATCAGGCTACCGGGGCCCGCGTCACCTGCCCGGCCAGGTCAGAGCCGCGGGTCGACCGGCTCCGATTCGCAGGCCAGGATCGCGACGAACAACTCGTGGCCAGCGGGAGGTGGGGGAAAGGGCGGTGCCCCGCCGAGGGGTGGTCGGCGGGGCACCGGTGGTGCTGTCGTCCGGGCGGGCTACGCCGTGAAGTGGGTACGGCGGCGGCGGGCCAGCACGAAGCCGGCCACACCGGCGGCGAGCAGCACGCCACCGACGCCCGCGATCAGCGCGGTGTTGGCACCGGTGATCGGCAGCTCACCGCCGTCACCGCCGCCGTCGCCACCCTGGCCGCCGCTCGGGTTGACGACGAGCTTGGCGGCGTCGTTCGCCGGCTTCAAGTCGGCGTAGAAGCCACCGTCGCACTGGCAGGCGACGTTGACCTTGACCTCGCCGGTGGCGTTCGGCACGACCTTGTCGATCCGGAGCCCGAACTCCATGGTCTCCGCGTCACCGGCCTTGATGAACCAGCTGGTGTAGCAGCGGTACAGGCTGGCACCCGGCTCGCCCGGCTCGCCCCACTCGTTCTCGCCGCGCACCGGGGAGCAGTTGTCGGGCACCTTGACCGCGCTGGTGCCGGTCGGAATTTCGACCTGCATGTTGGTGACCGAGGATCCGGAACGGCCGTAGTCCAGGGTGGCCGGGCCGTTGTTGCGGAAGCCGACGGTGGCGACGACCTCGTCGCCCTTCGCACCGGAGACCTCGTCGCCGACCGCCTCAAGGTCGGTGCTGTTCTTGCCGGTGACCGTCACCCCGAGGCTCGACCAGTTGTTGTCCGGCTGGGTGTCCGCCTGGAAGCTACGCGCTGCGATGCTCGGACCGGCCTCGTCCAGCAGCAGTTCGCCGCCGGTGCCCGGCTTGCCGATGGTGGCGCCGCGGCTCTTCACGTACGCCTCGTAGTCCTCGAACTCGGCAGGAGTCAGCCACAGGATCTCGCCGTAGTCGAAGCCCGGCGCGAACGCGTCCTTGGCGATCCGGTACGGCAGGGTGGCGACGTAGCTGGTACGCGGCTCCAGCGCGCGGTCGAAGTGGCAGGTACGCAGCCAACTTCCCTCGTACGTGCAGTTGGCGTACTGCTTGTCGGCCTGGATCCCGTAGTCGTTGTAGAAGACGGCGACGGCGCCCTTGGCGACCGTCTCTCCCGGGTTGCCGACCCGCAGCGGCACGGTGAACGACGTGCCCGGCTTGCCGGAGTGTTCCGTCTCGGGACCGGCGGCCAGATCGACGCCCTCGCCGATCCGCACCCGCGCCTCGTGGGTCACGGCCGTGTAGCCGGTGGCACTGAGGCTCACCTTGACGGTGCCCTCGTCGCCGTCCTTGGCGTCCTTGGTGGGTGCGATGACCACCGAGTAGAGGCCACCGAAACCGCCCTCGTACAGCTCGACCTCGAACGGGTCCGTGCAGACGAGGACGTTCGGTTCGGGCGTCGAGCAGTAGTCGGCGTCGTACTCCGGCGTCACGGTCGCCTTGCCCGCGAGGCCGGTGAAGTCGTAGCGCACGGTGAGGTCGTGTACCACCACCGTGGAGGAAGCGAACAGGATCGGGCTGTCGATCTTGCCGGGGGAGCCGGCGGCGATGGTGGTGTCGCCGAAGTAGACGCCCAGCGAGATCTCGGACTCCTCGGCCGAGGCGGGAGTGGCAGGGGTGGCGACGGCCGCGATCAGCGCGCCGGCCACGCCCAACCCGGCCAGCCGGCGCCGGGTGGAGTGGGTGAGCATGAAGGGGGGTCCTCCCGTGAGGGGTGCAGGTGAAGCCCCCGGATGCTAAGGAATCTCTAAGGTTCCCGCTGTCCGTATCGACTGTCCTGAGCGAGGTCTGACCGAAAGGTTGATCAGCGGTAGTCGTCCTCGTCGGCACCGACCACGCGGGCCTGTTCCATGGCGTCCCAGTCGTCGACCTCCAGGCCGCGATGCGGCTCGACGTCGACCTGGCTCGGGTCGACCACGGCGGCCTGCTCGACAGCGTCGGCCGGCTCGGCCTCCAGGTCGCGCTCCTCCGGGCTCAGGTGGTCGCCGGGGGCGAAGTCCTCGTCGGGCTGGCCCATTCGATGCCTCCGGGATGTCGGCGGTCTGGTACCCACCCACCGTACGGGGTGTGCCGGCGGCACGCTGGGAACCACCGAGCCGCCGAGTCGTACGCCGGTGCCGAGCCGCCGAGCGTACGCCGTCGTCGCAGCCGAGTCGGCCGAATCGGCCCACCGGTGACTCCCGCCGGTGCCAGGATGGTGCCGTGGGCTTCCTCATCCGACTGGCGGCGACCGCCATCGCACTGTGGATCACCACGCTGATCGTGCCCGGTGTCGAAGTGACCGGGCGGACCGGTTACGACACGGCGTTCACCCTGCTCATCGTGGCGCTGATCTTCGGCCTGGTCAACGCGGTGCTCAAGCCGGTCATCAAGGTGGTGGGCTGCGTCTTCTACCTGCTGACCCTCGGCCTGTTCGCGCTTGTGGTCAACGCCCTGTTGTTCCTGCTGACCGACCGGATCGCCCGGGCGCTCGAACTGCCGTTTCAGGTGGACGGCTTCTGGGCGGCCTTCTGGGGGGCCATCGTGATGGCGGTGGTCACCTGGCTGATCAGCGTCGCCGTACCGGATCCAGCGGACCGGCGGTGAACCGGCCCGGTTGTGCCGGTCCGGTGCCGCTACGGGATACTGCCCGCGGAGGACAGCGCGGTCCGGCGCAGCACGGTAGGACTGGCGGCCGCACGGCCGGCCCCCAAGGTAGAAGAGGCGGCCGCACGGCCGGGCCGCTACGGAGAACAGCGGCCGTACGGCCGACAGCGGCAAGTAAGGAGCGTTCGACATGCCCATCGCTTCCCCCGAGGCTTACGCCGAGATGCTGGACCGCGCCAAGGCCGGCCGGTACGCGTACCCGGCGATCAACGTGACGTCCTCGCAGACGCTGAACGCGGCGCTCAAGGGCTTCGCCGACGCGGAGAGCGACGGCATCATCCAGGTCTCCACCGGTGGCGCGGAGTACCTTTCCGGCCCCTCGGTCAAGGACATGGTCACCGGTGCGGTGGCGTTCGCCGCGTACGCGCACGAGGTGGCCAAGAAGTACCCGGTCAACATCGCCCTGCACACCGACCACTGCCCGAAGGACAAGCTGGACAAGTTCGTCCGGCCGCTGATGGCCATCTCCCAGGAGCGGGTGAAGGCCGGCCAGGAGCCGCTGTACCAGTCGCACATGTGGGACGGTTCGGCCGTGCCGGTGGCGGAGAACCTGGAGATCGCGGCCCAGCTGCTCGACGAGGCGGCCAAGGGCAAGATCGTCCTGGAGATCGAGGTCGGCGTCGTCGGCGGCGAGGAGGATGGCGTCGAGAACGCCATCAACGACAAGCTCTACACCACCGTCGAGGACGGCCTGGCCATGGTCGAGGCGCTCGGCCTGGGCGAGAAGGGCCGCTACATGGCGGCGCTGACCTTCGGCAACGTGCATGGCGTCTACAAGCCGGGCAACGTCAAGCTCCGCCCGGAGATCCTCAACCAGATCCAGGAGGCGGTCGGCGCCAAGTACGGCAAGGACAAGCCGCTCAGCCTGGTCTTCCACGGCGGCTCCGGGTCGCTGCTCTCGGAGATCCGCGAAGCGCTCGACTACGGCGTGGTGAAGATGAACATCGACACCGACACCCAGTACGCCTTCACCCGTCCGGCGGCGGACCACATGCTCCGCAACTACGACGGCGTGCTCAAGGTCGACGGCGAGGTCGGCAACAAGAAGATGTACGACCCGCGGGTGTGGGGCAAGGCCGCCGAGGCGGGCATGGCCACCCGCGTGGCGGAGGCCTGCGAGCACCTGCGCTCCACCGGCACCACGATGACCAAGTGACGAACTGACGTCGCCCGGACGGCGGCCGGCTCCGACTCGGGGCCGGCCGCCGTGCCGTTGTTGCACCCGCACGAGCGTCCGTCCTCACCTTGTCAGCAGGCGGGCGGCCTCGTGGACGTCGTCGGTCAGGTGCACCGTGTTCGAGAGGTCACCGAAGGGGGAGGCGGCCAGCAGCGGTCGCAGCAAGGACTCGACCGGCAGTTCCGTCGTCCAGTACGCGCGATCCAGGAAGACGTACGCGCCACTGGCTCCGTCGGTGCCGTAGTAGGTTTTGGTGGCCGCCTGGAACACCTCCTGCACGGTGCCCGCCCGGCCGGGGGCGAAGACGATGCCACCCCGGGCCAGCCGCAGGATGGTGTCCTCCCGGATGGCGTTGGAGAAGTACTTGGCGATCCGGCCCGCGAACAGGTTCGCCGGCTCGTGCCCGTACAGCCAGGTCGGCACGGCGAGGCCGCCGCAGCCCGCCCAGTCCAGATCACCGGTGGTCAGCGCGGCCGAGTCCGCCTGATAGGCGGTCATCGGCTCGGTGCCGTTCACCGGCGGCGTGACCGACCGGCCGAAGAGTTCCCGTACCCGCAGCGCCGCCGCCGTGTAGCGGTCGTGGTCGGTGTAGTCCGGCGCGGTGGCGAGCAGGTCGATTGCCGCCCTGAGGTCCTCCGCCGGCCGGGTCGACAGGTACGCACCCAGGTTGGCCGCCTCCATCACGCCCGGCCCACCACCGGTGACCACCAACCGGTGTGCCCGTGCGAGCTCCCGGCCGAGCACCGCGGCCATCCGGTACGGCTCACTGCCGCGGCGGACCGCGTGCCCGCCCATCACCCCGACCACCGACTGCGGCCCGTGGGTGGTCAGCCAGGCACGGGTGGCGTCGGCGAGCGCGTTGTCCACCCCGTGGTCGTGCAGCCGCTGGCCGAGCGCCTCCCGGACATCGGGTAACGCGCCGCCGTGCGCGCGGAAGTGCGCGTACACCCGGGTGTCGTACATCGCCGCGAAGCCGCCCTCGGCGAAGCCGGCGGCGAGTTCCTCCGGGGTGTAGAGGTGGGACGGCTGGGTCGGGTACGGCAGCCCGGAGAACGGCGGCACCACGTTCGCGCCCCGCCGGACCAGGTCGGCTCCGACCTGCCGAGAGGCGAAGCGGCAGCCGACGAAGAGCGTGCCGGCCACCTCGACCCCGGCCAGGTCGGGGACCGGCTCCAGGTCCAGCCGGAGGCCCTGCACGGTGAGCCCGACCAGGCTGCCGGTGGCCAGGCGCCGGTCGAACTCCGCCCGGGTCTGGATCTCGTCCGTCCAGGTGTGCGGCTCGATGACGTCCGCGGGAGGTGGAGTCGGCATCGGGTCATCCTGCCGGGCCGGCGCAACGCCGTGAACGTGACCCCGGGACGACCCGCTGACGAGACGGGAGCCCGGCGGCCTGGCCGGGCTCCCGCACTTCCGGTTCCTGGGGAGGCTCCGGATCCATAGTTGTAGTGGATCCGACCCGACGGCGGCATGGGCCGCAGGCGTGACCGACCTCTCGGCCGTTCAGCCGACCGGCTGACCGGACCCCCTCGCGGGCCGCCGTGCGAAGCGGGTTGAATGGGGCGATGCAGAACCTCCTACCTGAGCCGCCCGCCACGCTCCTGCCCGCGCACGTCGAGGCCGACTCCGCGCTGGCCGCGGCCGAGCAGGCCGGCAGCGACGAGGCGTTCGCCGAGGTGGCGGCCCGGTACCCGACGCACAGCGCAGCGTGGGCGGCGCTCGCCGCCCGGGCGTTCGCGCAGGGCCAGGTCGTGCCGGCGTACGCGTACGCCCGTACCGGCTACCACCGGGGTCTGGACCAGCTGCGACGCAGCGGCTGGAAGGGGCACGGGCCGGTGCCGTGGTCGCACGAGCCGAACCGTGGCTTCCTGCGCTGCCTCTACGTGCTGTCCCGGGCGGCCGACGCGATCGCCGAGGCGGACGAGGCGGCCCGCTGCGCCCAGTTCCTTCGCGACTGCGATCCGGCCGCCGCCGACGCGCTGGCCAGCAACTGACCCGGTGCGGTGTCGCCGGCCCGGGTACGCCCGGGTCGGCAGCGCGTCGGCAGGGGCCTACAGGCCCTCGGCCACCGAGGCGGCGATCTTGAGCCAGGCGTCCCGAGTGGCCGTCGAGAGCTGCGCGTATCGCAGCGGTTCGCCGGTGTCGATGAGTCGCTCGTACGGGGCCAGCAGCACCGCCCGGGTACGGGCGGCGAAATGTTCCTGGATGGCGGGCAGGTCGATCTCCTTGCGGGACGGTGGCATGGAGACCACGGTGACCGCCTGCCGGACCAGCCGTTGCCGCCCGCTCTGTTCCAGGTGGTCGAGCATCCGGGCGGCTGTCTCGGCGGAGTCGTTCCGGGCGGACATGGTGACCACCAGCTGGTCGGTGGCATCCATGGCGGCCTGCCAGTTCTGCGCCCGGACATTGTTCCCGGTGTCCACGAAGATCAACTTGTAGAACCGGCTGACCACCTCGCGGATCTCGCCGAAGGCGGCGGCGGTGAGCATCTCACCGCCGGTGGCCGACTCGTCGGAGGCGAGCACGTCGAACATCCCCTCGCCCTGCGAGCGGACGTACTGGGACAGGTCGCCGACCCGACCCTGCGCGCCGTGGAACTGGCCGAGATCCCGCAGCAGGTCCCGCACCGTACGCGAATGGAAATCCTGCTGGGCCCGCATGCCGAGGGTGCCCTGGGTCTCGTTGTTGTCCCAGGCCAGCACGTATCCACCGCGATTCTGACCAAAGGTCATCGCGAGCAGCAGGATGGCGACGGTCTTGCCGGCGCCGCCCTTCGGGTTGACCACGGTGACCTGCCGCAGCCCGCCGAAGTTGCGGCGCACCATCTCGATGTCCCGCTTGCGTTCCAGCTCGTGCCGCCCCGGCGGGAGCTTCACCAGGCCCGTCTTGTTGACCACGGCGCGGAGCCCGGTCGTCGCGACCGGGTCGGCGGGACGCACCTGCCGACGGCGGGCGAAGTCCTCGGCGGTGGGCGCGGCACCGACCTCCGGGTTCCAGGCCGGCTCCGAGTACGCCGACGGCACCCGCGATGCGGTGTTCGTCTGCGGGTAGGGCTGCTGGGGTGCCGGCGGTGCCATCGGCGGCGTCCCACCCTGCTGCCAGGGCGCGGGGCTCCACGCCGGCTGCGGCGGAAACGGACCGGGTGGTGCCGGCGCGTACGACGGCGGGGTCAATGGCTCGGGAGGCGGCAGCGCGTCGGGCCCGACGTCGGCCGGTTGCGGACCGGGGGGCGGCGGCGCGGCCGGCACACCGGCATCGGAGGGCACCGGCGGCAGGGGAGCACCGGGTTGCGGCACCGGGGCGCTGCCGTGCTGGGCGGTCGGCGGCGCGACGAAAGGGTACGGGCCGGGTTGCTGAGGCGTCGCCGGCAGCGGCTGCGGAATCGGTGGCAGCGGCTGGGCCGGTCCGGCCCAGGTGGGGCGGGGCGCGCCGGCAGAGGTCTCGGCGGACGCGACCGAATCGGATCCGGACCGCTGTGGTGGATGTGCCCACGGCGATTCCGTCTGCGGTCGGGCCACCGGCTCCGTCTGCGGTCGGCCCACGGGCTCCGCTTGCGGTCGGGCCGGCTCCGCTTGCGGTAGGCCCACCGGCTCCGCTTGCGGTAGGCCCACGGGCTCCGCTTGCGGTCGGGCCACTTGCGGAGCCGCGTCGTCGTCGACACCGGTGTCGGCCACGGTCATCGCGTCGGCTGACGGATCCTGGGCACCCGATTCGGTCGGCCCACCGTCGCGGGTGGGTGTGACGGCAGTGGGTCGGTCCAGGGTGAAGGGCAGGTCCAGGTCGACCTGGCCGGGCCCGGGTTGGGGTGCCGGCTCCCAGCCGGTGGCGGTCGGCGCGCCGTTTGTCAACGACGGATAGTCCGCAGGTGAGGGAGGTGCACCGGGTGCGTGCGTCGGCCGTCCGGACACGTGCTGCGGCCCCGCCGTCGTGGGCGGATAGGCCGGTCCCGCGTCCTGGGGCGGATAGGCCGGTCCGGCGACCTGGGGCGGATCGGTCGGTTGCGCGACCGGAGGCCGGCTGGTCGGTTGCGCGGGCGACGGCTGCCCGGGCGGAGGCGGCACGGTGGGCGGCACCGGCGGCGGGGCACCCCACGTGGGTGCGCCGAAGCCGTCGATCTGCTCCGGCGGCCAGAGTGGTTCGATGTCCCGTTCCGGCATGCCATGCTGGCCGGGCACGTGCACCCGGTCGGCGTTGTCGTCCACCACGGTGTCCTCCCCATTCCTCCTGACGAGGATAGGCCCAGCGGCCGACCCCGGCCTCCGCTACGCCGGCCGGGTCAGGTCAGGCCGTCCAGACCGCCCAGGCGCCCGGCTCGGTCCACCAGGACCGCTTGCGCGTCAGCTGCCCCGCCACGCCATCGTCCAGGTACGGCAGCGCCGCATCGTTCCGGGGCAGCACCGACGCGGCCCGGCCCCGGGCCCGCCGGACCTCCAGGCGTACCCGGCGGCGACCCCACCGCGACCGGGTGACCACCGGTACGGCCACCGCCACCTCCACCAGCCCGTCGGTCGGGTCGGGCCCGGCCAGCAGCGTCACGTCGTCGAGCCGGGCGTACCCGCCCGCGTTGCCGATCGCGCAGGCGAGCAGCGGTTCTTCGCCGTTCGACAGCACGGTGTCGTCCACCTCCACCCGGCCGCGCCAGGGCAGTGGGGTGCCATCCTCACCGGCGGCACCGAGCAGTGCGCCGTCCAACGTCACCGAGCCACCGTCATGCCGCAGCAGGTCGAGCCGGCGCGGCGAACCGTCCAGCACCGCGGCAGCCACCGCCGCCGGATCGCGGGCCAACCCGAGCTGCGCGGCGAGGTCGCGGTGCGTGGTGCTGCGCGCCGGGTCGAGCGGCAGTACGCCGACCGCTGGCAGATCCGGCACGGTCCGGTTGCCGGCCAGGTCGGTCGGGCGGCGACTCGGCGGCGGCGCGTACCGCCGGACCATGCGGCGGAGCACGGCGCGCAACTGTGCGTCACCGGCCACCGCGACCACCAGCCGCGTCTTGGCATCGTCATCCGGCCAGGTGAGGCCGTCCGCTCGCGGTGGCCCGTCCAGTCGGGCCAGTACTTCGTCGATCTCCGCGTCCGAGCGGGCGGTCACCGTCTCGACCCGGGCACCTCGGGCCGTCAACGCATCGGAGCAGGCCAGCACCGGTACGCGCGGCGTCTCGCAGCGTTCCTCGCGACCCTCGGCGGCGTCGGTGCCACCGCCGCAGCAGGCTCCGCCGCTGCCACACCCGGCTCCTGGAGCATCCCGCTCCGAGCCCAGGGTGAGCAGCACCACGTCGTACACGGGTAGCTCCTCCTGCTGTCCCCGACGCGACCCCTGCCGGTCGTGCCGTCACTACTTGTTAGCCTGACACCCCGGGCTCGCTGACCGGTCGCCATCTGGCACCCGAGCCTTCTGGAGGCGAGAAGATGCCAGCGATCGTGCTCCTCGGCGCCCAGTGGGGCGACGAGGGCAAGGGCAAGGTTACCGACCAGCTGGGTGAGCGGGTCGACTACGTCGTCCGCTTCTCGGGCGGCAACAACGCCGGTCACACGGTGATCACCCCGGACGGGCAGAAGTACGCGCTGCACCTGATGCCGTCGGGTGCGCTCTCCCCGAACGCCGTGATCGTCATCGGCAACGGTGTGGTGGTCGATCCGAAGGTGCTGCTCAGCGAGATCGACGGCTTGGCCGAGCGGGGCGTGGACGTGTCCCGCCTGCGGATCTCCGGCGACGCGCACCTGATCATGCCGCACCACCGGGCGCTGGACCGAGTGGTCGAGCGATACCTGGGCAGCTCGCGGATCGGCACCACCGGCCGGGGCATCGGTCCCGCGTACGGCGACAAGGTGGCCCGGATGGGCATCCGGGTGCAGGACCTGCTCGACCCGGGCATCCTGCGCAAGAAGCTGGAACTCGCGTTGCGCGAGAAGAACCAGGTGCTGTTCAAGGTCTACAACCGCAAGGCGATCGACGTCGACGGCACCATCGAGGAATACCTCGAGTACGCGGAGCGGCTGCGGCCGTACATCGCCGAGACCCGGGCGATGCTCTGGGACGCGCTGGACCGTGGGGACACCGTCCTGCTGGAGGGTGCCCAGGCCACCATGCTCGACATGGACCACGGCACGTACCCCTTCGTCACCTCGTCGAACCCGACCGCCGGCGGAGCGTGCGTCGGTGCCGGCATCCCGCCGACCGCGATCACGAAGGTGATCGCGGTGAGCAAGGCGTACACCACGCGGGTCGGTTCCGGACCGTTCCCTACCGAGCTGTTCGACGACAACGGTCAGCACCTGCGCAAGGTCGGCCACGAGTACGGCACCACCACCGGTCGGGAACGTCGGTGCGGCTGGTTCGACGCGGTCGTCGCCCGGTACGCCTGCCGCCTCAACGGCGTAACGGACCTGGTGATCACCAAGCTGGACGTGCTCACCGGCCTGCCCACGGTTCCGATCTGCGTCGGCTACGAGATCAACGGCAAGCGGGTCGACGACATGCCGATGACCCAGACCGACTTCCACCACGCCGTGCCGATCTACGAGGAGCACCCCGGCTGGTGGGAAGACATCACCAAGGCGCGTACGGAGGACGACCTCCCTGAGAACGCCCGCCGCTACATCGCCCGCATCGAGGAACTCACCGGAACCCGGGTGAGCGTCGTAGGCGTAGGCCCCGGCCGCGAAGAAAACGTAACCCGCCACCCCCTCCTCCCCTAAACCCCCACCCCCACCCCCGCGTACCCCCGCGTACCCCCGCGTACCCCCGCGTTGATCAAGAAGTTTTGGTCTGGGATCGAGCGCTGGCCCGACGCAAACTTCTTGATCAACGCGGCAAAGGGGTTCGTTGTCCACAGGGTTTTCCACAGGGGCTGCGGGGGTCGGGTGGGGGTGGACAGGGTGGGTGGGTGGAGGCGTTCGAGGTATTGACACGAGTAGCTGCCGAGCAGGGTGGTGTCGTGACGGCGACGCAGGCGTTGGCCGCCGGCTACACCCGTAACCAGATCCGACATCTGGTCAGGTCGGGGCGCTGGACGAGGGTGGCTCGCGGGCGGTTCCTGCCCGACCCCGCGCTGGACGTGCTCCGCCACCGTCGGGCGCGGATCGGCGCCGCCGTGGACAGCCTGGGGCCGGGGGCGGTGGCAGTCCTCGACACGGCTGTCGAGCTGCACGGCGTCGCCGGACTCCGGGCCACCTCCACGATCCACGTGTCGGTACCGCCGGACAGCCCTCGTCCGCAGCGTCGGAACGATCCCGATCTCGTGGTGCACCAACTCACGCTGGGGTCGGCTGACGTGGGCGTGGTCGCCGGGATCCCGGTCACGAGTGCCGTGCGAACCGTTGCCGACGTCATCCTCCGGGTGGGCCGCTACCCAGCGGTCTGCGTACTGGACTCGGCACTCAACCGGCAACTTGTCAGCGAGGCTGACTTTGCGGCTATCCCGGCGCTCATCGCTGGCCGGCGGGGAGCAAGGGTGGCGCGGCAATGCCTGGCCGAGGCGGATGGCCGTGCGCAGTCCCCGCTGGAGACCCGCACCCGTCTGAGGTGCGTCGACGGGGGCGTCCCGCCCGATGTTCTTCAGTTGGAGGTGCGCGATGACGACGGGTACCTGCTCGGCATCGGCGATCTGGGCTGGCGTCGATCCAGGGTGATCGCCGAGGCGGACGGTGCGGCTCCGCATCGCACACCACAGGCGGTCTACGAGGACCGGATCAGGCAGAACCGCCTCACCAACGCCGGCTGGAGGATCCTCCGGTTCACCTGGCCCGACACCCTCCGCCCGGACTACATACCCGAGACGGTGCGCCGCGCCTTGGATAGATGACCAAGAGCGTTTGGTCGCGCGCACGCCAGATCCGAGACGAAAACTTCTTGATCGACGGGGCCGGTGGGGGCGGCCGGTGGGGGTGGTCGGGGGTGGGGTGGGGTAGGGGTGGGGTGGGTAGGATTACTCGGCGTGCGGGTTCTTCTTCTTGGTGGCGGTGGGCGGGAGCATGCGCTCGCGCTGAGGTTGGCCGATGATCCGTCCGTCGAGGCGCTGTTCGCGGCACCCGGTAACCCGGGGATCGCGGGGGTGGCGGAGTTGCGGGCCGTCGATCCGGTCGATCCGGTGGCGGTGGCGGGGCTCGCCGTCGAGGTGAGCGCGGACCTGGTCGTGATCGGGCCGGAGGCGCCACTGGTCGCCGGGGTGGCCGACGCGGTCCGGGCCAAGGGCATCGCGGTCTTCGGGCCGTCGGCCGAGGCGGCCCGGCTGGAGGGCTCCAAGACCTTCGCCAAAGAGGTGATGACCGCCGCAGGTGTCCCTACCGCACGGGCGTACACCTGCACCGACGAGGCAAGCACGGCCGCCGCCCTGGACCGGTTCGACCCACCGTACGTGGTCAAGAACGACGGGCTCGCCGCCGGTAAGGGCGTGGTGGTCACCGACGACCGCGCCGTTGCCGAGGCGCACGCGCGTGAGTGCGGCCGGGTGGTGATCGAGGAGTACCTCTCCGGTCCCGAGGTGTCGCTGTTCGTGGTGACCGACGGCGAGACGGCGGTGCCGCTGCTGCCGGCACAGGACTTCAAGCGGGTCGGTGACGACGACAGCGGCCCGAACACCGGCGGCATGGGGGCGTACGCGCCGCTCTCGTGGGCGCCGGCCGACCTCGTGGACGACGTCATGCGGGATGTGGTGCACCCGACGCTTACCGAGATGCGTCGCCGGGGCACGCCCTTCGCCGGCCTGCTCTACGTCGGGTTGGCGATCACCGCCGATGGCCCCCGGGTGATCGAGTTCAACGCCCGCTTCGGTGACCCCGAGACGCAGGTGGTGCTGGCGCTGCTGGAGACGCCGCTGGGTGGGCTGCTGCACGCCGCCGCCAGCGGTTCGCTGGTCGACCATCCGCCGCTGCGCTGGCGTGCCGGCGCCGCGGTGACGGTGGTGGTCGCCGCCGAGGGCTATCCGGCGGGGCCGCGTACCGGCGATGTCATCACCGGCGGAGAACAGCCCGGTGTGATCCACGCGGGCACCGCCCGCCGGGCCACCGACGGCGCCCTGCTCTCCGCCGGCGGTCGGGTCCTTTGTGGTACGGCCACCGGCCCGGACCTGGCCGCCGCCCGTGATGCCGCTTACCAGGTGGTACGCGGCGTCACGCTCTCCGGCTCGCACTACCGCCGGGACATCGCCGCCGCCGCGGTCGACGGACGGATCGCCCTACCAGGGTGACCGGCGGCTCGGCCGATCGGTCGCTGCGTACGTAGTTGTCTGTCGTGGCCGCACGAGGCCATGGTCGGCGCTCCTGCCGTCCGTTTCGTGCCGCTTCACCGCCAATCGACCTGGTGGCCGTGCTGTGCGCCATAGGGGGCGCATGCCGACATTGACTTGTATGCCTCTCGGGGCGACCGACCCGCCCCGGTCGTTGTTACTGTCTGCCCAGGTCGAGAAGGGACACTGCTGCTCCGTCTTCTCGGTGCTGATGGTGCTCGTCCCCGCATTGTCGTGAGGCGTCCCGCCGGTCGGTGAAAACCGCCGGACGACACTGCAACTCGACGCACCGGTGGTGGCGTTTCTTACCGGTGAGGGAGGTGGGATGGACGCCGACGAGTTCGAGACATTCGTGCGCGACTCCGCACCGGCGCTACGTCGGTACGCACGCGCCGTCACCGCCGACCCGGACCAGGCCGAGGAACTCCTCCAGCAGACCTACGTGCGGATGGCCACCGCATGGCATCGCCTCGTGGCCGAGGGCGGACCGCTGACGTACGCGAAGCTCACCATGGTGCGCCTGCACGTGAGTCGGCTGCGGACGATCGTCCGGCGGGCCCGGTCGACCCCGGCCGCCTCGCCGTCGGCGGCTACCGACGACGTCGACAGACTGCGTCGGCTGCTCGCCGGGCTTTCTCCGTTGCAGCGGGTCGTACTTGTCATGACCTATCTAAACGACCTGGACGACGAGTCCATCGCGGCGGCGATCGGGCGTCGACCGGCGACCGTCCGCTCGCTGCGCCATCGCGCCCTGCTGGGGGCAGGGCTGCCGATCGTCCGGGTACGCGCGGAACGCGAGGTGGCGGGATGACCGATGTCCGGGACGCGCTCCGCGAGGTCTGGAGCAGCGATTCCGGGCCGCCTGCCCGGGATCCACTGCCGGCGGTGCGGGCCCGCCTGCGTCGTCGCCGCAAGCTTCGGGCCGCTGCCGCCGCGCTCGCCTCGTGCGCGGTCGTCGGAACGGCGGTGTTCATGGCCGCGACCACACGACACGACGACTCTTCGCCCTCCGTGGCCGGGCCACCTGCCAGCCCGGCCGTGCCCGAGTTGCGGGGCCTGCCGCCCTATCTGCGGCCCGTCGATGCCACGGACGCGGTGCTGCGGATGGCTCGGCCGGAGGTGGTGCCGACCGGCAACCGGTCGGCGTACGAGGGGGCCGGGCCGGTGTCCCGGGTGGTGGTGGTGTTCGACTTCGAGGCGCCGCGTGGCCTGCCCGGCACGCCACGCGAGGTGGCCGTGCCGACCCGCGCCGAGGTCATGGCCACGGACGAGCCGGCGACGTCCACGGCGTACCTGTCGGCGTGGGCACCGGACGGGCGCTGCTGGTTCATCGCCGTGACGGCGGTCGAGGCCGAGATCCGGTCGTCGACGCTGGACGCCCTCATCGAGGCCAATCTCGGTTGAGACGTCGTCTCGACCCTGACCGGTCAGGCCGGTGGGATCAGCCGATCGGCCACCGTGAGGCGTTGACAACCCGTGTCACGATCATCGTGCCGGTGGCTGGCCAGGACCCATCGGAACGGGGAGGAGGACGCGGTGACCGGATTTCTCGGCGCGGCGCTCAGCTTTCCCACAGTGCTGTTCAGCTTCCTCCTGGTGGTGGTCGTCGGCTACTGGCTGCTGGTGCTGACCGGCGTGCTGGATCTCGGCGACGATCTCGAAGTCGACGGCGTACCCGGCACTGTACTGGCCGGTCTCGGCCTGGGCGGCGTGCCCAGTGCCGTCATCTTCTCCCTGCTCGTGGCGGTGGCCTGGTTCGTCAGCCTCGCCGGCACCGCCCTGCTCGACGGCCTCGGGCTCGGCTCCGGCACCCGGATCGCGGTCTCG
The DNA here is from genome assembly GCF_016863575.1 of Micromonospora sediminimaris. Lineage (NCBI taxonomy): Bacteria > Bacillati > Actinomycetota > Actinomycetes > Micromonosporales > Micromonosporaceae > Micromonospora > Micromonospora sediminimaris. Next base: position 38,273 of record NZ_BOPD01000018.1, read on the forward strand.
GTCGGTGTGCTGCTGGCCGCCGCGGCCTGCGCGTGGCTGGTGACCCGCCTGATCGCGGTGCCGTTGAGCCGGCTCTTTCCCACCGAGACGGACGCCACCCGGCACGCCTTCGTCGGTCGCCTGTGCGTCGTGCGCACCGGTACGGTCACCGCCGACTTCGGTCAGGCCGAAGTGACCGCGGCCGACGGTTCGTCGGCGGTGGTGCAGATCCGGCAACCGGGCGACGAGCGGATGACGGCCGGCAGCTCCGCGTTGATCTACGACTACGACACCGACGGCGAGTTCTTCTGGGTGATGCCCGCCGGACCCGCCTTCGACCCGATGAGACACGTTCCCGAATAGCCCACCAACCTGTCGAGCGCGGCCGGTCAACCCCCTTCGGCTGGCCCGCCCCACGCTGCCCCTGAGCCGCCCCCGAAAGGAGGATGCGCGGCGTCCCGCCCGGCCCGTCGGCCGGTCGCCACCGCACGCGCGCCCAGTCATGGATGTCATCACCACCGGTATAGGCGTACTCCTCGCCGTCGTCCTGCTCGTCGCGCTCGGCGTGGTGTTCATGGTCAGCCGGCTGTTCCGCAAGGTCGAGCAGGGCAAGGCTCTGATCGTCTCCAAGGTCCGGCGGGTCGACGTGACCTTCACCGGCGCGGTCGTGCTGCCCGTCCTACACAAAGCCGAGATCATGGACATCTCGGTCAAGACGATCGACATCGAACGGACCGGCAACGAGGGTCTGATCTGCCGCGACAACATCCGGGCCGACATCCGGATCACCTTCTTCGTCCGGGTCAACAAGACCGTCGAGGACGTCATCAAGGTGGCGCAGGCGATCGGCACCGCTCGGGCCAGCGACCGGGAGACCCTCCAGGAGCTGTTCAACGCGAAGTTCTCCGAGGCGCTCAAGACGGTCGGCAAGCAGCTCGACTTCGTCGACCTCTACACCAAGCGCGACGAGTTCCGGGACCAGATCATCCGGGTGATCGGCACCGACCTCAATGGCTACAGCCTGGAGGACGCGGCGATCGACTTCCTGGAGCAGACGCCGATGGCGCAGCTCGACCCGAAGAACATCCTCGACGCCCAGGGCATCCGGAAGATCACCGAGCTGACCGCGCTGGAGCACGTGCGGACCAACGAGTTCCGCCGCAGCGAGGAGAAGGAGATCACCCGGCAGAACGTCGACGCCCGGGAAGCCATCCTGGAGCTGGAGCGCCGGCAGGCGGACGCCGAGGCCAAGCAGCGCCGCGAGATCGAGACGGTACGGGCCCGCGAAGAGGCCGAGGTCACCCGGGTACGCGCGGAGGAGCGCCTGCGGGCGGAGACCGCGAACATCCGTACCGACGAGCAGTTGGGCGTCCAGCACGAGAACCGGGCCCGGGAGATCGCGGTCGCGGAGAAGAACCGCGAGCGGGTCATCGCCATCGAGACCGAGCGGATCGAGAAGGACCGCCTGCTGGAGGTGATCGGCCGGGACCGGGAGACCGAGTTGACCACGATCGCCAAGGACAAGGAGGTAGAGGCCGAGAAGCGGGCCATCGCCGAGGTGATCCGGGAGCGGATCGCGGTGGAGAAGACCGTGGCCGAGCAGGAGGAGAACATCAAGCGGCTGCGGGTGGTCGAGGAGGCCGAGCGGACCCGGCAGGCAGTTGTCATCCAGGCCGAGGCCGAGGCGCAGGAGAACCTGGTCAAGGACATCAAGGCGGCGGAGGCCGCCGAGGCGGCAGCGAAGCACAAGGCCCGCGAGGAACTGGTGCTGGCCGAGGCCCGGCAGCAGGCCGCCGAGCTGGACACCCGGGCGAAGATCCGGCTGGCCGAAGGCGTCCAGGCCGAGGCGGCAGCGGCCGGCCTGGCCGAGGTGCAGGTCCAGGAGCGCAGCGCCGAGGCGATCGAGAAGGTCGGGCGGGCCGAGGCCGCCGTCGAGCGGGAGAAGGCCGTGGCCGCCGCCGAGGCGGTGCGCGAGAAGCTGAAGGGCGAGGCCGAGGGTCTCACCGAGAAGGCCGCCGCGATGGCCGCGCTTGACGACGCGACCCGCGAGCACGAGGAGTACCGGCTGCGCCTGGAACTGGAGAAGGAGGTCCGGCTGGCCGGGCTGGACACCCAGCGTCAGGTCGCCGAGGCACAGGCCAAGCTGGTCGCCACCGGTCTGGAGAAGGCGAACATCGACATCGTCGGCGGGGACAGCATCTTCTTCGACCGGCTGCTCAGCTCGATCTCGTACGGCAAGAGCGTGGACGGTTTCGTGGCCCACTCGGACGTGGCGAAGAACCTGGCCCAGCCGTGGCTGGACGGCACCGCCAGCTTCACCGACGACCTGGCCCGCATGATCGGCTCGATCGACAGCGCCGACGTGCAGAACCTCACGTTGTCGGCGTTCCTGATGCAGCAGATGCGCTCCGGCGGCGCCGACAAGGGCAAGCTCCAGGAGCTGCTGAAGGCCGCGCAGCGCCTCGGCGTGGCGGAGACCCCGGTAGCCGCCCTCACCGGCCCACGGCAGCGCGCCGGTGAGTGAGCCGACCGCCGGTCCGGCCGCTGCCGGGCGTACGCCTGGCGACGCCGGACCGGCTCCGGCCGCCCCGGACCCGACCGGGCCGGGTGCGGCGGACGCCGGTACCGGGCCGGGACTGGACGACGGCAGCTACGAGGTGCTGCGTCGGCGACTCGCCACGCAGGCGGCCGAACTGGCCCGGCGAGCGGAGGCGCTCAACGCCCGGCGACTGGAGGTCTTCGGCAGCACCGAGCTGCGACTGCTGAGCACCGAGCGGATCCGTACGGAGCACAACTGCGTACCCCGGGACATCGTCTCGGTGGGCGGGCTGATGCTGTTCGGCTACAACGTCTTCATCGGCTTGAAGCCGGAGACCTCCGTCGACGACGTCTTCTCGCTCCACCGGTTCAGCCAGGAGCCCGGGAAACCGGGCGCGGGCAAGGGCGCCGGCCCGGAGGTGGCCGGGTTCCGGTTCGACGAGGCGGGTCACGACGAACTGCCCGGGCTGCTCCGCGACCCGCAGTTCGTCCGCGACTTCGGTGAGCTGTACCGCTACTACCGGCAGGCCCGCCTGCTGCAACTGCGCCGGGTCGACGGCCGGCTGCTGGCGGTGTTCCAGACCGGGCCGCGCACCGAGGACATCCGGGTGCTGCGGTGGCGGGTCGGCGTCGACGGGGTGCCCGAGTACCTGGACAGCCGGGGCGAGCGGGACCACGTCTTCCCGCCGTCGCACGACTTCGAGTGGACCGAGACGACCCGCGAGGACCACGTCCTCGGCCGGCACCCGCACATCTCCATCGACGGCCAGGTCTTCGTGGAGACGGTCGGTGGCACGCTGACCGTGAAGGTGGAGAACAACACCGAGGTCGGCGAGGGCATCTACAGCGAGCCGGTGGACGAGCCGTTGCAGAGCCTCGCCGACGCCGACGTGCACTGGGCCCGGGTGGGGCCGCTGATCCTGTTGCGGCTGCGGCCGTACAAGGAGACGCAGTGGCGGCACCTGGTGTTCAACACGCTCACCCGGGAGGTGATCCGGCTCGACGGCATCGGCGTCGCCTGTCAACGGCTGCCGGAGGACCACGGCATCATCTTTCCCGGCGGGTACCACCTGGTCACCGGAGTCACCAGGACGTTCGACACCGACGTGTCGGACCTGGAGTTCGAGCGGGTGGTGCGCTCGCCCAACGGCGAGGACGTGCTCTACGTCTTCCACGCCCGCGCCGATGGCCGAAGCCTGCTGCTGCCGTACAACGCGATCCGCAAGGAGGTGGCCGCGCCGATCCCGTGCCACGGGTTCTCGCTGTTCGACGACGGCACGCTCGTGGTGTTCCGGGCCGTGTCCGAGGAACCGACCCGGGTCCATCCGATGCAGGTCTGGCAGACGCCGTACGTCTCGGACGCGTACGCGGCGGCGCAGCCGGCCGGCACCGGGCCGCTGGAGCGGATCGGCAACGCAGACCTGGTACGCGGCATCTCGGACTGCCTCTCGGCGGCCGGGATGGTCGACGACACCGCCACCGCCGGGCTCTACGAGGCGCTGATCGCCGCCTGCGCCCGGATCGCCGACCACTACCACTGGCTCGGCGAGGACGAACTCGGTGACCTGGCCACGCCGCTGGCCGGGCTGCGCCGCACCGCCGCCGCCGTGCTGGAGGAACACGAGAAGGTCCGGACGCTCACCGAGCGGGCCCGCGCCGAACTGGACGACAGCGCCGAGCAGATCGCCTCGCTGGCCCGCCGGGCGCGCGGCGAGGCGCCGCTGACCGCCGACGACTGGGTCACCCAGTTGGGCGGCCTGCGCCGCGCCCGGGGCCACCTGGAAACGCTGCGGGAACTGCGGTACGTCGACCACGCCCGGATCGACGAGCTGGCCGGGCGGCTGGACGAGGAACTGGCGGCGGCCGGCCGTCGGGCTGTCGAGTTCCTGCGCCGCGACGAGGCGTTCAGCGGCTACCAGCAGGAGGTGGAACGGCTCGCCACGAAGGCCGCCGAGATCGGCACCGTGGCGGAGGCGGGCACCGTCCGCGACGAGTTGGCCGCCCGTACCGATGGACTTCAGACCATCACCGACGTGGTCGGCGGGCTGGACATCGCCGACGCGACGGTCCGCACCGGCATCCTGGGACGCGTCGGTGAGGTGCTGGGCGCGGTCAACCGGGCCCGCGCGGTGCTGGACAAGCGCCGTCAGGAACTGGCCGCGGCGGAGGGCCGGGCCGGCTTCGCCGCCGAGTTCGCCCTGCTCGGGCAGGCGGTCACCGGCGCGCTGGCGGCGGCGGACACCGCCGAGCGCTGCGACGAGCAGCTGGGCCGGCTGCTGCTGCGGGTGGAGGAACTGGAGTCCCGGTTCGGCGAGTTCGACGACTTCCTCGCCGAGCTGGCCACCCGGCGTACCGACATCTACGAGGCGTTCTCCTCGCGCAAGCAGGCGCTGCTGGACGAGCGGGCCCGCCGGGCCGACCGGCTCGTCACCTCCGCCGAACGGATCCTGGTGAGCGTGCACCGGCGAGCCGGCAGTCTCGGCTCGCTCGACGACATCAACACCTACTTCGCGGCCGATCCGATGGTGGACAAGCTGCGCGCGGTGGTCGAGGAGCTGCGTACGCTCGGCGACGCGGTGCGGGCCGAGGAGCTGGACGGCCGGGTCCGGGCCGCCCGCCAGGAGGCCGGGCGTGGCCTGCGTGACCGTCTCGACCTGTACGCCGACGGCGGCGAGACGATCCGGCTGGGCCGGCACCGCTTCGCGGTGAACACCCAACCGATCGACGTGGCGGTGGTGCCGGCCGAGGGTCGGATGGTGGTGGCGGTGACCGGCACCGACTATCGCGCCCTGGTACGCGACGAGGAGTTCCAGCAGACCCGGCGGTTCTGGGACCAGCTACTGGTCTCCGAGTCGGCGCAGGTGTACCGGGCCGAGTACCTGGCGACCTCGATTCTGGCCGCCGCCGAGGCCGGCCGCGACGGCCCCGGCCTGGACGAGTTGCACACGGTGGCGGTGGATCCCGACGGGCTGCGGGAACTGGTCCGGCGGATCGCCGAGAACCGCTACGACGAGGGATACGAGCGCGGCGTGCACGACCACGACGCGGCCGAGATCCTGCGGGTGCTGCTGCGCCTGCACGCCGGGGCGGGGCTGTTGCGCTACCCGCCGGCCGACCGCGCCGCCGCCCAGCTTTTCTGGCGGTACGCCACGGACGAGGCGGCCCGGTCGACCTGGACGGCGCGTGCCGCCTCGCTGGCCCGGGCTCGGGCGCGGTTCGGTCGCCCGGACGGCGAGGACGCCGCCGACCTGCTCTGCGACCAGTTGGCCGAGGCGATCGAGGTGTTCCTGTGTGGGGCAGGACTGCCGGTGCCGCCCGGTGGCACCGCGCTCGCCGGCGAGTACCTGTTCGCCGAACTCGCCGCACCGCCGGTGCGCTTCGTCACCGGGGGCGGGGCGCGTACCCTGCTGGACCGGTTCCGCCGGGCGCTCGGTGGCCCGCAGTCCCGTTCCTCCCGCGAGTTCGACGACGACCTGCGGGCGCTCGGTGACGATCTGGCCGGCAGGTACCAGCTGATCGACGCGTGGCTGACCGCCTTCCTGGCCACCGACGACGGTGGCCTGTCCGGTTACGACCTGCCGGAGGCGGTCGCCGTCGAGTTGTGCGGCCCCGACCTGGCCCGCGAGGACAGCGCGGCGACGATGACGGAGACGGTCGTCGGCCTGCTCGGCGCGCACCCGCGCATCGACGGCTCCACCCTCGACGTCCGGTTGGACGAGACGCTGGCCCGGACCCGCACGTTCCGCACCGAACTGGTCCCGGCGTACCGGGACTACCAGCGGCGCCGCAACGCGCTGGTGGAGGTCGAGCGGGAGCGACTGCGGCTGGAGGAGTACCGGCCGAAGGTGATGAACGCCTTCGTCCGCAACCGGCTGCTCGACGAGGTGTACCTGCCGCTGATCGGCGACAACCTGGCCCGGCAGCTCGGCGCTACCGGCGACGGCAAGCGGGTCGACCAGTCCGGCCTGCTGTTGCTGATCTCACCGCCCGGCTACGGCAAGACCACCCTGATGGAGTACGTGGCGAGCCGGCTCGGCCTGGTCTTCGTCAAGGTCAACGGCCCGGCGCTGGGCTCGAAGGTCACCTCGCTGGACCCGGCGGAGGCGCCCGACGCCACCGCCCGGCAGGAGGTCGAGAAGATCTCCTTCGCCCTGGAACTGGGCAACAACGTGCTGCTCTACCTGGACGACATCCAGCACACCAACCCGGAGCTGTTGCAGAAGTTCATCTCGCTCTGCGACGGGCAACGCCGGATGGAGGGCGTCTGGGAGGGCCGCACCCGCACCTACGACCTGCGCGGCAAGCGGTTCGCGGTGTGCATGGCGGGCAACCCGTACACCGAGTCGGGGAAGCGGTTCCGGATCCCGGACATGCTCGCCAACCGGGCCGACGTGTGGAACCTCGGTGACGTGCTCTCCGGCCGGGAGGAGGTCTTCGCCCTCAGCTACGTCGAGAACGCGCTCACCGCGAACCCGGTGCTGGCACCGCTCTCCGGGCGTGATCGCGCCGACCTGGAACTACTGGTGCGGATGGCCCGGGGCGACGACACGGTCCGCCCCGACCAGCTGTCGCACCCGTACCAGCCGGTGGAGCTGGAGCAGGTCGTCTCGGTGCTGCGCAAGCTGCTGCGGGTGCAGCAGGTGGTGCTGGCCAACAACCAGGCGTACATCGCCTCGGCGGCGCAGTCCGACGACGCCCGTACCGAACCGCCGTTCCAGCTCCAGGGGTCCTACCGGAACATGAACAAGCTGGCCGAACGGATCGTCCCGGTGCTCACCGACGAGGAGTTGGAGGCGGTGATCGACGATCACTACTTGGGTGAGGCACAGACCCTGGCGGCCGGCGCGGAGGCGAACCTGCTGAAGCTCGCCGAGTTGCGCGGTCGGCTCACACCGGGGCAGGCCGCCCGCTGGGCCGAGGTGAAGGCCGCCTTCCAGCGTTCGCGGGCGCTCGGCGGAGCCGGCGACGACCCGGTCGACCGGGCGGTGGGCGCGCTCGGCCTGCTCGCCGACCGGGTCAGCGGCGTCGCCGCCGCCATCGGCCGGGCCACGGACCGCTGAACCCCGACGTCAGGCAGGGCCCCTTGCCGACGGCCTCCAGTACAACAGGGGCCCTTCCTGACACTGCGGGCGTTGCGGCTGGCCTCAGGTGAGCGCCAGCACAGCCCCCAGTACCCGCTGGACCAGCGCGGTCTGCCCCTCGGCCTTGGCATCGGTCGGGCTGGCGGCGAACACGAACCGCAGGCCGCCGTCGTCGAGGGCACCGACGGCCGCCTGGTAGCCGTATCGGGCGCCGGACTTGCCCCAGAGCACCCGGCCGTCGGGCAGTCGGATCGAGGAGAGGCCGCCGTTGCTGTACTCCGCACCCGTCCACGGAAGGGTGAACAGTTCACGTTGCTGCGCGGGGGCGAGCAGCCGGCCGTCGAACAGGGCCGCGGCGAACCGGTCCAGGTCGGCGACGGTCGAGATCAGGTCACCCGAGGCGGGGGTGAAGCTCTGACTCCAGCGCGTCGCGTCCACCAGTTCGGTCCGGCCGTCGCGGTCCACCTGCTGGTAGCCCCGCACGTGCGGGCCACGGATCCCGATGGCGTAGCCCGGGGCGTACGTGTCGCGTAAGCCGAGCGGCCGGAAGATCCGGTGCCGCATCTGCTCGGCGTACGACCGGCCGGTCACCCGCTCGATCAGGATGCCGGCGACGATGTAGCCCATGTTGGTGTAGCGCTGGGCGGTGCCCGGGACGTACTCCGGTGGGTTCGTCAGCGCCGTCCGGACGATCTGCTCGGGGGTCCAGCGGTCGAAGCGGTGCTGGAGTTGCCAGTCCAGCCCGTCGGGCAGGACAGGGCTGGGCAGACCACTTGTGTGGGCGAGCAGCTGCCGTACGGTCACCGTCGGCCAGTCGGCCGGGATCAGGTCCGGCAGGTACGGGCGTACCGGCTCGTCGAGGTCCAACTGGCCCTCCGCCACCAGTTGGTAGACCACGACGGCGGTGAAGACCTTGGTCACGCTGCCGATCCGGATCCGGGCGTCACGCGGGACCGGTGCCGAGGAGCGCAGGTCGCGTACGCCGAAGGTGTCCTCGAAACAGCCGGTCGGGGTGGTGACCCGCAGTTGAACGCTGGTGGTGGTGAGTTCGGGGTCGGGGATCTCGCCGACCGCCGTGATCAGGCTCGTGGGGTCGAACGATCCGATCGGGCAGTCGCGGTTGGTCGCGCCGGCGGGTACCGCCAGGGTGCCGGCCAGCAGCGCGCCGGCGGTGACTCCGGCGAGGAGATTACGCCTGGTGAGTTTCATGGGGAGAGCCTGCCGAGCCCGGCGGAGCGGGAGGTATCCGGAATCCACCCCACCGTCCCCTGAGGACTCTCCCGTAGGGGCGTGTCCCGATTCCCCTCCCACCGGGTCGCCGCCGCTGCCTCGGTCCGGTCGGCGGGCACCTCGCACAAAATCGCTGTCGAGTCAAGTGGCGGATTGTCGGATCTCAATCGAAAACACCGTCCGATTTTGGCCCGCTTTCCGAATCTCAGCATTTCCCTATTTCTTCCTCAGACTTCCCACAAGAAAACGCTGACGCCGATAACGACACTTACATGTGTCGGCTGCGGCGTGCCGTACCGCCAGCAGCGGGCATCCGTCGAATCACGAGAGAAGTGGGGTAACGACATGCGATCCAACAACTCCGGTGTGACCGCCGCCATCCTCGGCCGGCGTGGACTGGCGCTGGTCGCCGCCGCCGGGACGGTCGCCGGCTCCGTGCTGCTCGGAGCCGTTCCGGCGTACGCCAACGCGACCACCAAGACGGTGGCGTCCGACGGCGACACCGTCACCTTCAACACCAGCGACAGCAGCCGGAAGGTAAGCGGGAACGTTTCCTTCACGATCAGCCGGGACGGGAACTGGGAGATCGACGCGGACGCCCGAAACGGGAACCTGATCGGCCGCAACGCGCACTGGATCTGCGACCTGACGTTGGGTTCGTCGGACCTGCGGAAGTCGACCGGCACCAAGTGGGTGCCGGGTAAGAAGACCCGCAGCCTCAACGCCGCCGCGTACGAGCCGTTCATCCAGGTCAGCTTCGACGCGCTGGTGGCGACCGGGCAGGCCGACTGCGACATCGTCGTCGGCTGACCCGGACGTCGCCCCGGTTCGGGGGGTGTACGGCCAGGGCCGGTGCGACGCTGGGGGATCCGGTCGAGGGCGTTGGTGTGGCGGTAGGTTGCGCCCACCGCGCCCTTCGGCGTTGCCGCAGGTCGCGGCAGCACCGTTGGCGTCAGCCGTAGTAGCGGCGTAGTTCGCGGGTGAGCACCTTGCCGGTGGCGTTGCGGGGCAGGTACTTGACGAAGACGACGTCGCGGGGGACGGAGAAGCGGGCCAGGTAGTGCCGGACGTACTCGCGGACCGCCTCGGCGTCGAGGGTTTCGCCGGGGTACAGGGCGAGGAAGGCGGCGAGCCGCTGGCCGTAGTCAGGGTCGGGTACCCCGATGACGGCGGCCTCGCGCACCTGGGGGAGTTGGGCGAGCAGCTGTTCCACCTCGGCGGGGAAGACGTTCTCCCCACCGGAGACGATCATGTCGTCGGCGCGGCCGTCCACGAAGAGCAGTCCGTCGGCGTTGACCCGGCCCAGGTCGCCGGTGTCCAGCAGGCCGTCGTGCCGGTCCCGGTCGGGGCCGGACGTGTAGCCCTCGAAAAGCATCTCGTTGCCGACCAGGATCCGCCCGACCCGGCCACCCGGCATCGGCTGGCCGTCGTCGTCGACGATCTCCAGCCGGGTCCCGTGCGGCGGCCTGCCCGCGGTGGTGGGTGCCCGGCGCAGGTCGGCGGGAGTGGCGATGGAGGCCCAGGACGCCTCGGTCGAGCCGTACAGGTTGTAGAGCACGTCGCCGTAGGTGTCCATGAACGCCGCCGGGAGGCCGCCGGGCAGCGCCGAGCCGCTCACCGCGACCACCTTCAGCGGCGGCCGGTGCTCCGGCGCCGGCAGCTCCATCAGTCGTTGCAGCATCACCGGCACCGCGAACAGGGCCTGGCAGCGGTGCCGCACCAGGTCGTCCAGGGTGGCGGCCGGGTCGAAGCGGCGGTGCAGCACGATGGTGGCCCGCAGGGCGAAACAGACCTGTAGGGCCGCGTACCCCCAGGTGTGGAAGATCGGGGCGGCGATCAGCACCCGGTCCCGGACGTGCAGCGGAATCCGGTCGATGATGGACACCAGCGGGCCGAAGCCGTTCGGGATGGGCCGGCGGGCACCTTTCGGCGCACCTGTGGTGCCGGAGGTGAGCACGATGATCCGACCGTCCCGTTCGGGCGGTTGAAGTTCACCGGGTAGGGCGGTGTCGATCAGTTCGCAGCGGGCCTGTTCGTCGAGGCGGTGCAGGTCCGCCGGCAGCCCGAGGGTCCGTTCGGTGAACTCGTCGTCGTGCACCAGGACCCGCAGCCGCTGCTCCTGCGCCACGGTGGCCAGCTGCGCCGGGGAGAGGCCGGTGTTGACCAGCACGGCGTCGGCGCCCAGCAGCGTGGCGGCGACGACGGTCTCGATCAACCCCGGGTGGTTGCGGCAGAGCACGCCGACCCGGTCGCCGGCCTGGACGCCGAGTGCGGCGCGCAGCGCGCGGGCGAGCCGCATGGACCGGTCGAGCAGTTCGGCGTACGTGAGCTCGGTGCCCTGCTCGTCGATGACCGCGACCCGGCCCGGGTCCCGGGCCGCCGCCTGGCGCAGTTCACCGGCGAGGCTCCAACCCCACTTGCGCAGCGCGCTGAGCTGGGATGCGACGCGGATCGGACGACCCGGGGCGAGCAGGCCCCGCCGAGTCAGCGTGCTGACGATGAACGGCAGATCCATGTCAGCGGATCTGCATCCCGGAGATCGCCCGGGAGATGACCAGCCGCTGGATCTCCGAGGTGCCTTCGAAGATGGTGTAGATCTTGGCGTCGCGGTACCAGCGCTCGACCGGGTGGTCCCGCAGGAAACCGGCACCACCGAGCAGCTGGACCGCCCTCTCGGTCACCGAGACGGCCACCTCGCCGGCCTTGAGCTTGGACATCGAGCCCTCACCGGCGGTGAACGGCCGGTTGTTGCGCCCCATCCAGGAGGCCCGCCAGACCAGCAGTCGAGCGGCGTCGATCTCCATGCGCATGTCGGCCAGCGTGAACGCGACCGCCTGGTTGGTGATGATCGGCCGGCCGAACTGGACGCGCTCCTTCGCGTAGTCCAGGGCGTACTCGTACGCGGCCCGGGCCACGCCGAGCGCCTGCGCGCCGACGGTGGGTCGGGACAGCTCGAACGTACGCATCGCGGCCTGGCCGGAGGCGCGTTGCCCGGAGCGGGCGCGGGCCAGGCGTTCGTCGAGCGCTTCCTTGCCGCCGAGCAGGCACCGGCCCGGTACCCGGACGTCGTCGAGGAAGACGTCGGCGGTGTGTGAGGCGCGCAGGCCGAGTTTGCGCAGTTTGCGGGTGGCGCTCAGCCCAGCGGTGCCGGGCGGTACGACGAACGCGGCCTGTCCCCGTGAGCCCAGTTCCGGCTCGACCGAGGCGGTAACCACGTGCACGCCGGCGATCCCGCCATTGGTGGCGTACGCCTTCTGCCCGCGCAGCACCCACTCATCGGTGGCTTCGTCGTAGCTGGCCCGGGTACGCATCGCGGCGACGTCCGAACCGGCTTCCGGCTCGGAGCTGCAGAAGGCCGCGACGGCCGGGGAGTCGGCGTCGCCGAAGCACTGCGGCACCCACTCGACGAGCTGGTCCGGGGTGCCCGCGCCGTAGATGGCGGCGACCGCGAGCGAGGTGCCGAAGATGCTCAGCCCGATGCCGGCATCGCCCCAGAACAGTTCCTCACTGGCGATCGGCAGCGACAGCCCGGTGGGATCGGCCCAGCAGGTGGCGAGGAACTCGAAGCCGTAGAGCCCGACCTTCGCCGCCTCCTGGATGATCGGCCAGGGGGTCTCCTCGCGGGTGTCCCACTCGGCCGCGGCTGGGCGCACGACCTCGCTGGCGAAGCCGTGCACCCAGTCCCGTAGATCCCGCTGTTCCTCGTTCAGGTCGAGCGAGAACTCGGCCATGTCAGGCCTTGGGGATGTCGAAGAGGTTCGCGATGTTGGCGGCCAGGCCCAGGTCGCCCTTGGCCTTGAGCTTGCCGGTCATGAACATCATGACCGGGTTGGCGCCGCCGGAGACGATCTTCAGGAACTCGACCGGGCCCATGGTCAGGCTCAGCCGGGGGTCGTGCTGCGGGGTCTCGTTGACCGTGCAGGTGCCGTCGGCGATGACCACCTCGTAGGTGTCGGTGCCGCCGTCCGGGGCGCCGGTGATGTTCCAGTGGATGACTGCGTTGGTGGAGCCGGCCCGGTCGGCGCGGAACAGCTGCGGCATCCGTCCGAAGACCTCGCCGAGGATCTTGCCGCGCAGGTCACCGGACATCACCTCGGCCAGCTTGCTCTCCGGGGTGTTCTTGACGAGCTGGGCGAACTCCTTCGGGCCGACGTTTGCGAAGTTGGCCGGGTCGAAGTCAGTCATGGAAAAGCACCTCTCGGACAGTGGCTACTCGTGCGTAACCTTACGCACGAGTAGGTATGCTTGCAAGGTGTCCACCGGTCCCGCCTTCAAGCGCCTCCCACGCGCCGTACGGCAGCAGCAGATGCTCGACTCCGCGGTGCGAATCTTCTCCCGGCGTGGGTACCACGGCGCCAGCATGGACGAGATCGCCGAGGTGGCGGGCATTTCCAAGCCCATGGTGTACGCGTACCTGGGCACCAAGGAGGAACTCTTCGTCGCCTGCCTGCACCGCGAGGGCACCCGGATGATGGAGGCCATCGCCGGTGCCGCCGACCCCGACCTGCCCGCCGACGAGCGGCTCTGGCGCGGGCTGCGGGCGTTCTTCGGCTTTGTCGGCGCGCATCGGGACGGCTGGGCGGTGCTCTACCGGCAGGCCCGCGCCGAGCAACCCTTCGCGCGTGAGTTGACCGTGATGCGGGCGCGGCTGGTGGAGGTGGCCGCCGGGATGCTCGACCACGCGCTGCGCGCCGAGGGGCGAGAGGTGGCCCACACCGAGTTGGAGGTGGTCGCGTACGCGCTTGTCGGCGCGAGCGAGTCACTGGCCGACTGGTTGGCCGACCATCCGGAAGCCGACCCGGAGAAGACCGCCACCCAGATGATGAACGTCGCCTGGCTCGGCGCCGGGCAACTGCTGCGCGGCGTCACCTGGCACCCGCCTCAGGGGTAGGCAGCGGTCCAGCGCCGGGAACGCGCTCGCAATCACGCATCGCCGATGGAACCTCTGGCACCGGCCTCCGTAGCTGCCGGCAGCGAGCGTGCTCGTCGTCGGTACGCCCAGCGGGCCGTCTCCACCGTCACTGTGACGCTGAACGCGAGGCCGAGCCCAAGTAGCAGCCCGCGCAGCGGGTCCTGTTCGAAGGCGAGCCCGCCCAGATAGCCGACCAGCGCCGAATAGATCCCCCAGGTGCCGGCGGCCAGTGCATCGAACATCAGGAACCGCGACCGGGGAAACCGGGTCGCCCCCATGGTCATGGTGACAGCCGTCCGACCACCCGGTACGTATCGCGCCACGGTCAGGATCAGACCGCCGCGTACGGCGATGCCCCGGCTGGCCCAGGCGTACACCGCACGCCGTCGCCCCTGTTCCGGTAGGCGGGTGAGCAGGCGTCCGCCGCCGCGTCGGCCGATGGCGTACGAAATGTGGTCACCGACCAGGGCGCCGGCCGCCGCCACCACGATCACCACCGACAGCGCCGGCTGTCCGGTCGCCGCGAAGACCCCGGCGGTAATGACCGCGGTTTCGCTGGGCACCACCGGGAAGAACCCGTCAACCACCGCGACTGCGAACAGGGCCAGGTAAACCCAGGGCGAGGACATCGTCTCGTGGAGCAGGTCGAGCACCAATTGCATGCTTCCGATGCTGGTCCCCGCGTGGTTTCCGGCCATCGACCGATCGTCATTGCCGTCCCGCTACCTAAGTTGTGGTCAGCCCTGACTCCGGCTCCGGGCCAACCCCGAGAAGGGCGGGCCAGCCGCCCGGAAGTGTCCCCCCTCTGGCCGTCGGCGGCGGCCCGACCGGCCCGGACGCCACTAGCCTGCAACGATGGCCATCGTCGAAGTCCGGAACCTTCTCCGGCGGTACGCGTTGCCGGTGCTGGCCGTACTGGTATCGGTCGGGGTCTGGATGTCCGCAAACGGCGCGGCCGGGGTGGCGTCACCTCTCCCCCGGGCGGTGGTCCTCGCCGTCGTCGTCGCCTCCGGAACTGCGGTGGCGGTGGCGCGGGTACGCCGCTGGCCGCTGTTCGCCGCGGCTGCCGTCGCTTGGCCGCTGCTTGCCGCCTGGCCGGTCCCGGCGGCGGCGTCCCTCCTGGCCGGGCTGTGGCTGCGGGGTCGTCGCCGGATCGTCGCCTACCTGGCCGGTGCGGTGCTGGTGACGGCGATCGGTGTGATGGTGGGGTGGGCCGCTGGTGGGCACCGGCAGATCACCATGGCCACGCCGGGCAATGTGCTGACGCTCTTCGCCTGGTTGGTGCTGCTGCCACTGGTGATCGGGCTCTGGACGCGGGCCCGGCGGGACACCGTCGGCGCGTTGCGCGACCGGGCCGAGCGGCTGGAACGCGAACAGGTGGCCCGCATGGAGCAGGCCCGCGCCGAGGAACGGGCCCGGATCGCCCGGGAGATGCATGACGTGGTCGCCCACCGGGTGTCGCTGATGGTGGTGCATGCGGGCGCGTTGGAGGTGACATCCGCCGACTCGGCGGCGGTGGAGACCGCGTCGCTGATCCGATCGACCGGTCGGCAGGCCCTTGCCGACCTCCGCGAGGTACTCGGCGTGCTGCGTGGAGCGGCCGGGCCCGTACCGCCGCCGGGGTTGTCGGAGGTGGATGTCCTGATCCAGGAGTCGCGTACCGCCGGCCTGCGGGTCGACCGGCAGGACGAGGGGATCCCTCGACCCCTGCCGGCGACGGTCGGGCGGACGGTGCACCGGGTGGTCCGGGAGGCGCTGACGAACGTACGGAAGCACGCCCTCGATGCGGAGACGACGGTCAGCCTGCGGTATTTGTCCAGCGGGGTCGAGGTCGGGGTGCGCAACGGGCCGGCGATCGGCGGAGCGGCTCTGCCCGGCGCGGGGTTGGGCCTGATTGGTCTGCGGGAACGTGTGGAACTGCTCGGCGGGCGGCTCACGGCCGGACCGTATGACGAGGGCTTCCTGGTCCGAGCGCTGCTTCCGACGGGGGAGCCGGAGTGATTCGAGTTCTGATCGTCGACGACGAGCAGTTGATCCGGTCCGGCCTGCGGTTGATCCTCGAAGCGGCCGGCGACATCACGGTGGTGGGCGAGGCCGCGGACGGCGCTGCGGCCCGAGCCGAGGTGCGGCGGCTCCGACCGGACGTGGTCCTGTTGGACGTTCGTATGCCGGGCATGGACGGCCTCGCCGCAGCGCCGGACATTGTCGCCGCCGGGGCAAGAGTGATCATGCTGACGACCTTCGACCGGGACGCGTACGTGCACCACGCCCTGCGTGCCGGTGCGGTCGGCTTCCTGCTCAAGGACACCGCCCCGGCCGACCTGACCGCCGCAGTACGCGCCGTGGCCAGCGGTGACGCCATGCTCGCGCCCGCCGTGACCCGGCGCTTGATCGATTCCTTCGCGGAACGCGGCCCGTCCCGACGCCACACTGCCCGGCGTCAACTCCAGTGCCTGACCGCACGGGAGCTGGAGATTGCGCGTGCGGTGGGGCGGGGATGCGCGAACGCCCAGATTGCTCGTCAACTACTGATGAGCGAGGCCACGGTGAAAGGGCACGTGAGTCGGGCGATGACGAAGGTCGGCGCCGGGAACCGGGTGCAGTTGGCGATCCTGGTCCACGACGCCGAACTGCCCTGATCGGTGCGGAACGCTCGGTGTCGGAGAGCGGGTTCAACGGCGGACAGCGGCTCTGCGACCGTGAGCGGAGTTCAGCGTCGTGCGGCCCGGCGATGGGCGCGGCGGCGCAGCCCGCGTGCCAGCTGCACCAGCAGGGTTACCGCGATCGACAGGCCGATTCCGGCGAGGATCCCGTAGATCGGCTCACGTTCGAAGGCCAGCCCGCCGAAGAGGCCGAGCAGCACGCAGTAGAGCGCCCAGGTGCCGGCACCGATCAGGTCGTAGAGCAGGAACGGGCGCAGTGGGTAGCGCACCGCCCCCATGGTCAGGGTGACCGCCGTCCGCCCGCCGGGCAGGTATCGGGCGGAGGTCAGGATGACGCCGCCGTGCCGGCACACCGCCCGCCGCGCCCACTGCGATCCGGCCCGGCGTCGGCTGTCCTCCGGCGAACGATCCAGACGACCTGAGCCGCCGCCGCGCCCGATGGCGTAGGAGACGTGGTCGCCGAGCATGGCACCGAGCATGGTCACCACGATCACCACCACCAGATTCGGCTCGCCGCCGGTGGCGAGAACGGTGACCGTGATGACCGCCGCCTCGGCCGGCACCAACGGGAAGATCGCGTCGATCGCGGTGAGTCCGAACAGCAGCAGATACACCCACGGTGAGGTGAGCGTGTGCCGGAGCAGGTCGAGCGCGGCCTCCATGGCTACATGCTCGCCGCCGGACGGAGGCATCGGGGCGGGACGGACGGATCACCGCTAATGGGGCCTTCCACCCGTTGCCACCGTGGACCGGGTGACCGTGCCGCGTTCGGAACGGCTGGCGTCGAGCCGAACCGCCTTGTCCTCGGCTGTGGGGCCGTGGGAGGTGAGCACGACGGGTACGCCCAGCGCCTGCTCCACCGCCGTGGGCCAGTCGACCGGCGCCGGGTCGTCGTACACCGGTCGGGTCCGCAGCAGGCGGGCGGTGAGCGCCGCCTGCCGGTCGAGGTCTCCGGGTGGACCCGGCCGCAGTCCGTCCAGGTCGGCGTATCGGTGGCAGATCCGCAGATCGAGACCTTGCCCGACGAGATCCAGGTGGGTCAGCGCCAGGCCGTCGACCCCACCGGCGACCGCCAGGGCGTACGCGTGGGCGACGGCGTCGAAGTGGCCGAACCGGAACCGGCCCTGCCACGGGTTCGTCCCATTGTGCGGCTCGGTCAGCCCGAGCGCCGGATCCTCGGTCACCAGCGGACCCGGCCCGTGTCTGGTGGTGACCGTGCGCAGCACGCCGAGCCGGGTCGCGGATCCGGCCAGCCCGGCCTCGGTCAGCAGCGCCTCGGCGTTGGCGGCGGTGGTGGTGCTCCACGTCGTGTACGGGTGGAAGCCGTGCCACTCGTCCAGCAGCACCCCCTGCGCGCCCTCGAACACGCACGTGCCGGCGCGCAACTCAGTGGCGAGCCAACTCCGGTCCACGATCGCCACCCGCTCGGCGAAGGCCCGGTACGCCGGCAGACAGTCGGCGACCGGCGGGGCGCCCAGCGGGCCGAGTTCGGCGGTGAGCCGGTCCCGCAGCGCGGTCAGCCGGCGGCGCAGCAGCTCCGGGCTGCGGCAGTCCGCCACCCGGGGTGCCTGGTCGGGGTGGGCGAGACCGTACGCGACGGCCTCGCCCACCCCCAGCCCGCAGGAACCGTGCCGGTCGGCTCCGCGGGCCAGCTCCCGGGCCCGGTTGGCGGCCCGGTGGTACGGGGTGGCCAGCAGCGCCTCCCCGTCCACGGTCAGCCGGTCGAGCGCGTCGGGTACCCCGACGGCGGCGAGGTGGTCCGCCTCGGCGGCCAACGCCAGCGGATCCACCACCACGTGGCGGGACAGGTGGGTGCCCACCCCGGCGCGGAAGGTGCCGGCCCCGAACTGGGCGAACGTGTGGTGCCGGCCGTCGCGCAGGACGACGTTGTGTGCCGCCTGCGCACCCCCGTTGAACCGCACCACCGTCCGCACCGGCCGGGTCGCGCAGAGCCAGTCCACGACGGTGCCCTTCCCCGCGTCGCCGTATCCGAGGTCGACCACGATCACGTGCTGGCCGCGCGGCCCCCTCGCCGCCGGTCCGCCCGTCGATCGCCGGCCCGCCACGGCGTCCGCCGGCCCGCCGGTCACCGCGCCGCCCGGAACCACGCCCGCCACCGGCCGGGTCACAGCCGGACCACTCCGCGGCCGGTGGTACGGCTGGCCGGCAGCTCCGACACCTCGGCCCGGGCTCTCCCGTCCAACCGGGCGAGGGCCTTCGACACCGTGCCGGTGGCGGACGAGCCGGCGCGGTCCAGGTCCCGTAGGCCCTGGTCGAGGTCGATCGCCTGCTCACCGAGGCCGACGGTGAGCGCGATGGTCTCGCAGACCGCAGCGAGATCGTCCAACTCCAGGGCGTTCTGGCCGAGCAGGTCGCGCCAGAAGTCGAGCACCCGGCGGTTGCCCGAGTAGTGGCTGCCGGCGGGTAGTAGGTAGTAGGTGTCCCAGCGGCGGGTGACCTCGTCGACGATCTGCCGCAACGGCACGTCCTCGCGCAGGTCGTCCTCGACGAGCCGGCTCACCTCGCCGGCCTTCACCTGCGGGTACGCCAACTCGTCGCCGATGACGAACAGGTAGCCGCGCCGGCCGCGCTTCTCCCAGCTGTCGGTGATCGTGCGCCGGGCCATGAAGTACAGCGCCAGCTCGTACGACTCCCGCATCTGGCCGCCACCGCCGCCCTCCAGCACGATTCGGCCGAGGTCGTCGTCCATCCGGTTGTCGGACTCGAACTGCCCCACCTGCAACGGCACCCGGTCACAGGTGGCGTCCCCGATCGCGCCGAACATGATCTGCGGGTCGCGGGCGTAGCCCTGGCGCAGCAGCAGACCCAGCAACTGCGGCAGCTTGGCCTGGAGGACGCGGGGCACGTGCCCCATCGAGCCGGTCACGTCGAACAGGACCGCGACGGGGGTCGACTGGGGGTGCTCCGCGCTGTCCCGGCTCTCCCGTACCGCGCCGCGCGGGTCCAGCGCCGGGTGCACCACCCGGGCTCCGCTGTCGCTGTAGGAGAAGGCGCTGGCGCCGGTGGCCCGGCGGTAGCGGTCGGCGGCGTCGTACACATCGGTGGACCATGCTCCGCTGCCCATGGCAGCCTCCTTAGGGGTTGAGGGTGAAGGGGCGGAAGGTGCGCGGCCCGTAGAGGCGGTGCAGCACCTCGTCCAGTTCGCGCAGCAGCAGCCAGGCGTCGTCGGGGCGGGCGCGCAGGAGCCCCTGCCGGCAGCCCCGGGCGAAGTCGAGCAACTGGCGCGGGGCCCGGCGGTCCAGCAGCCAGGTCATGCAGTGGGTGGCCATGAAGATGTCGGTGCCCGGCCCGCACGGCTGACGGTTGGGCACCTCCGGCGGATACCAGGACTCGTGCTCGGGCACCATCGCCGGCACGGTGCCGCCCGGCTCGGTGGAGAAGCACCAGTCGACAAGCACCAGACCGTGCGCGTCGGGGTCGATGAGCACGTGCGACGGCAGCACCGCACCGTGCACCAGGCCCGCCCGGTGCGCCAGGCCGAGGGCGACCAGGAGCCGACGCCACATCCACGCCACGTCCCGGGCGTCCAGCCCGTCCGGATAGGCCCGCCGCACCTCGACCAGGCTGTGCAGGTTGGGCGCGGTGCCGAGCACGGTGATCCGGCGGTCCGCCCCGGTGCCGGCGTCGCGGTGGGTGAAGCTGTCGACCAGCCGGGGCACGTACGGCAGCCAGCGCGGGTCACCCCGCTCGGCAAGCGTGCGCAGGGCGCGTTGCTCGCGGACCATCAGGTCGTTGTCGGCCGCGTCGCGGGGCAGCTTGAGCAGCCGGTCGGCACCGACGTCGTACAGGTCGGCGAGGTCGCCGGAGTACGCGGGCCGCCCGCACCGGTAGCCGTGCAACACGGTGGCCCGCCGGGCCCGCCAGCGGGTGGTCACCCGGAGGAAGGCGTCGATGGCAGCGGCCCGGATCCCCGGACCGACCCAACCGAGCCGGTCCGGGTGCAGAGCACCGACGAGTTCCCGGTAGCGCCGCTCCGGCGCGTCGCCACCGAACAGCTCGTTGTCGTCACGGGCGGCGGTGACCAGGCGGATCGCCTCGTCGGTGGTCATCGCACCGTCTCCTCGCGTGCCGGACGCAGCAGCGCCGGATGCAGCAGCCGAGCGTCACCGGCCCGGTAGAGCCGGGCCCGCGGGCCGCCTCGGGTGCCACCGCGCTCGGTGCTTTCGCCGGTGCTCTCCACGAAGCCGGGCACCGAGAGCACCTTGCGGTGGAAGTTGCCGGCGTGCAGCTGATGGCCCCAGACCGTCTCGTAGACCGCCCGCAGTTCCCCGATGGTGAACTCGGGTGCGAGGAAGCGGGTGGCCAGCGGGGTGTATTCCAGTTTGGAGCGCGCCCGCTCCAGCCCGTCGGCGACGATCTGACCGTGGTCGAAGGCGAGCTGCCGGTTGGCCAACTCGGCGACCGGCGCCCAGGCCGCCTCGTCGGCGTCGGTGCCGGCCGTCGCGTCCGGCAGGTCGGGGGCGAAGGCCAGATGGGCGATCGAGACGATCCGCATCCGGGGATCGCGGTCGGGCGCGCCGTAGGAGGCCAGTTGCTCGACGTGGACGCGGCGGAGTGGCTCGCCGTCGAGACCGGTCTCCTCGGCCAGCTCCCGACGGGCGGCGGCGGCCAGGTCCTCGTCCGGCCGGACGAATCCGCCGGGCAGGGCCCAGAGACCTGCGTACGGCTGCTCGCCTCGGCGGATCAGCAGCAGGTGCAGCGCGCCGTCGCGGATGGTCAGGGCGACGATGTCGACGGTCACCGCGACCGCCGGATAGGCCCGCGGGTCGTAGGCGGCGAGGAAATCCTGCTCGTTCACGCTCGATCACTCTCACTTCGAGAACATCTCTAGTTGAGAACAACCTAACGGAAAAGAGAGGGCCGGGCAAGTGCCCGGCCCCGCTCAGCGGATGGTGCCCGCCAGGTGTGGGCGACCACGCCTGTCGTACAGACCGAAATCCCAGCCCCGGTCGAGCGCCGTGGCGCTGAAGGCGACCGTGCCGGGCAGCGGCACCGGAAGCTTGAACGCCACGTCCACCGTGTACGCCTCGGGCAGCCGGCTCTCCAACGCCGCGAGACACCGCGCCTTGCTCCACATGCCGTGTGCGATGGGCCGGGGGAAACCGAGCAGCCGCGCCCCCAGCCGCGAGGTGTGGATCGGGTTGTGGTCGCCGGAGACCCGCGCGTAGTCCGTACCCACCCGGGGAGTGACCGACCAGCGGGCGGTGGCGGCCGGCGGCGGTGGCCGCTCGCCGTGGTCGCGCCGCTCACCGCCGTCCGGGGTGCGCTGCCGGCCGAGGTACGTCGAGACGCCGCGCCACACCTCCTCGCCGTCGACCGACCCGACGAGTACCACGTCCACCTGCCGTCCCCGGTCGTGCGGACGCAGGTTCTCCGCCCAGGTGGTGAAGTCCAGCCGCTCGCCGATGGTGACCGGCCGCCGCAGCGTGATCCGGTTGCCGACGTGCACCACCCCGGTCAGCGGGATCGGGAACTCGGGCGCGGTGATCAGCCGAAGTGCCAGCGGAAAGCCCATGACGTGCGGAAAGGTCGCGGGCAGCCGATCGGCGAGGCGGAACCCGCAGACCCGGTCGTAGTCGGCCAGCCGCTCCGGATCGACCGCCACCCCGGCGACGGCCAGCTCGACCGCCGGCACCCCGGTGGCTTGCCGGCCGCCCAGCCCCGGCACCGCGTTCAGCAGCGCCCGCCGGTACAACGGACCAGCGGTCGGCATCCGAGGCAGTTCCACCCGGGCCCGCGCCGCGGGTTCGCGGGGGCCGACGGCGGTGTCGGTCGATCGCCGGGCACCGGTCACCGCCTTGCCCGGCCCGGAGAGGTCCCGGGTCTGTTCCAGGTCTGCCCCGCCGGCCAGCGCGGCGGCCCGGATCTCCGGCGTCAGGATCTCGGTCGGCCCGTCGATCAGCTCACCGACCGACAGGTCGTCTCCGGGCTCCTCGCCACGTCCACGCCTGGCCATCACGCCCCCAGCAGGCTCTGGCCGCAGACCCGGACCACGTTGCCGGTGACCGCACCGGACGCCGGCCAGGCCAGCCAGCCGATGGTCTCCGCGACGTCGACCGGCAGCCCGCCCTGCGAGAGGCTGTTCATCCGGCGGCCCGCCTCCCGCAGCACCAGCGGGATCCGGGCGGTCAGCCGGGTCTCGATGAACCCGGGCGCGACCGCATTGACGCTGATCTGCCGTTCCCGCAGCGCCGGGGCGAGCGAGTCGACCAGACCGATGACCCCGGCCTTGCTGGTGGCGTAATTGGTCTGGCCGCGGTTGCCGGCGATCCCGGCGATCGAGGAGACGCCGATGATCCGCCCGCCGGCCGGGATCAGCCCGCGCTCCAGCAGCAGGTCGTTGATGCGTTCCTGGCTGGACAGGTTGACGTCGATGACCTGGTCCCACCGGTCGGCATCCATCCGGCCGAGCGTCTTGTCCCGGGTGATGCCGGCGTTGTGCACCACCACGTCCACCCGTCCGTACCGGCTGGCCAGGTGCTCGGCGAGCCGGGCCGGCGCGTCGGGGGTGGTCAGGTCGAGCTGCACGGCGCTACCGCCGATCTCGTTTGCCACCGTGGCCAGCTCGTCCCCGGCGGCCGGCACGTCCAGCGCCACCACTGTCGCGCCGTCGCGGGCCAGCACCCGGGCCAACGCCGCGCCGATGCCCCGCGCCGCGCCGGTGACCAGCACCACCTGTCCGTCGAGTGGGCGGTCCCAGTCGGCCGGCGCGGTGGCCTGGCCGGCACCGACCCGGATCACCTGCCCCGAGACGTACGCGGAACGGCCCGACAGCAGGAACCGCAGGGTCGCCTCCAGGCTGGTCCAGGTGCCCGGGTCGGCGTCCCGCGTGACGTACACCAGTTGCGCGGTGACCCCTCTGCCGAACTCCTTGCCGATGCTGCGGGTCAGCCCCTCCAGCGCCCGCTGGGCGGTCGCCTCGCGGGGCGTGCCGCACTCGGCCGGCGGTGTGCCCAGCACGATCACCCGGCCGCTGGGCTGAACCGCCCGGGCCTGCGGGTGGAAGAAGTCGTAGAGCTGGCGAAGGTGGGACGACTCGGTGATCCCGGTAGCGTCGAAGACGAGGGCGGCGCTCTCCGGCGTACGACCGGTTGCCGGATCGGGCACGGCGGTGACCGGATCGCGCAGGGCGAGCCCGGCGGCGGCCAGGGCCTTGCCGACCGGCTCGCTGAGCCGCCCGCCGGTGGCGGCGCCGAGCAGGACCAGCCCGGGCAGAATCGGCTCGCCGGGTGCGTGCCGGCGCAGTCGCGGCGGATCGGGCAGCCCGAGGCGCTTGACCAGCGCCCGCCCGGTGCCCGACTGGACGAAGCTCGCATACCTGTCGGTCATAGGCGTAGCCTACTGGTGAGTAAGGTGCGGGCAACACTTTCGAGGAGGCGGATCGTGCAGAACGTTCGACGGGTCGCGATCATCGGCGGCAACCGGATCCCCTTCGCCCGCTCCAACTCGCGCTACGCCAGCGCCTCCAACTCCGACATGCTCGGCGCGGCCCTGGACGGGCTGATCGCCCGGTTCGGTCTGGCCGGGCAGCGGGTCGGCGAGGTCGTCGCCGGTGCGGTGCTCAAGCACGCGAAGGACTTCAACCTCACCCGCGAGGTGGTGCTCGGCTCGAAGCTCGACCCGCGCACCCCGGCATACGACATCCAGCAGGCGTGCGGCACCGGCCTGGAGGCCGTCATCCTGGTCGCCAACAAGATCGCCCTCGGTCAGCTCGACGTCGGAATCGCCGGTGGCGTCGACACCACCTCCGACGCGCCGCTCGCGGTCAACGAGGACATGCGTCGCACGCTGCTCAAGCTCAACTCCGCCCGCACCCTCGGTGAACGGCTGCGGATCGCCGCGAAACTGCGCCCGGCCCAGCCGTTCAAGCCGGAGATCCCCCGCAACGCCGAGCCGCGCACCGGCCTGTCCATGGGTGAGCACGCCGCGCAGACCGCGCTGCGCTGG
Organism: Micromonospora sediminimaris; assembly: GCF_016863575.1. Taxonomy (NCBI): domain Bacteria; kingdom Bacillati; phylum Actinomycetota; class Actinomycetes; order Micromonosporales; family Micromonosporaceae; genus Micromonospora; species Micromonospora sediminimaris. The sequence goes on from NZ_BOPD01000018.1 coordinate 62,644, forward strand.
AACATCGACCGGCAGGCGCAGGACGAGTTGGCCCTACGGTCGCACCAGCGGCTCGCCGCCGCGTACGACAAGGGCTTCTTCGACGACCTGATGACCCCCTACCTGGGGCTGACCCGCGATCAGAACCTCCGCCCCGACACCACCCTGGAGAAGCTGGGCACGCTGCGGCCGGTCTTCGGTGCCAAGGGGCCGGACGCCGAACAGGCCACCATGACCGCCGGCAACTCCTCGCCGCTCACCGACGGCGCCTCAACCGTGCTGCTGGCCAGCGAGGAGTGGGCGCGCGAGCACAACCTGCCGGTGTTGGCCTGGTTCTCCTGGTCCGAGACGGGCGCGGTGGACTTCGTGCACGGCGAGGAGGGGCTGCTGATGGCACCCGCGTACGCCGTGCCCCGGCTGCTCGACCGGGCCGGGCTCACCCTTCAGGACTTCGACTACTACGAGATCCACGAGGCGTTCGCCTCGCAGGTGCTGGCGACCCTGGCGGCCTGGGAGTCGCCGGAGTTCTGCAAGGACCGGCTCGGTCTGGACGCCCCGCTCGGCGCCATCGACACCGACAAGCTCAACGTGAACGGCTCCTCGCTGGCCGCCGGTCACCCGTTCGCCGCCACCGGCGGCCGAATCGTCGCCACCCTGGCCAAGCTGCTCGCCGCAAAGGGCAGCGGACGCGGCCTCATCTCCATCTGCGCCGCCGGTGGCCAGGGCGTCACCGCGATCCTGGACCGCTGAGCGCTGACCGCTGCCCCGATCCGCCTTGACCCCGCCCCGCCCTGCCCTTGCCCCGTTGATCATGAGGTTAACGGCAGTTATTGATCTTCAAGTCGCCGCCAACCTCATGATCAACCCGGACCCGCTCGGGTTGGTGCGGCGGGGGTCGGGAGAATGGGTCCGTGACGACGATCCCTAACGTGCTCGCCAACCGGTACGCCTCGCCCGAGCTGGTCACCCTCTGGTCGCCGGAGGAGAAGATCCGGCTGGAACGACGGCTCTGGCTCGCTGTGCTCCGGGCCCAGCGGGACCTGGGCGTGCCGGTGCCGGACGGGGTGGTCGAGGCGTACGAGCGGGTGCTTGACGATGTCGACCTGGCCTCGATCGCGGCGCGGGAGCGGGTCACCCGACACGACGTGAAGGCCCGGATCGAGGAGTTCAGCGCGCTCGCCGGGCACGAGCACGTGCACAAGGGGATGACCTCCCGGGACCTCACCGAGAACGTCGAGCAGCTCCAGGTGCGCCGTTCACTGGAGCTGATCCGGGATCGGGTGGTGGCGACGCTGGCTCGGCTCGCCTGGCACGCCCACGAGTACGCCGACGTGGTGATGGCCGGCCGATCGCACAACGTGGCGGCTCAGGCGACCACGCTGGGCAAGCGCTTCGCGTCGGCCGCCGAGGAGCTGCTGATCGCGTACGAGCGGTTGGAGGACCTGATCGCCCGGTATCCGCTGCGGGGGATCAAGGGGCCGGTCGGCACCGCCGCCGACCAGCTCGACCTCTTCGACGGCGACGCCGAGAAGGTGGCCGAGCTGGAGCGGCGGGTCGCCGAGCACCTGGGCTTCGGCCGGGTGCTGGGCAGCGTCGGCCAGGTCTACCCCCGGTCGCTCGACTTCGACGTGCTCTCCGCGTTGGCGCAGGTGGCTGCCGCGCCGTCGTCGTTGGCCACCACGATCCGGCTGATGGTCGGTCAGGAGTTGGCCACCGAGGGCTTCAAGCCGGGCCAGGTCGGCTCCAGCGCGATGCCACACAAGATGAACACCCGCTCGTCGGAGCGGGTCAACGGCTTCGCGGTGATCATCCGGGGTTACCTGTCGATGGTCGGCGAGCTGGCCGGTGACCAGTGGAACGAGGGGGACGTCTCCTGTTCGGTGGTGCGCCGGGTGGCCCTGCCGGACGCCTTCTTCGCCGCCGACGGGCTGTTCCAGACGTTCCTCACCGTGCTCGACGAGTTCGGCGCGTACCCGGCGGTGATCAACCGGGAACTGGAGCGGTTCCTGCCGTTCCTGGCCACCACCAAGATTTTGGTGGCTGCCGTCCGCCGGGGCGTCGGCCGGGAAACCGCCCACGAGGCGATCAAGGAGCACGCCGTCGCGGTCGCCCTGGCCATGCGGGAAAAGGGCACCCCGGACAACGACCTCTTCGACCGCCTGGCGGCGGACAGCCGCCTCGCCCTGACCCGCCCCGAGATCGACGCTCTGGTCGCCGACCGCGCCGCCTTCGTAGGCGCCGCCCCCACCCAGATCCAGGCAGTCACCGCCAGAATCACCAGAATCGTCGAATCCCACCCCCAAGCCTCCACCTACTCCCCACCCCCCATCCTCTAACCCCATCCAAAGACGGCGTTGATCAAGAAGTTTTGGTCGGGGATCCACCGGATCCACGACCAAAACTTCTTGATCAACGGGAGCCGGTGCGGGCCGGTGCGGGTGGGTGCGGGGTGCTGGGTGGGGTCAGTCGCGGGTGGGGGTTTCGGGGGCGGTGCCGAGGGTGGGGGCGCTGGGGGGTTCGGCGATCTTGCCGGGCTCCTCGGCGAAGGCTGGTTCCTGGGCCGTCTCGGCGGCCACCAGGGGCTGGTCGGGGGGCATGACGTCGGGGACCTTCGGCACCACGATCACGGCGGTGCCGTAGGCGCAGATCTCCATCCACATCTCGCCGCAGTCGCGGCTGTCGAACCGCATCCCCACCACGGCGTTCGCGCCGAGCCGCCGGGCCTCCTCGCCGAGGCGGGCGACCGAGTCGGTACGCCAGCGGGTGAGGTTGTCCGGCGCCATCGGGTCGTACGCGCCACCGCGCAGGTTCTTCACTCCCTCGCGGTACGGGTTGCGGGTTCTGGCCATGGAGGAGACCACCTCGCCGAGGATCTGGCGGATCTCGTAGCCGGGAAGTTGATCCGTCGTCACGACCAGCACGTTTCCGATGCTGGCAGGCCTGGGTGCGGCACATCGTGAGCCCTGTTCACCTGCTCGGATGCTGAAAAACCGCGCGGCGCGGACGGCGGGCGCAGGGCCCACCATCCGCGCCGCCACGGGCGCTAACCGTCAGACGCCGGAAACGGACCGGATCCAGGCACGGTTGTACGCGACGCTGCCGTAGTTCTGGATGCTCTGGCCGTCGGCGGTGGAGGCGACGCCGACCTGCTGACCGTTGTAGAACTGTGGGCCGCCCGAGTCGCCCCGCCAGGCGTTGCCGTTGATCCGGGTGCTCCGGATCGCCTGCCCGCCGTACGCGTCACTCACGTTCGTGCTGGTGACCCGAACGCTCGCGGTCTTGAGCTGGCTCGACGCCGAGCAGCCGCTGTAGCAGGTCATGCCCCAGCCGTAGATCGAGTTGGTCGAGTTGACCGGCGGGTTGCTGGAGGCCAGCGTGACGTAGCTAGTGCTCACCGAGCTGGACAGGCGCATCAGGGCCAGGTCGTACCGGCCGTAGGTGGCGCTGACCGTGCGGGTGACACCGCCGGAGGAGCGGTAGACGCTGCCCACCCGGACCGACATCGAGCCGCCGAGGCAGTGCCGCGCGGTGAGGACCCACTGCGGGGCGATGATCGTGCCGGAGCAGGTGAACGAGCCGTTGCTGAAGACCGCGGCGGCCCACGGTGCCGAGGAGACGGTGCCGCCGCCGATGATGAGGGGAGCGACGGGTGAGGCGACGGCGCCAGAACTGGCGCCCATCACCGCGGCCATGGCGGTGGCGAGGACCGCGATCAGGGATCGGATGCGCATGGGACTCCTTCGGGGTTCCCAGGACCCGGGTTCACCGGGCCGGCCTGCGGTGACGGACGGGGGTGATCCGCCACCGCGACGTCGGTACATCGACATCTGACGATGTACCGTAGGGCCCGGTGAGGTGTTTCACAAGAGGTTCATTGAAACAAGGTGATGTAACAGTTGGATTTCCCGTCGCCGGACCGCTCGCGACCGGCGGCGGCTCCCAGCTGCTCTGCAGCCAGGGGCTCGTCCGGCCGGGGATGATCGGCAAGGGTCGGCAACGAAGCCGTATCGGGATCGCAACGAACCCGTATCGGTCCCGATCGGTCCGTGCGGGTAGGGTCCGGGCGGCACCCGGACGGCGTCCGGCCGGTGCGTCTGGCGCGGCATCTGCCAGGTAGGCTGGCTGCGCTCGCCCGTTGTGGGTCGGCACCCAACTGCGTACACAGTCAGGAGTGCCCAGTGCCTCGCGTCGTCGTCGACGTCATGCTCAAGCCCGAGATCCTCGATCCTCAGGGCCAGGCCGTCGCAAACGCGCTGCCCCGGCTCGGCGTCAACGACGTCGCCTCGGTACGGATCGGCAGGCGGATCGAGATCGACTTTACCGGTGAACCGGACCTGGACCGGGCTCGGGAGATCGCCGACAAGTTGCTCGCCAACCCGGTCATCGAGGACTTCACGGTCCGTCTGGTCGAGACCGACGAAGCCGCGGAAGCCCGGTCGTGACCGCCCGGGTCGGTGTGGTGACGTTCCCCGGCTCGCTGGACGACGGGGACGCGGCCCGGGCCGTACGGATCGCCGGTGCCGAACCGGTCCGTCTCTGGCACGGTGAGGCGGAGCTGCACGGGGTGGACGCGGTTGTCCTGCCCGGTGGCTTCTCCTACGGCGACTACCTGCGCTGTGGGGCCATCGCCCGGTTCGCGCCGGTGATGGAGAAGATCATCGACGCCGCCGGCGCGGGCCTGCCCGTGCTGGGCATCTGCAACGGCTTCCAGATCCTCTGCGAGGCGCACCTGCTGCCCGGGGCGCTCACCCGCAACCAGCACCTGCACTTCCGTAACCGCGACCAGATCCTGCGCATCGAGACGACCGGGACCGCCTGGACGAACACGTTCCAGCCGGGCCAGGAGGTGCTGATCCCGGTCAAGAACGGCGAGGGTTGCTACGTCGCCGACCCGGCAACGCTGGACGAGCTTGAGGCCCAGGGCCGGGTCGTCGCCCGTTACGTCGGTGGCAACCCCAATGGATCGCAGCGGGACATCGCCGCGATCACCAACCAGGCCGGCAACGTGGTCGGCATCATGCCGCATCCCGAGCACGCGGTGGAGGCGCTCACCGGCCCCTCCCTCGACGGTCTCGGCTTCTTCACCTCCGTGCTGAAGCACCTGGTGGGGACGCCGGCGTGACCGTCCGCGACGGGATCATCGGTCGGCTCACCCGCCCGTCGGGCGGCGAGCGCAACAAGGAGACGTCATGACCACGCATCCGGACCCGGTGCGGGACAACCCGGAGGCGGTCCCGGCGCAGCCGCAGCCGGCCGCCGCTCCGCCGGCCACCCCGGCCCGGCACGCCGCCGCGTCCGAGGCCACCGAGTGGACCGACGGGGTGGACACCGTGCCGCGTGCCGCGGGCACTCCGGAAGAGCTCCAGCCGTACGCCGAGCTGGGGCTCGCCGACGACGAGTACGACCGCATCCGGCACATCCTGGGCCGCCGGCCGACCCAGTCCGAGCTGGCGATGTACTCGATCATGTGGAGCGAGCACTGCTCCTACAAGTCCAGCAAGGTGCATCTGCGGCAGTTCGGCGAGAAGGCCCCGCCGAGCGACCGGCTGCTCGCCGGCATCGGAGAGAACGCCGGTGTGGTGCGGATCTCCGACGAACTCGCGGTGACCTTCAAGGTCGAGTCGCACAACCATCCGAGCTTCGTCGAGCCGTACCAGGGCGCGGCGACAGGTGTCGGCGGCATCGTCCGGGACATCCTGGCGATGGGCGCCCGCCCGGTGGCGGTGATGGACCCACTGCGCTTCGGCGCCGCGGACCACCCGGACACCGCCCGGGTGCTGCCCGGCGTGGTCGCCGGTGTCGGCGGCTACGGCAACTGCCTCGGTCTGCCCAACATCGGTGGCGAGGTGGTCTTCGACCCCTGCTACCAGGGCAACCCCCTGGTCAACGCGCTCTGCCTGGGCGTGCTGCCGGTCGACCGGCTGCAGAAGAAGGACGCCAACGGCCCCGGCAACGTGGTGGTGCTGATGGGGGCCAAGACCGGCCGGGACGGCATCGGCGGCGTCTCCGTGCTGGCCAGCGCCACCTTCACCGAAGGCAGCGAGCAGCGCCGCCCGTCCGTGCAGGTGGGCGACCCCTTCATGGAGAAACTGCTGATCGAGGCGTGCCTGGAGCTGTACGACGCCGAACTGGTCGTAGGCATCCAGGATCTCGGCGGCGCCGGCCTGACCTGCGCCCTGACCGAGACGGCCGCCTCCGCCGGCACCGGCATGCGGGTGTGGCTGGAGCGGGTGCCGCTGCGCGAGCCCTCGATGGAGCCGCACGAGATCCTGGCCAGCGAGTCCCAGGAGCGGATGCTGCTGGTCGTCACGCCGGAGAAGCTGGAGGCGGTGCTCAAGACCGCCGAGAAGTGGGGCGTCTGGGCCACCGCCATCGGCGAGGTCACCGCGCCCGAGTCGGACGGTGCACCGGGCCGGCTGCACATCACCTGGCGGGATCACCTGGTGGTGGACGTACCGCCGGGATCACTTGTGGACGACGGACCGGTCTACGCCCGGCCGATGCGCGAGCCGGCGGACCTGATTCTGCTCCAGGCCGACCGGGCGGAGACGCTGCCCCGGCCGAGCGACCCGGACACCCTGCGCGAGACCGTGCTGCGCATGATCGCCTCGCCCAACCTCTGCGACAAGACCTGGGTCACCGAGCAGTACGACCGCTACGTGCTGGGCAACACCGTGCTCGCCCAGCCGGAGGACTCGGGTGTGATCCGCATCGACGAGCGCACCGGGCTGGGCGTGGCGCTGTCCGTGGACGGCAACGGCCGGTACGCGCGGCTCGACCCGTACCAGGGTGCCAAGTTGGCGCTGGCCGAGGCGTACCGGAACGTGTCGGTGACCGGCGCGACGCCGATCGCGGTCACCGACTGCCTGAACTTCGGCTCGCCCGAGGACCCGGGCGTGATGTGGCAGTTCGCCGAGGCGGTACGCGGCCTGGCCGACGGCTGCGCCGAGCTGGGCATCCCGGTGACCGGTGGCAACGTCAGCTTCTACAACCAGACCGGTGCGGCGGCCATCCACCCGACGCCTGTCGTAGGCGTGCTCGGTGTGCTGGAGAACGTGGCCGACCGGGTGGCGTCGGGCTTCGTCCCGCGTTCCGGCGCCGATCACGACCAGCTCTTCCTGCTCGGCGAGACGCACGTGGAGCTCTCCGGCTCGGAGTGGGCCTGGGTCACCCACCAGCACCTCGGTGGCGTACCCCCGCACGTCGACCTGGCGCGCGAGAAGCAGCTCGCCGGCCTGCTGGCCGACGCGGCCCGGGTCGGGCACCTCAGCTCCGCGCACGACCTCTCCGACGGTGGTCTCGCGCAGAGCCTTGTGGAGTCCTGCCTGCGCCACGGCGTCGGGGCCCGGATCGCGGTGCCGGAGCGGTTCGAGGGCACCTCGATGCCGTTCGTCTTCCTGTTCAGCGAGTCCGCCGGTCGGGTGCTCGTCTCGGTGCCGCGCGGTCACGAGAAGGCGTTCACCGCACTCTGCGGCGAGCACGGCGTGCCGTGGGAGCTGATCGGCGTCACCGACCCGACGGGCGGTGCGCTGGAGGTGCACGGCCAGTTCCGGATCGGCCTGGACGAGCTGCGCGAGGCGTACACCGGCACCCTGCCGGCTCTGTTCGGCGGCGTGCAGCCGTTCGAGGTGACCGCCCCGGCAACTGCCGAGGTCGTCCTCGACGGGCCCGCCGAGGACGATGCGGCTGCCGACATCGACGGTGCGCAGGCCGACGCGACGATGACCGGTCCTGCGCAGTCCCCGAGCCAGACCACCGGCCGGCAGCCGACTGGGACGGAGGCGGCTGAGCGGACCGCCCCGGCGCAGTCCGAAGCTGTGCCGGCATCGACCGGAGCCGCGCCGGTGCCGGCCGAGCAGGCGCCGGGCGCGACGGATGCGACAGGTGAGCCGGCCGACCGACCGGCCGAGCGGGCCACCCCGCCGGTGCGTGGCGACCGTGCCGCGGCGGCCCCGCCGTCGGGCGAGGCCGCCGATCCGGCCGCCCCGATGGGCGACCACGAGGAACCCGGGGCGGACGCTCCGCAACACGGTGACACCGAGCAGCCCCCCGCGCCCGACGAGCGCTGAGGCGTTGGCCGCGGCCGTATTCGCCCAACCCGGGTCGGGGGTCCGATTCGACTGGGGTCTGGCGGGTGCGGCCGAACTCGGCCGGGTCTGCGCGGCACTGGTGGTGGTGGACGTGCTGTCGTTCACCACCACCGTCGAGGTGGCGGTGGGGCGGGGGATGCGGGTGCATCCGTTCCCCTGGGGCGAGCAGGCCGCCACCTACGCACGCCGGGTCGGCGCGGTCGCCGCGACCGGCCGCCGGCAGGTCACCCGCGAACATCCGTGGTCGCTGTCACCGGCCGCGCTGAGTCGGGCTCCGGTGGTGCCCGACCTGGTGTTGCCGTCGCCCAACGGTTCGGCCATCAGCGCCGCCGCCAGCGCCACCGGGCTACCGGTGGTCGCGGCCAACCTGCGCAACGCACGCACCGTCGGGCGTTGGCTGAGCAGCCAGGGGTACGGCTCGACGACCGCCCCGATCGGCGTGGTGGCCGCCGGTGAACGATGGCCGGACGGATCGTTGCGCCCCTCGGTGGAGGACCAGTTGGGTGCGGCCAGCGTGCTGGACGCCCTCTCCGGTGCGCCGGGCGGGCTCTCGGTGGAGGCGGCAATGGCACTGGCCGCGTTGGCCAGCACCCCGGACGTACCGGCGGCGATCCGCGGCTGTGTCTCCGGTCGAGAGTTGATCGAAGGTGGCTTCGCCGAGGATGTCGAGATCGCGGTACGCGTCGACACCTCTGACGTCATCCCACTGCTCCGCCAGGGCGTCTTCTCCGCCGCCTGACCGCTGGCGGTGCACGGCGTCGGGCCGGACCGCCGATCCACACCCGCCGGCCGAGCCCAGAACCGCGAGGCTGCTCGGGCCTTGCCGGCCGCCGCATGGACCGAGAGCCCTCGGCTCGACCGGGGACCGCGATCGGATCTAGTCGTCCAGCCAGTCCAGGCGGCGACCGCCACGGTCCTGGGGCGCGCCCTCGGGTCGGCCGCGGCCGGCCTGCGCCGGGTCGCCGTACCCACCGCCCTGGCCGTAACCACCCTGGTCGTAGCCGTTGTCGTAACCGCCGCGCTGCCGTGGGGGCTCCTGACCGTACCCGCCACCGGCCGGGCCACCACCGTAGCCACCCTGGTCGTAACCACCGCGTGGCGGCGCGTCCTGGCCGTATCCGCCGCCGGCCGGGCCGCCGTAGCCGCCCTGGTCGTAACCGCTGTCGTAGCTGGTGTTGTCGTAGCCACCGCGCTGGTGCCCGGCGTCCTGGCCGTAGCCCCCGGCCGGCTGGTCGTACCCGCCACCGGGCGCCGCGCCGTAGCCGCCGCCCGACTGTCCCGGAGGGTAGCCGCGGTTCGGGTCGCCCTGACCGTATCCGCCACCCGGCTCACCTTCGCCGTAGCCACGGGTCGCGTCGCTCTGGCCGTAGCCACCGGGCTCGCCCGGGCCGTAACCGCGCGTCGGGTCGCTCTGGCCGTAGCCACCGGCAGGGTCGTGGCGACCGTAGTCGCCACCGGCCTCGCCTCTCCCGTAACCGCCGGCCTCGCTCTGCCCGTAACCGCCGGCCTCGTTCTGGCCGTAGCCCGGGCTGGCCTCCGGCTGGTACATCCCGGTGGCGTACGGGTCGGCGGGGGCCGGATAGGCCGTTTCCTCGCCCTGATAGCGGCCGGTCGGCTCGTCGTACCGCTCGCCGTAGCCGCCACCTGCCGGCGGGTAGTCCGGGCCGGCGTTGCCGGCACCGTAGTCGCGGCTGCCGTAGCCACTGCCGGAGGACGGACTGTTGCCATAACCGCTGCCGGAGGACGGGGCGTTGCCGTAGCCCCCGCCCGATGAGGGGGCGTTGCCGTAGCCCGGAGCGCCGTAGCCGGCCGGCTCGTCACCGTAACCGCCACCACCGGACCAGCCACCGGGCCCGCTCGCGGCACCGTAAGGCTGCGGCGGTGCGCCGTAGGGGTCCGGCGGAACGTCGTCGACGACCGGCTGGTGCATCATCGTCGGCGCATTCGCCAACCCGGCGCCGCCGACCATGGTCGGGTCCGGTGCGGCACCGACCCGGTTCACCACCCGGGTCTGGTCGTCCGCACCGGCGAACGAGCCGCGGGCCGCCGGGACCGCGCCGGCCGGAGCGCCGGCGGGAACATCACCGTCGGGCTCGACGTCCTCGTTCTCCTTGCGCTTCATCCAGAGCAGCACGATCGTGCCGACACCGACGGCCACGAAGAGACCGCCCAGCAGGATGAGCAGCCAGTTGCCGAATCCACCGGAATCCTCGTTGGAGGCCGGCGCCTGGGCGGCAGCGCTCTCGGCGGCGGTTTCCTCCTCCTCGCCGAGTTCCTCCTCGAACGGGTCCTCGGTCGGCACTGCGGACTCGCTTGCCGACGGGCTGGCGCTCGGGCTCTCCGACGCCGCGATCGGGAGGGTGATCCGCCGTCCGGTGATGCTCTGCCCGGCGTTGGCGGTGAAGCTCGCCACGGCGTTCTTGTTCTCGGCGCTCGCGCCGATGTCGATCCGCCCGGGCGCGATCGGGTTGTCGCTGCTGCCGGTGAACCGGAAGTTGCCGTCGCCGTTGGTGGTGGTGTCCCGCTGCTTGCCGGCACTGTCCTTCAGCAGGACGTATGCGCCTGCCACCGCGTCGCCGCCCTGGTCGACGACCTTGCCGGAGATCGACCGCACCGTCTGCGGCGCCTGCGTCGTCGGCGGCGGGTTGGGGCCGCGCACCGTCATGTCGCGCTCGTCGCTGCCCTGGTCGCCGCCGGCCCGGGCGGTCACCCGCACCTTGCCGGAGCGCTCCTGACCGGCCGCCACGTCACCCGCGACCAGGTCCACCGTGATCGACGCTTCCTCGCCGGCCGGGATCAACCGGGCTGGAATGTTGCAGTCGCCCTGACAGCTGAGGCCGTTGAAGGTGCTGACGGTGATGCTGAAGGGTAGAGAACTGTCGACGTTCCTGACCCGGAACGTCATCGACGTTTTCTGACCGGACTGGAGGGTACCGTTCGACAGACTCGTGATCTGGACGTCCGGGTCCTCGGCGAAGGCGGGTGTGGCTGGGACGGCGAGCAGGGCACCGATCATCAGCGCCACGACCACACCGGCCCGCTTGTGCCAGGCTCGTCGGTGTGTTGACACGTCCACCGCCTTCCGGACTGACCTCCCCTGACCGGCGGGTGCCGGGCGGGGGAACATCACGGTACGAATACGCCGTCGGCAACTATGCCTTGTCGGGCCGGATCGGCGCGACCCAGGGCCAGCGTGACGGTCGGCGCGATCACGCCGTATCGTCCCGTCGTGTCCTCTCCGTACATTAAGTCCGCCTCGGTAGCGGCGGCGTTGTCGGCGCTCGATGAGGGGCGTACACCCGAACGGCCGGTGCTCCGCGAGGCGGTCAGGGCCTTGTTGACCCTCCTCGCGGATCGCGCCCCCGGCCGATCGGTGGAGGTGCGAGTCCCACCTTACGGTGCAGTTCAGTGCGTTCCGGGGCCGCGACACACCCGCGGTACTCCCCCGAACACGGTGGAGATGGATCCGGAAACCTGGCTCGGGTTGGCCGCGGGGAGACTCAACTGGACGCAGGCGGTTACGGAGGGTCGCGTCAACGCGAGCGGGGCTCGCGCTGACCTGTCTGCATATCTGCCGCTCGAACTGGGGTGATGGCTGGGGCTGGATGACACATAGCGGCGACAGTGTGACTGTATGTGGCGACATGGATTCGCGTACACTGTCAGGCGACGACAGTGTGGTCCCGGCCGAGAGGTGCGGAGCAACCCCCGTGGTTCCGCCAGGCCAGTCCAGACCAGCAAGAGGGAGCGGCAGGTGCCCCGAGGCGACGGCCGGCTGAGCCACGACCTTGATCCCCAGCGACCCGGCCCCCAGGACGCGTGCGGTGTCTTCGGCGTCTGGGCCCCGGGGGAGGAGGTTGCCAACCTGACCTACTTCGGGCTGTACGCGTTGCAGCATCGAGGTCAGGAGGCGGCCGGCATAGCGGTCAGCGACGGCTCCGGCGTGGTGGTCTACAAGGATCTCGGCCTGGTTGCCCAGGTCTTCGACGAGCCAACCCTGGCCAGCCTGCGCGGTCATGTCGCGATCGGGCACGCGCGTTACTCGACGACCGGCGCGTCGACGTGGGAGAACGCCCAGCCGACCATCCGGGCTACCAGTTCGGGCACCACCATCGCGCTGGCGCACAACGGAAACCTGGTCAACACGGCCGAGTTGCAGCGTGAGGTGGCCGAGCGTGGCCTCGGCGCGGACGGTTCGACGAACGACACCTCGTTGGTCACCATGCTGCTGGCCAGCCGGCCGGATCTGTCTGTCGAGGCCGCCGCGCTGGAGGTCCTGCCGCAGCTGCGAGGCGCGTTCAGCTTCGTCTTCATGGACGAGTCGACCCTCTACGCCGCGCGCGACCCGCACGGTGTGCGTCCGCTGGTGCTGGGCCGACTGGATCGCGGCTGGGTGGTGGCCAGCGAGACCGCCGCGCTGGACATCGTCGGTGCCAGCGTGGTCCGCGAGGTCGAGCCGGGCGAGTTGATCGCGATCGACGCGGAGGGGCTGCGGTCCACCAGGTTCGCCGCCCCCGAGCCCAAGGGCTGCCTCTTCGAGTACGTCTACATAGCCCGGCCGGACGCCACCATCGCCGGCCGCAACGTGCATGCCGCCCGGGTCCAGATCGGGCGACAACTGGCCAAGGAGCACCCGGTCGACGCTGACCTGGTGATCCCGGTGCCCGAGTCGGGCACGCCGGCGGCGATCGGCTACGCCGAACAGTCCGGCATCACCTACGGTGCCGGCCTGGTGAAGAACCCGTACGTCGGGCGTACCTTCATCCAGCCGTCGCAGACGCTGCGTCAGCTCGGCATCCGGCTCAAGCTCAACCCGCTTCGGGAGAACGTGCGGGGCAAGCGCCTGGTCGTGGTCGACGACTCCATCGTCCGCGGCAACACCCAGCGCGCGATCGTGCGGATGCTGCGCGAGGCCGGTGCGGTGGAGGTGCACGTACGCATCTCCTCGCCGCCGGTCTCCTGGCCGTGCTTCTACGGCATCGACTTCGCCACCCGCGCCGAACTGCTCGCCAACGGCCTCGACAACGACGGCATCCGGCGCTCGATCGGCGCGGACACGCTGGGTTACGTCTCGTTGTCCGGCCTGATCGCCGCGACCGAGCAGCCGAAGACCCGGCTCTGTCGGGCCTGCTTCGACGGGGAGTACCCGATCGAACTGCCCGTCGGCAACCTGATCGGCAAGCACGTGCTCGAAGGGATCGGACGCCGGGTCGCCAACCACACGGCCGACGAGATCGGATCCGCCGAGCAACTCGTCCCGCCACTCGACAGCAGCTTCGGCGACCTCAAACCGTCGGCGACCACAAACCGCCCGTAGCACCGCCCGGCTGCCGTGCCGGTCACCGTCGACGCGACAGCCGAGAACCACAAAGGGGAGAACCGTGACGCACGTGTCCGAGCGCAGCGGCGCAGGAAGCAGCCCGAGCGGCGCTGGCGGGGACCGTCAGCCCTGGACGGCCGGTTCCGGCCGCCCGGCGCGCAAACGCGCGGTCTCGTACGCGGACGCCGGCGTGTCCATCGAGGCGGGTGACCGTGCCGTGGAACTGCTCAAGTCGAAGGTGAAGCAGACCCGCCGGCCGGAGGTGATGGGTGACCTCGGCGGCTTCGCCGGCCTGTTCCGGCTGGACACCACGAAGTACAAGCACCCGATCCTGGCCTCCTCCACCGACGGCGTCGGCACCAAGCTGGTGATCGCCCAGCAGATGAACATCCACGACACGGTCGGGATCGACCTGGTCGCGATGGTCGTCGACGACCTGGTCGCCTGCGGCGCGGAGCCGCTGTTCCTGCTGGACTACATCGCCACCGGCGAGGTGGTACCGGACAAGGTCGCCGAGATCGGCGCCGGCATCGCCGACGGCTGCCGGTACGCGGGTTGCGCGCTGCTGGGTGGCGAGACCGCCGAGCACCCGGGCGTGCTGCGCCCCGACGAGTACGACATCTCCGCCACCGGCGTCGGGGTGGTGGAGGAGAGCGAGATCCTCAGCTCCGAGCGGGTCGAGGTGGGCGACGTGGTGATCGCGATGCGATCGTCCGGCCTGCACTCGAACGGATACTCCCTGGTCCGGCACGTGCTACTGGGCGCCGGTCGGATGCGCCTCGACGTGGTGATCGACGACTTCGGTCGCCAGCGCACCCTCGGCGAGGAACTGCTCACTCCCACCAAGATCTACGCACAGGACTGCCTCAAGCTGATCGCGGAGGCCGAGGTTCGGGCCCTGGCCCATGTCACCGGCGGCGGGATCCCCGGCAACCTGGTGCGGATCCTGCCGGAGCACGTGGACGCCGTGGTGAACCGCTCGACCTGGAAGCCGCAGCCGGTCTTCGACCTGGTCCAGTCCAAGGGTCGGATCGAGGATCCGGAGATGGAGGCGACCTTCAACATGGGCGTCGGCATGTTCGCCATCGTGTCGGCGGAGGACGCCGACCGGGCGCTGGCCACGCTCACCGGTCGGGGCGTCGACGCCTGGCAGGTCGGCGAGATCATCGAGGGCACCGGTGAGGTGCGGATGGTCGGCCAGCACACCCGAGGATGATCACTTTGCGCTGATCGTCCGACCACCTGATCAGGGCTTCACCCGAGTGGCCGTCGCGGCCTAGCCTGAAGGGCACCCTCGAGAGCTGTGGGGGCGTGCCCCTGCCGGGTCGCGCCCGGCAGCCCAAGACCGCTACGGAGGAGGGCGATGGCTGGGCGGGGACGGTCATTGGGCGGGATGCGGGGCCTGGCCACCGTCCCGTCGTACGTCGTGATGCAGCCCACCACCCTCTGCAATCTCGACTGCGCGTACTGCTACCTGCCGTTTCGGGCGGCGGACCGGCAGATGCCGGTCGCGGTGGCCGAGGCGGTGGCCGCCTCGGTGAACCGGTGGGCGGCCACCGACCGGTTCTCCGTGGTCTGGCACGGTGGGGAGCCGCTGGCCACCGGTCGGGAGCGGCTGGCGGCGCTGATGGCGCCCTTCGGGCCCGAGGTGGAGCACCACGTCCAGACAAACGCCACCCTGATCGACGATGCCTGGTGCGAGTTCTTCGCCCGGCACCGGATGCGGGTGAGCGTGAGTGTGGACGGGCCGCGGGAACGCAACGGTGAGCGGGTAACCCGGGCCGGTCGACCGGCGTACGACCGGATCGTCCGCGGGGTGGCCGCGCTGCGTCGGCACGGGCTGCCGTTCTCGGCGCTCGCGGTGGTCAACGATCCGTCGCCCGGCCGGGCCAGCGAGCTGTACGACTACTTCCTCGACCTCGGTTGCGAGGTGCTCGGCGTCAACATCGAGGAGACCGAGGGAGTCAACACCCGGGACAACGCCCACGCCGCCCCGGCCGTGACCGGGTTCTGGGCCGAGCTGGTCGCGGCCTGGCGGCGGGATCCCCGGATCCACCTGCGGGAGGTGGAGTGGTCGTTGCGGTACGCCGCAGCGGTGCTGGACGGTACGGCGGACGATCTGCTGCCCAGCCGGCTCGACCCGATACCGACAGTGGCGTACGACGGCTCGGTCGTGGTGCTCTCACCCGAGCTGGCCGGTTTCCACGATCCCCGCTACGGCGACTTCTCCAGCGGAAGCGTGCTCACCACCCCGTTGCACACCATCCTGGCCGACGCGGGGGCGACGCCCTGGGTCGGCGAATTCATCGACGGTGTGGAGGCGTGTCGCGCCTCCTGCCCGTATTTCGGTTTCTGTGGCGGAGGCCACGCGGCCAACCGCTACTTCGAGCTGGGGCGTTTTGACGGTACGGAGACCGAGCACTGCCGCAACAGCAAGATCCGCCTACTGGAGGGAGTGTTGGAGCATGCCCGAGACCACCAGTCACCGGGAGCCTGAGACCGTGACGGGAGCCGAGCCCGACCGGGTCGCCGACCGGGTGCGGGAGGCCGCTGTCGGACTCAACGCCCTGCTCCACGAGGCCGAGGTCGCGCGTCAATTACGGGCGGAGGTGGCGGGTGGCGACGGGGCCAGCGCGGTCTGCGCCTGGAACCACTTCGAGAACATCCCGACGTTCTACAACTGGAACAACCGTCCCCGCTGACCTGTCGGTGCCGAGGGCCCGCCACGCTGCCGGAGCATCGTCCGGCCATGGTGGGCCCTCGACTCGTCGGGTGCTGCACGCCGCTGCGTAGCGGGCACATGCGTGAGCACGCGGGCAGTCACCGCGTGCTCAGATGTGACCGGGGGTCAGCGGGTCGGACGGACCCAGTTGTCCGGGTCGTCGTCGGAGTGGTCCTCGTCATCGTCGACGTACTCTTTGTAGTCGTCGTCGAAGTTGCGGTCCGACTTGCCGCTGCCGCCGAGTTCTCGCTGCAAGGCGGCGAGGTCGGTGTTCGGGGAGTGGTACTTCAGCTCCCGGGCCACCTTTGTCTGCTTGGCCTTAGCACGGCCGCGCCCCATGGCTCGACCCCCTCGCACAGAATGCGGGGCAGCCCGAAGGCGGGCCCCGATGACGTCAGGCATCTCTCGTGGCTCTTACGGTACATGGGGATGCCACCGTTCGGCACCTCGGGTTACCTACGACCACGACCGCGCGTTGCGGTTGTCAGGACGTCACCCATTGTACCCGGTAAGGAGCGGTGCCGAGATCGGTCGTGACACGGGGCAAATCTCCGCGAACAGGTCGCAAATTCAGCTTAGAGCGACCGGCAACAGGGCGGTGGCCTCTCGTCTCGCGTCCACCGCCCTGTCGGCAGTTCGGACCGAGGCGTCGGGGGCGGACACCGGCCCGCCCCCGATGGTGCGTCGTCAGCGGAGGTGGATCGTACGCAGCCGGCCGATCTCGGCCATCCGCCGCTCGGCCAGCCGGTCCGCCGCCACGGCCGGCGGCACGCCGTCGGTGTCGGCGAGACGGAGGATCTCCCGCGTGGTGTCGTAGATCCGGGTGGCGCGCAACTTGGCCCGCTCGAAGTCGAAGCCCTCGATCTCGTCCGCGACCTGGATCACGCCGCCGGCGTTCACCACGTAGTCGGGCGCGTAGAGGATGCCCCGGTCGGCGAGCAGCTTCTCCACCCCGGAGTGGGCGAGCTGGTTGTTTGCCGCCCCGGCGACCACCTTGGCTCGCAGCGCCGCCACCGTGTCGTCGTCGAGGGCGCCGCCGAGGGCGCACGGGGCGTACACGTCGATGTCGGCGGCGACCAGCGCGGAGACGTCGTTGACGAGGTGGACCTGTGGGTGCGTGGTGCGCGCCCAGTCCAGCGCCCGCGCGCTGACGTCGGTGGCGACCACCTCGGCCCCGTCTTCCAGGAGGTGACCGACGAGGTACTTGCCGACCTTGCCCAGCCCGGCGACACCGACCCGCCGACCGTTGAGCGTCGGTACGCCCCAGACGTGCTCGGCCGCCGCTCGCATGCCCTGGAACACACCCCAGGCGGTGAGGATCGAGGAGTCGCCCGCCCCGCCGTGCTCGACGCTGCGGCCGGTGACGTACCGGGTCTCCCGGGCGATCACGTCCATGTCCGGTACGTAGGTGCCGACGTCGCAGGCGGTGTAGTACCGGCCGCTCAGGGACTCCACGAAGCGGCCGTAGGCGCGCAGCAGCGCCTCGCTCTTGATCTGCTCGGGGTCACCCCAGATGACCGCCTTGCCGCCGCCCAGGTCCAAGCCCGCGAGAGCGTTCTTGTACGCCATGCCGCGGGAGAGGTCGAGCACGTCGGCGAGGGCGGCCTCCTCGCTGTCGTACGGGTAGAACCGGGTGCCGCCGAGCGCGGGACCCAGCGCGGTGGAGTAGATGCCGATGATCGCCTTCAGGCCGGTCTGCTTGTCCTGGCAGAACACGACCTGCTCGTGACCCGTGGATTCCGGATCGTCCGTGGTGGCGAATACGCCCATGACTGGCTCCTGTGTCGGCGGGCGCCCTTGTGGGGCGCGGACCTGGTCAACGTCGGCGGGGATGCTGCCGGTGTTGCGAGCCTAGTATCGGCGCGCGTCGCGCCGCTCTCCCCAGTGGCCGCCGTCCCGCCCTGCGGGCGGTCCGTCCCGGCTCCACCGCCGTCGAGGGTGCGGGGTGGCGCCGGGCTTTGCCCGGGTTGCTCCTGCGCCGCGCCGGCTCGACCGATGACGCCGAGCAACGCTCGGCTTGCCGTTCGTGGGAGGATCGCGCCGTGCCGTCGCTCTTCGCTTCATACCTGCGCGTGTACGAGCCGCTGACCGCCTTCGACCGGGATCGCCAGTCCTACTGGCGGCGCTACGTCGAGCAGGGGCGGGCCGTGGCGCCGGTCGAAGGGCCCGGCCGGCAGCGCACCTCGGTGATCGAGGCGCTCGGTGCCGGTTGGACGCGGCTGCCGGATCTGCCGGACGAGGCGTACGTGCTGGAGACCGACGAGACCCTGCTGGTGTGCCCGTGGAACCTGCGTATCCGGGTGGCTGAGGCGGCGTTGAGCGCACGGGACGGCGTACCGCCGGTGCTGGCCGACGCCTTCGTGCCGCCGGTGCTGGCCGGGCAGGCCAAGGCCGTGGTGGAGGACTGGCGCAGCGGTGCCCGGGTGCTGGAACACGGCGTCCCCCGCGTGCACGAGCAGATCGCGACCTGGGGCGTGCCGCTGCGCTGGTTCGTGCTCTTCGATGCGCAGGAGCGCAACCACGTCACCGTGCCGGACCGGCGCTCGCTGCGCTTCCGGACGGAGATCTCCAAGGCCCGCCGCCGCTCGTCCCGGGCGCTCGCGGTGCTCCGCAAGTCGGTCGGCGACGCGCCGATCACCGAGGCGGTGGAGGAGGCGGCCCGCTGGCTGGAGGAGTTCCACCCACGTTCGGTGGTTGAACTCGACTACGGCGGGCTCGTGGATCTGCTCTCCGACGAGACGTTGGCCGAGGACGACTCGCCGGAACTGGTCGCGGCCGGGCTGGCCGGGCTGTCCCGGGGCGAGGCGGAGGAGGCCTCGGCGGCGTACGACAAGTTGGTCGCCCGGTGGCGCGCGGTGCAACTTCTGGAGCGTTGCAATTAGGTCACCAATGTCCCTTTTCCGGGCGGCAATGCGAGGCTCCTTCGTAGTTGACGCATCACGAACCGTGATCATGAGTCCGATTAAGTTACTTTCTGGCGTGTAAAAGTCGTATAAATCGGGCATGGTTCATCCGTCCGTCTAGGGACGTTCGGCCGTTCGGCCCATGTCGGACATCGGGGACTAGCCGGACCATGGGAGACGCGTCGGCCGGCGGGACCCCGGCCGATGTCTATACATGTGGAGGAGTGACCGATGGCATCGCGAACGCACGAACCAGAGCCGCTACTCACACCGGCCGAGGTGGCGTCGATGTTCCGTGTCGACCCGAAGACGGTGACCCGTTGGGCGAAGGCTGGCAAGCTGAGCGCCATCCGGACCCTCGGCGGTCACCGCCGATACCGCGAGTCTGAGGTCAGGGCATTGCTGCAGGGTCAGATTCCGCAGCAGCGTCAGGGGGACTGACCGCACGGTTGATAACAGAGCTTCACGAAGGGCGGCGGACTCGTTCCGCCGCCCTTCGCCATGGTCGGGCCGGCGAAGTCCCGCAACGCCGGGCGAGACCGTCAGCCGGTCAGCTCGACGCGGATGCCCACCGTGCCACCCTCCCCCCGACGCAGCCGGCTGCCGAGCAGGGTCAGCCGGCCGATCACCCGGTACTTCTGCTTGATGAGGCCGCGGATGCGGTTGGTCGCGCCGGGGTCGTAGAGGCTCGCCCGGGCGGGTACCGCCTCGCCGTGCGGCCGGCCGCGTACGTCGCAGGGGGCCACCGTGACGTCCCCACTGCGGCGGATCCGTTTCACCTTGCCGGCGTCGGCCGCCGACCACACCGCCAGGGCGTCGCCGTCGCGCACCGCCCAGACCGGGGTCGGCACCGCACGACCGTCCTTGCGGAAGGTCGTCAGGAGGATGTACTTCTCGGCAGAGAGGCGGTCCAACGTGGTCACGCCGCCAGGATACGGGCGCTGCGGCCAACTGACCGGCCAGATAGCGTGAAGCATGTGACGGGGGAGCCACGGATCGGTGACGTCTTCGGGGAACTGCTGCGCGACGCGCTGGCCGTGGCGACGGGCATCGGTCCCCGGCCGCTGGCCGGTGGCCGCCTGCCCCGCCCGGTCATCGAGATCATCGAGCGGGACGACGGGCTGATCAACGGCGCACCGGCCGCTCACTATCTCGACGGACCAGAGGACTGGCAGCCGCACGACCACCGTGCGGTCGACCGGGTACACGGCGCGACACTTGACGTCGGTGTCGGTGGCGGACGGATCGCGCTGCTGTTGCAGGAGCGGGGCGTACCGGTCACCGGGCTGGACACCTCGGCCGGCGCGTTGCAGGTGTGCCGCCGCCGGGGCGTACGCGACCTGGTGCACGCCACAGTTGACGAGCACGCCGCGAGCGGGCGGCAGTACGACACCTTCCTGCTGCTCGGCAACAACCTCGGCCTGATGGAGGGGCGGGAACGGGCTCCCGCCTTCCTCGCCGCGCTGGCGGCGCTGGCCCGGCCCGGCGCACAGGTGATCGCCCACGGCACCGACCCGTACGGCACCCGGGATCCGGTGCACACCACGTACCACGAGCACAACCGGCGGCGGGGGCGCCTCGGCGGGCAGTTGCGGCTGCGCCTGCGCTACCGCGAGCTGGGTACTCCCTGGTTCGACTACCTGGTCTGTTCGCCGGAGGAGCTCGCCGAGCTGGTGCACGGCTCCCCTTGGAAGTTGGTCGACGTGGACAACCACGACGCCCCGTACTATCTCGCCACCCTGAAACTGACCGGCTGAACCGGCGACCCGCGGAAATGTTGAGAAGGGCTCCCTGCTCCGCCGGAGGCGTCAGCAGGGGCCCTTCCCGACACCTCAAACCTGAACGGTCGGCGGAAGCTGCTCCGGGGGGAGCCCGCCGTCGCCGTCGACCACCTCGTCGGGCTGGCCGTCCTCGTCGATGTCGACCATCGTGACGTCCACCTTGCCGTCCCCGTCGGTGTCGAACTGGAACAGGTCGGCCTTGCCGTCCCCGTCGGTGTCGACCACCCACACGTCGGTGCGGCCGTCGTTGTTGGTGTCGGCACGCAGCAGTTCGACGCGCTCGTCGCCGCGCGTCTCGACGGTCCCCTCGGCGCCCGTGCCGTCCACGGTCTCCGGTGCCTGGCTCATCTGCTCGTCCTTCCCTCGGTTGTCGGCGGTCTTACCCGATCCCGCCCGCCCCCACGCATGGCACCGGTGCCGGCGCTGCATAGGGTCGCAGCATGACTGAGCGGAGCGTACGGGCTGACACCCGGCGTGGCGGCGACCCCGCGCGTCGCAGGCGTCAGCCGGGGACCGATTCTCACGGTGCGGTGGTGTCGCGATGACTGAGCGGTTCGTGGTGGTGGGTGCCGGCACGATGGGTCTCGGCATCGCGTACGTGGCGGCCGGCAGCGGTCACACCGTGGAGCTTGTCGAGGTGGACCGGGAGCGTGGTGTCGCGGCGGTGCGGCGGCTCACCGAACTCGGCGAGCGGGCCGTGCGGCGCGGCAGACTCAGCGCCGAGCAGGCCGCTGCCGACCGGGAACGGATCATTCTGCGGGCAGGGCTCGCCGAGGTCGCACCGGCACCGGACGTGGTCGTGGAGGCTGTACCGGAACGGGCCGATCTCAAGCGGGCCGTGCTCGCCGAGGCGGAGGCACTGCACCCGGCGCTGCTGGGCAGCAACACCTCAAGCATTCCGATCGCCGACCTGGCGGCGGAGCTGACCCGGCCGGAGCGTTTCTGCGGGTTGCACTTCTTCAACCCGGTCTGGGCGATGGCGCTGCTGGAGATCGTGGTCGGGCCGGCCACCTCTCCGGAGACCACGGACGCCGCCGTCACGCTCGCCGGTCGGCTCGGCAAGGACCCGGTCGTCGTACGCGACATGCCGGGCTTCGCCACGTCACGGCTCGGCGTGACCCTCGGGCTGGAGGCGATCCGGATGGTCGCCGACGGGGTCGCCAGCCCCGCCGACATCGACAAGGCGATGGTGCTCGGCTACCGACACCCGATCGGGCCGCTGGAACTGACCGACCTGGTCGGTCTGGACGTGCGCCTGGACATCGCGCGGACGTTGCAGAGCGCGTACGGCGACCGGTTCGCCCCGCCGCCGCTGCTGGTGGAGCTGGTCGCCGCCGGCCGGCTGGGCAAGAAGTCCGGGCACGGCTTCTACCGGTGGACCGATGGGGTGCGCTCGGGCGGCAGCGAGCCTCTCGCGACCCCCGGCGGCGCTTCGGAGGGGCCGACCCCGGGCGGTACCGGCTCGCCGGAGGCGGCACGATGAGCGGACTGCGGGTCGAGGAGCAGCCGGACCGACTGGTGGTCACGCTGGACCGGCCGGAGAAGCGCAACGCCATCGACGCCGACCTGATCGCGGCCCTGCACGAGGTCTGCGCCGAGTTGGAGGCACGCCCCCGGATGCTGCTGCTGACCGGCGGCACCGATGGGATCTTCACTGGCGGGGCCGACATCGCCCAACTGCGGGACCGTGGCCGGCTGGACGCACTGGCCGCGATCAACTCGGCGGCCTTCGCCCGGATCCGGGCGCTGCCGATGCCGACCGTGGCGGCGATCGACGGCCCGGCCCTCGGCGGCGGCGCCGAGCTGGCGTACGCCTGCGATCTTCGGGTCTGCTCCGAGCGGGCGGTCTTCGGCCAGCCGGAGGTGCGGCTCGGCATTCTGGCCGGTGCCGGCGCCACCCACCGGTTGCCGGCGCTGGTGGGCGAGACCCTGGCCAAGGAGCTGTTGTTCACCGGCCGGCGGGTGGACGCTGCCGAGGCGCTGCGCATCGGCCTGGTGAATCGGGTGGTGGCCACGCCGGACGAGCTGCTGCCGGCGGCCCACGGGTTGATCGACGAAATGGCCAAGGGTTCGGCGTTGGCGCTGCGGTTGACCAAGCTGGCCGTCGACGCCCCGGCCGCCGCGCATCCACAGCTGGACCTGGTCAGCCAGGCAGTGCTCTTCACCGACGAGGAGAAGCAGCGCCGGATGACGGAGTTCCTGGAACGGCGGCGCGGACGCTGAGGCACCCGCAAGCAGCGACGGCCGCACCGCGTCGCGGTGCGGCCGTCGGCTGGATCAGGAGGCCAGCGCGGCCAGCGGCACGTCGGCGTCGGCGAGCGCCCGGATCACCGCAGCCGACTCGCTGAACCCGATGATCAGCACCGCGTCGGCCCCGAACTCCTTGATCTGCTTGGCGCCCTCGCCGAAGTTGATCGGGGCGGCCTCGGCGTCCTCTCCCGGCTCGTAGCCGAGCAGCTTCACCTTGTCGCCGCCGAAACCGGCCCGCTCCAGCTCGGCCCGGACGACCTCCTGGAGCCCCTTGCCGTAGGAGTCCTCACGCGCCACGATAGCGATCTTCCGCGGCCCGTCCCGAAGGATCACGTCGGCCAGCGCCCGCCCCTGAAGGCTGTCCGGCGGGGCGGTGCGGAAGTAGAGGCCCTTGTCGTCGGCCTCGGTGAGGTCCGCCGCGGTGTTCGACGGGGAGAAGAGGATCAGACCGGCGTCCACCACGTCGGGCAGTACGGCCGCGGAGATGCCCGAGCCACCGGCACCGATGATCACGTGTACGCCGGCATCGACGTGACTGGCCACGGTCGCCTTGGCCACTGCCGGGCTGGTGCCGTCGTCGCCGTCGATCCAGACCACGTCCTCGCCGAGCACCCCACCGGCCGCGTTGATCTCCTTGAGCGCCAGCGCGGCACCGGCCGCCAACGGCGGGTTGGCCAGCGCCAGGTCACCGGTCTTGGGCAGCAGACCACCCAGGACCAGCGGCGCGCCGCTCTCCGGGTCGGGGAAGTCGGCGTCCTGCCGCTTCGCCTTCGGCGGTGCCTTCTTGCTGGCCGTGGACTCGTCCCCGGCGCCGACGAACTCCGTCTTGGCGTCGTTGAGCTGTTGACCGTCGAAGTGCAGGGTGGCGTAACTGGCGGTGGCCGGCTCGCCCGCGTCCGTGAAGCCGGCTCGGGTGATCGACACGCTGCGGTACTCGATGTCGGTGCCCTGGCGGGCCAGCCGGAGGCACTGACTCGCCGTGGTGCAGCTGGTGCCGTTGTTCGTGACGCCCACGATCTGCTTGGCGATGTCCGCAGGGTCGGTCGACCCGGCCAGCTGCGCCGCGAGCGCGCTGATCAGCACCGCGTCGTACGCCTCGGCCGCGTAGAGGTAGTCGGTCAACCTCGGGTCCACGGACCGTAGCCGGTTCTTGAAGTCGTCCGGCAGCGGCGTGAGCGGGGTGGTGCCCTTCATCCCGTCGACCAGGCCGGCGCGATCCTTCAACTCCTCCGGGTACGAGTTGAGCATGTTGCCGTCCGTGCCGTAGAGGCGCACCTGTTGGGTGGTCGCCTCCTCGGGCTGGTCTTCCCCGCAGGCACTGGTGGCGAGCAGGACCGTGGCGCAGGCAGCCAGGATGGCCGTCCGCGAGCCGCGCGACATGTGCATGGTCGTCCTTCCTCGGGCGAAGGTCCGCTGCGCAGACTAGCGTGCCGTGACGGGCGGCGGGACCGTGGAGGCAGGTCTATCCGCAGGTCGCCTCCACCATGTGCGGAGAGTAACCGAAGCGGGCTCCTTGACCGGCACCCGTACTGTGCGGTCCGTGACCGACTCGCCACAGCAGATGTTCGAGGATGCCGCCGCCATCCTCAGCTCGGCCCTCGACGGGGACTCCGAGGCGGTGGTGGGAACCTTCGACGCGGTGGTGGACCGGGCCGGCCTGTCCGGGGCGTACGACGTGGCGTGGTGCCTGGCCGCGACGATGGTCGGGGATCCGGTGCCGCCCGGGGCCTGTGCGCTCGACTTCCCCGGGATCGACCAGGCCGGGTACGACGCTCGTTGGGTGGCTCGTTTCGTCAGCGCGTACGCCAACGCCGACCTCGACACCGCGCGGGCGCTGTTCGGCGCGGCGGCCGCCGACGGGCTGCTGCCGGAGTGCCTGCTCACCCTGGCCGGCTCGACCGTGGCGACGCTGCGGCATCGGGCCGCCTGACCGTTCGAGTCGGTCAACGCGCCCGGCGCGGCGCTCATGCCGGCGAATGGATAAGTGTCGTCGCGTAGCGGGAAAGCAGCTCGTGCCAACCGGCGGTCAGGGCTTGTCGGTAGCCCTCCGCCGCCGAGCCGTGCCGGTCGAAGTGCCGGTGCGTCACCTCGATGAGGGTGCCGGATTCGGCGGGCGTGAAGAGCACCTCGACCTCGCTGGCCTGCGCCGGGTCGGGAACCGGTGCGCGATCCGCGCCGATCTGCCAGGTGAACACCAGCCGGCGGGGTGGATCCCAGGTCAGCACCCGCCCCCAGTCGTTGCGGAAGCCGTATGGCCCGACCTCGTAGAGCATCCCGCCGGGGCGTGGCTCCATGCCCAACTCGGCCAGGATCTCCGGGCCCGACCAGGTGTACTCCATCACCCACCAGTCGGCGAGCCGACCGGTGAAGACCTCGTACGCCCGCTCGGCGGGGGCGGGCACGCGCAGGGTGTTGCGGAGCGCGAACCGCTCAAGGTCCTGCTGGATGTCGGTCGGATCGGCCATCCCCTGTCCCATAGGCCCGGACCATACCGGCTCATGCCCCGGTGCGCAGCTTCCCCCGATGTCCGTCCCGCCTGATGATCGTCGTACTCGTCGCTATCGATCGATCATGTGCTGTCGATGCGCCTTCGTGCCGGGATGGCCGTCCGCAGAGCGGGTATGCGTGGCGGGACGTCGCCGGGCGGTCCGCGACGGTGAGGCGGAGCGGGACATGACAGACAGCGAAGAGCCCTCGGTGTCCAGTGCCGGGCAGCCGACCGGTCCGAACGGTGGCGGTGAGCCGGAGCCGGACGTGCTGCTCGACGTCCCGAAGGTCTCGGTCAAGTCGATCCAGCTCTCCGTGGACCGGCTGGACGCCGACCTGTCCCTGCGGGCCCGGCTCGCCGGTCTGCTTCAACTCGACGCCGGCGTCCGCGTGCACGTCGAGGGCGTCGAACTCGACATCGAGGGCGTGGAGGCGCAGGCCCTGCTGAAGGTGCGTCTGGAGAAGTTGGTGACGATCCTCGATCGCGCGCTGACCACCATCGATCGGAACCCGCAGGTGATCGACGCGCTGGCCCGCACCGCGAGCGCGGCGTTGGAAGACGTGAACCGGGTGGCGGGAACGGCTGCCGACGTGAGCGAACAGGTGGCTGCCGCTGCCGGACCCGCCGTCGGGCAGGCCGTGGGCCGGGCCGAACCCGCTGTCGGGCGGCCTGGCCCGGTGACGGACCGGGCTGCACCTGTCGCTGCCCGGTCCGCTGGGACGGTGGGCCAACCGCTCGCTCGACCTGGCCGGCCCCTCGGCGAGCAGGAGAATTCCACCGGCCCGTCGAGCCCGGCCGCCAGCGGGCCGGGTGCGGTGGCTGCGCAGCCGGGCGGGCCGGGTCCGGTGGCCGCGCGGCCGGGCGGGCCGGGTCCGGTGGCCGCGCGGCCGGGCGGGCCGGGTCCGGTGGCTGGGCGGCCGAGCGGTGCGACGGATGAACTGGGTCAGCAGGTGGGTGCCATCGGCGCGGTCGCTGGCCGGGCACCCGGACGCGAGCCGGACGACCGGGATCGGGGCCAGGCTCGGGTCGAGGGCCGGGCTCGGGATCAGGGCCAGGCTCGGGTCCAGGGCCAGGACCGGGACCAGGGCCAAGGTCGGGAGCCGGAGCCGGCCGAGGACCGGGATTCGAGCCCGGGCCGGGAAGAGGAGCGGGGTGAACAGGGTGGCGGGAGCGGCCGGAGTCAGGATGGGCCCGCGTCGCCGGAGCATGGCCCGCCCGCTCACGGCGAGACGTCCGGCACTCGGCAGTTGGCCGAGCAGGCGGGAGAGACGCTCCTACGGGCCGGGCGCAGCGTGTGGGAAGCGATCCAGGGCGGTGTGGCGCAGAGCCGACAGCAGCACCGGTGAGCCGGTCGGCGTGCCGAGCGCAGACGAGCGCCGGGGTGGATCGTCCGACACGCCCGATGGTCCGCCGGCTGAGGCCGGAAGGGTCTCAACTGGTAGGACCGCAACCTCGGCGCAGCCAAGCGACGCGAGAGCCGCGTCCGCTACCGCCCCGAGGGCCAGCCGACCACTCGCCACCGCACGAGACACCGCAACTCGCGCCCTCCACCGCCCCGGAGACCGCGCCTTACCGCAACCCGCGCCGCCACAGCAGAAGGAGATCGGCTTTCAGCCGGTGAGCCGACCCAACCCGGGCAGGAAACGCCCGACTCGTCCTGCATAGCGGCGGTAGGCGTCGCCGTGGGTGGCGAGCAGATAGGGCTCCTCCACCGCTCGGACCTGCACCTGCAGCGTCACGATCAGGACGAGCAGGGCGACCAGCGCCACGGCATTTGGCACCATGAGACTCAGGCCGAGCATGGTCGCCGCCATGGCGGAGAAGATGGGATTGCGGGCGTACGCGAAAGCACCGACCGTCACCAACTCGGTGCGTTCGTTCGGATCGACTCCGATGCGCCATGAGGCGCCCATGGCGAGTTGGGCGGCAAGTGTCGCGACGAGGCCGGCGGTGGTCACGACGAGGCCGGCGACGTGCAGCGGGCGATGGTCGAGACTGGATAGCGGAGACAGCCCGGCGAGGGCGGCGGCCGGGCCGGCGAGGCCGAGCACGAGGGCCGCGACGAACAGCAGCTTGGCCCACCACCGCAGCGTGCCGGCCGGGCCGGCATCGAGACGCAGGCCGGTGTCTCCGGTGCGCCGCCACTGGGCGAACGTGCGCCAGCCGAACGTGAGCAGCAGACCGAGCAGGTAGAGCAGCAGTGCGAGCCGGGCCATGTCGTCACACCTCTCAGTTGGTGCAGCAGTTGTCGGCGCAGCCCGAGGCTCGACCGGTGGTCTCCGCGACCGGAACGGGTGCGCAGTCGTCGCAGTGCTCGCCGCGCCACGCCTGCACGCCTTCCCTGACCGCGACCCCGGCGATGACGAGGGCGGCGATCGGGTCGGCCCAGGGCCAGCCCAACAGGGCGTTGAGCAGCAGACCGACGAGCAGCACCGCGGACAGGTACGTGCACAGCAACGTCTGGGTGGAGTCGGCCATGACCGTGGCGGAACCGAGTTCACGGCCGGTGCGCCGCTTGGCGGCGACGAGCAACGGCATGGCGATCAGAGACGCCACGGCCAGGCCGATTCCGACCGGGCTGGCATCGGCGTCACCGCCGGCCAGCAGCGAGCGGAGAGCGTCGAAGGTCACCCAGGCGGCCAGGGCGAAGAAGGAGAGGCCGATCAGCCGCAGCGCCAGCCGTTCCCGGTCCTCAGGGACCCGGGAGCGGAACTGCCAGATCACCACTGCGGCGCTGGAGACCTCGACGAACGAGTCCAGGCCGAAGCCGATCAGCGCGGTGGAGGAGGCCGCGGCTCCGGCGGCGATGGCGACCAGACCCTCCAGCAGGTTGTAGCCAGCGGTGGCGTAGGCGAGCCACAGGCTCCGTCGGGACAGCACCGCCCGCCGTTCGGGAGCCAGTGCCCTCGTGCTCACGTCCACGTCCCGTTCGGGGTGCCGGAGAACCGGTTGGTCGGCGACCACCGGCCGTCGTTGCCCCCTGCCGCGAGTTCGACGAAGGGCAGCGGGCAGCTCGGGCTGTCGGCGCAGGCGATCAGGTCGTCACAGCCGGCGGAGATGGCGGCCCGCAGGGTGTCGCGGATGACGGTCAGGTTGGCCAATTTCCGCTCGACCTCGGCGAGCTTGTTCCTGGCCCGAGCTTGCAGGCCGCTGTCAGGCCGCCGGCCGTGCCGGTGGCGACCGGCGTCGAGCAGTTCGGTGACCTCGTCGAGAGTGAAGCCCAGACGCTGGGCCGTCTTGATGATCCGTAGCAGGGTGACCGACTCGGCCGGATAGATCCGGTGCCCACCCGGTGACCGCTGCGGTGCGGCGAGCAGGCCGCGGCGCTCGTAGTAGCGCAGGGTCTGGCGGTTGACGCCGGCCGCGTCGGCCAACTCCCCACTGCGCAGCCCGTACGTCGTCATCGGCGTCGCCGTACGGCGGAGACCCGGTCGGCGAGAGCGTCGAGCACGTCGACATGCCCGGCTGGCACGCGGACGTCCAAGGTCAGCGAGGCCGGATCGGGTCGGAACAGGTCGAAGGCGAAGAACGAGCAGCACGACGACTCGCGGGCGGTCAGATCGCGGGCCGTCTCCTCCACCTGCGTCGCGTTGTCGAGTCGCAGCCGCAGATGCTGCGCCGACACCCGCTCCGCCGCTCGTACCGCCGCGCCGAAGAACCGGTCGAATTCGGCGAGCCGCAACGGCCGTTGCGCCGTCGGCAGGGTGCACGCATCCGGCGCCCACGCCGCTCCGGTGGTGATGTCCTGATCACTCATACCTAGACGGTAAGCCTGTACCCAGGTGCCGGATGCAAGCTCGGGGCCGGGCATTGACCCCACGTGATTGTTTGGTCAGATGACCGTGGATGACCCGGACCCGGTATGGGTCGCACTGCGTCTCGTCAGCGCGCTTCTCAGCCTTGCCGTGGTCGTCCTCGGCGTGCGGGTCGCGGTGACGCGACGGTTTCCCGTGGTCTGGGTACGGGCTGCTCGGCTGACCGAGAGCCAGCGGTCCCAGCCCCTCCGTCGTGGTGGCTTCCTCGCACTGCTCGGTGCGAGCCTGCTCGTGCAGCAGGTGCCGCTTCTCGCCCCCGTGCCCGCCGTGGCCGGACGGGCTCTGTTCGCACTGGCACTGCTTCTGCTCGTGGGCGCGGTGGGATGGTTCGTCCTGCTCCGGCGCTGAGATCAACCAGCGGAGGGCGCAAAAGCAAAACGCCGACCGGCGTTTCCGCTGATCGGCGCTGCAATAGCCCGGCGAAAGGCTATGTGGCCAGGGGCGGGGTCGAACCGCCGACCTTCCGATTTTCAGTCGGACGCTCGTACCAACTGAGCTACCTGGCCGTGGTGCTCGGCTCATGCTACCCAACCTGCGGGATCGCCGCTGGGACGGGTCGCATGCCCCGATACGCAGAACGCCGCGCGAGCTGCGCGGCGTCAGCGCTTGCGGTCCTGACGGGACTTGAACCCGCGACCTCCGCCTTGACAGGGCGGCGAGCACTCCAACTGCTCCACAGGACCTTGCTGGTGTTGCCTCCGGCCTGAGCCGAACCGTGCCCCCAACGGGATTCGAACCCGTGCTACCGCCTTGAAAGGGCGGCGTCCTGGGCCGCTAGACGATGAGGGCGGCCCCGCCATCATTGCACACTCGCAACGTTGAGCGGACTTGCTCCCATCCGGCCCCGCCGGAGGCTTCGAAAGCATACGTGATGGCGTACCGGTCGACCAAACCGGTATGGCGGCAGCCACAACGGCCCGAAAAGTGCCAGCTCGGAGCCGGTCTAGGTGAGCCTGGCGACGCCGTGGTCGCGCTTCAGGCCGGCGATCAACTTCGTGCAGGCGGCGAGGGTGGCCGAGCGGTTACCGCCCCCGTCGTGCAGCAGGACCACGGCGCCGGGGCGGGCCGACCGCTTCACCCGCTTCTCGATGGTGGCCGCGGTCGGCTTGGCCCAGTCCTGTGGGTCGACGGACCAGTGCAACGAGCGCATGTCGAGCTGCTTGGCGACCTTCACCACCTCGGCGGTCCACCGGCCACCGGGCTGCCGGTAGAACGGCACCTTCGCGTCCGGCACCGCCCGCCGGATCTCCCGGTTGGTGCGTACCAGGTCGGCGCGGATCTCGGAGACCGGCCGCCGGGCGAGATCCAGATCGTGGTTCCAGCTGTGGTTGCAGAGCTGGTGCCCCTCCCGGACGATCCGCCGCAGCAGGCCCGGATGCTTGCGGACCTGCTTACCCACCACGCAAAAGGTGGCGGTCACCTTGGCTGCCTTCAGCCGGTCGAGCACCTTCGGCGTCCAGGCCGGGTCCGGACCGTCGTCGAAGGTGAGGGCCACCTTGTCGGTGCCGGTGGTGCGGATCAGTCCGGCCGGCAGTTTCACCGGCAGCGGCCGCAGCCGTGGCTTCGGCGGCACGGTACGGGTCGGCGACGGGGCCGGCTCCGGCGGCAGAGCGGCCGAGGGCGGCGGACTGGACGGGGCGGTGGGCGCTGGGGTGCTGCCGCCGCCGCAGCCGGCGACGAGCAGGACGACCAGGCCGGCGAGGGACGCCAGTAGGGCACGGTGACGCATCGTTCGCTCCCGAGAAGGGTTCGGGGTACGCGGACGCCCCGACGCTAGTTCACCCGACTCGGGGAGACCTACGGCGGGTCAGGAGGCGGCCGGACGGTTCAGCGAATCGTGCAGGGCGACGGTGAGGGAGACCGCCTCGGTCAGGTCGGTCGGGTGGACCACCCCGGTGGGCAGGGCCCGGGCCGGCCAGCCCGGCCCGGCCGCGAGCACCAGCATCGGCCGGCTCGACGCGGTGAGCAGTGCGGTGAGTTGGGCCGGGTCGGCGGTGGCCCGAGTCTGCGACCAGAGCACCACGGCGGCCGGACCGGTCCGGTCGATCGCGGCGAGCAGTGCCGTCGTCGGCACCCGGGCACCGAGCATCCGGTAGCCGACCCCGGCCTCGGCCAACGCTGCGGCAAGCGCCTCCAGCGGCAGGCTGTGCTGCTCCTCGTCGGCGCAGGAGAGCAGGACGCGGGGCGTCCCGGGGGCGGGGCCGGCGGACGCTGCCACGCTGAACGCCGCCGAGATGCATCGGGTCACCAGGTGCTCGACCTCGATCAGCGCACCGGTGGCGGCATGCCGCTCGCCGATACCGACGAGCAGCGGGCGCAGCAGCCGGTCCCAGGTCGCGACCACGCCGTCGGCGGCGATGGCGCGGCCGATCGTTTCACTGATCGCCGCGGCGTCCAGGCGCATCGCGGCGCGGGCCAGTCCCCGGGCCGCCGGCCCGGCCCGGCCGACCGGGATGGTCGTACCACCGCCGTCCCGTCGGCGTACGGCACGGGAGATGTCGACAGGCGCAAGGGCGTCGGGTGCCTGACGAGCCCACCGGGCCGCCTCGGCAGGGCTCACCCCTTCGGCGGTGAGGCGTCGCATCACCTCGAGCCGAGCCAGATCTGCCGGTGTGTAGCGCCGGTGATGGCCCGGAACGTGCTGGCTGGGCCCGAGGCCGTACCGCTGGTGCCAGGTGCGCAGTGTGGTCACCGCGACCCCCAGGCGCTGGGCGACCACGCCCGCGCTCAGCGCCTCATCGGCCACCCGGCCGCTCCGGCGCGTCGTAGGCCGGCTGCCCGGGCGGTTGCGAGGGTTGCAGCAGCCGATCCAGGACGCCACCCAGCCACGGCGCGTAGGCGTCGGGATCCTGGCGGAGCGCGGCGGCGAGCCGGGCCGGCTCGACCCAGCTCAGTTCCGCCACCTCGGTCGGCTCGGGTCGTAGTGACCCGTCGGGGTGGAACTCGCCGCGCAGGACGTGGTCGTACTCGACCTCGACCCGCCCGGTGGCCGGATCCTCGGCGCGGTAGACGTAGACGCCGATCTCGCGCAACGGCACCGGCCCGGCACCCAACTCCTCCGCCAGCCGCCGGTTGGCGGCCTCGGCCAGGGCTTCGCCCGGCTGGGGATGGCCGCAGCAGGAGTTCGCCCAGCGTAACGGGAAGCGGGTCTTCGTCGCGGCGCGCCGCTGAAGCAGCACCCGGCCGTCCGGTGCCACGAGCAGTACGGAGAACGCCCGGTGCAGCTGACCGGGCGGTTGATGGGCGGCGGCGACCGTGGCCTTCCCGACGGGCTGCCCGGTGTCGTCGACCAGTTCGACGAGGTGGCTCTCCCGGGACTGCGGCATCAGCGCCACTCTCCGTTCCTGAGCTCAGGGCTCGGCGCTGCCTCGTTCCTCGTGCTCACCGAGGCTCCCCGGTGATCCGGCTGGCGGCGAGCTTGCCGGAGATGAGCACCATCGGTACGCCGACACCGGGCTGGGTGCCCGAGCCGACGAACACCACGTTGGACAGTGAGCGGTGCAGGTTCGACGGTCGGAACGGGCCCGTCTGGAACAGCGTGTGCGCGGAGGCGAACGGCGTACCGGCTGCCATGCCCTGCTCGGCCCACTCGGCCGGGGTGATCGCCCGCAGCACCTCGACACCCGCGCCGAAGCCGACGTAGCCGCGCTCCTCCAACGTGGCGATGAGCTGGTCGGTGTAGCGGGCGGTGAGGTCGCCGCGCCAGTCGAAGGGCGCCCGGTCGAGGTTCGGCACCGGAGCCAGCACGTAGTAGGTGTGCCGGCCGGTCGGTGCCACCGCCGGATCCGTCCGGCTCGGGTTGGTGACCAGCAGGGACGGGTCGGACATCAGGTTTCCGCGCCGGATCACCTCGTCGAAGGTGCCCTGCCAGGCCCGGCCGAAGTGGATGTTGTGGTGGGCGATGCGGCTGTAGCCCTGGGTCGAGCCGACGTGCAGCACGACACACGAGGGCGAGTAGGTGAGCCGGCGCTGCCGGGCCGGCGGCAGCAGGTCGCGGTAGGCGACCGGGAGGTCGGGGTTGAGCACCACCGCGTCGGCCGGGACGAACTCCCCGTCGGCGGTCACCACCCCGGTGGCCCGCCCGTTCGCGGTCTCGACCCGGGTCACGGTGGTCCCGTACCGGATGCGTACGCCGTGCTTCTCGGCGGCGCCGGCCAACCCTCGGGAGACCGCGTGGATGCCGCCGCGCGGGAAGAAGACCCCGGCCACCGAGTCGAGGTACGCGATGACCGCGTAGATGGCCAGCGCATCGTGCGGGGCGAGACCGGCGTACATCGCCTGGAAGGAGAAGATCCGTCGGGTACGCGGATCCCGGAAGAACTGGTCGATCTTGGTTTGCAGCCGCCGGAAGGCGCCGGTGGCGACGAGTTTGAGCAGGTTGCCGGTGAGCAGGTCGGTCGGCGCGTCGAGATTACGTTCGATGAAGTCGGCCCGCTCCAGACGCCACAGGTTGCGCGCGAAGTCGACGAACCGCAGGTAGCCGTCGGCCTCCCGGGGCCCGCAGACCCGGGAGATCTCCGCCGCCATCGCGGCGGTGTCGGTGAGCACGTCCAGCATGGAACCGTCCGGATAGTAGGCACGGTAGGCCGGGTCGAGCGGCACCAGGTCGAGCCAGTCGGTCAGCTCCTCGCCCACCGCGGTGAGCGCCTCGGCGATGAGATCGGGCATGGTGAGCACCGTGGGGCCGGTGTCGAACTCGTAGCCGTCGACGCTGAGCCGACCGGCCCGCCCGCCCGGCACCGGCTCGCGTTCCAGCACGGTCACCTGGCGCCCGCTGCCCGCCAGGTGCAGCGCGCAGGCCAGCCCGCCGAGGCCGGCCCCGACAACCACCACCCGATCAGTACGCCCGTCAACTGTCCGCACCGGCGACCACCTCTCTGTGCAGGAAGCCCATCATGCCCTCCGGTGCGTGGCGGCGGTCGCGAGGCCGACAAGCGCGGTACGGGCGGTCTCGTCGACGGCGACCGCGTCGAGTGCGGCCAGCGCGTCCTCGACCCGCTCGTCGATCATCCGCTCGATCCGTCGTACGGCGCCGGTGTCGACCACGACCTCGGCGAGCCGGGCGATCTCTGGCTCGTCGGCGCGCCGGCCGGCGCCGTCGAGTGCCCGCAGCTGGGTCGGCGTGGCCAGTTCCCGGGCCAGGACGAGCAGCGCCGTCGGCTTGCCGGTACGCAGGTCGTCGCCGGCCGGCTTGCCGGTGGTGGTCGGGTCACCGAAGACACCGAGCAGATCGTCGCAGAGCTGGAAGGCCTCGCCGACGGCGACGCCGTAGCGGGTGTACGCGGCGGCCAGCGCACTGTCGCCGTCGACGCCGGCAAGGCTGGCACCGAAGAGCAGCGGCCGTTGCACGGTGTAGCTGGCGGTCTTGTACCGGGCCACCCGGAGCGCCCGATCCACCGACCAGCTCTGCGGTTCGGTCTCGCCGAGAACGTCGAGGTACTGCCCGGCGACCGTCTCCACCCGCATCCGGTCGTAGCCGCGCCGTACCTGGAACAGCCGGTCCGCCGGCAGATCGGCGAGGGCCAGCAACTGGTCGGCCCAGACCATGCAGAGATCACCTATGAGCACGGCGACGGCCTCGCCGAAGCGGCCGGAGTCGCCGTTGCGACCCGAAGCGGCGTGCTGGGTGGCCACCGCCACGTGGGCGGTCGGTCGGCCGCGCCGGGTGGCCGAGGCGTCCATCACGTCGTCGTGTACCAGCGCGAAGGTGTGCAGCACCTCCAAGGTGGCCAGTGCGGGCAGCACCGGGGTGACCGGCGTGTCACCGCCGACCGCGCCACGCCATCCCCAGTAGGCGAACGTGGGCCGGACCCGCTTTCCGCCGGAGAGGACGCAGTCGCGGGCGGTGGCGGCGAAGCCGCCCATCGCCGGGTCGATCGCGGCGAGCGCGTCGACCTCGGCGGTCAGGAACTCGGCCAGCGTGTTGTCGACGGCCGTGACGATGTCGCGCGTGTAAGCGGCCAGTACGGCAGCGATCGGGTCGTCTCCACCGATCGGCTGCTCAGGCACCACGCGAAGGAGGTTACCCGTTGGTCCGTCGCTGGCCATGCCGACGAGCGTACCCTAAGGTCTCAAGTTGCGTCGATTGGTGCGTCGAATCAGAGGAGGGGCCGGTGGACCTGGATCTCGCCGCTGCCTACGACAGATGCCGTGAGCTGCACAGACGCCACGGCCGCACCTACTATCTCGCCACTCGGCTGCTGCCCGCATGGAAACGGCGGCATGTGCACGCTTTATATGGGTTCACCCGCTACGCCGACGAGATCGTCGATCAGACCGACGCCCTGCCACCGGCGGAGCGCGCGGCACGGCTGGACGACTGGGGGGGACGGTTCGTCGCCGGGCTGCACGGCGCCCAGGTGACCGATCCGCTGCTTCCGGCGGTGCTGCACACCATCGCCGTCTTCGACCTCGATCGGGAGGACTTCGCCTCGTTCCTCAAGAGCATGGCGATGGATCTGACCGTCACCTCCTACCGCACCTACGAGCACCTGCTGGACTACATGGAGGGCTCGGCAGCGGTCATCGGCACGATGATGCTGCCCATCCTGGGCAGCTCCGATCCGGTGGCGGCCCGGGAGCCCGCCCGGCAGCTCGGCTTCGCGTTCCAGCTGACCAACTTCATCCGCGACGTCGGGGAGGACCTGGCCCGGGGACGGACGTACCTGCCCGACGAGGACCTGGCCGCCTTCGGCGTGACCCGGGACGACCTGGTGGCCTGTCACGCCGCCGGACGAGCCAGCGGGCCCGTTCGCGAACTGATCCGGTACGAGGTGACCCGAGCCCAGGCGCACTACCTCGCCGCAGCGCCGGGCGTGGTGCTGCTCGACGGCGCCTCGCAGGCCTGCATCCGCACCGCCTACCTGCTCTACGGGGGGATCCTCGACGAGGTGGCCGCCCAGGACTACGACGTCTTCGCCCGTCGCGCCACCGTCCCGCAACGGCGTCGGCTGGGGGTGGCGACCCGCGCCCTGCTGACCCCGGCCGGCAGCCCGGTGGCGGTGCCCGGACCGCGGCTGCGGTGAGCGAGCGTACCGCCGTCGTGTTGTTCACCCGCGACCTGCGGGTGCACGACCACCCGGCACTGGCGACCAGCTGCGCCGCCTTCGAGCGCGTGGTGCCGCTCTATGTGCTGGATCCCGCGCTCGCGGAACTGTCGCCGAACCGCACCCGCTTCCTGCACCAGAGTCTTGCCGCGCTCCGCGAGGCGCTGCGTGCGCTCGGCGGTGACCTGGTGCTGCGGCACGGCGATCCGGTGGCCGAGACCGTCCGGCTGGCCGGCGAGGTGGGCGCCGAGGCTGTGGCGCTCTCCGCCGACGTCTCCCGGTTCGCGGCCCGCCGGGCACAACGTCTGCGTGCCGAGTGCGACCGGCACCGACTGCATCTGAGGTTCTTCCCCGGACTGACGGTGGTCGAGCCGGCGGAACTGGCCCCGGGCGGCGGTGACCACTACCGGGTGTTCAGTCCGTACCACCGGGCGTGGAGCGCGCGATCGTGGCGGGAGGAACTGTCCGCACCGGCGACCGTGAGGTTGCCGGCCGGCGTGCCGGTCGGACGTCTCCCGGCGCTGCCGCCGGGAGAGTCGCCGGACGTGGTGACCGGCGGAGAGGACGAGGCGCGGCGTCGGTTGGCGCGGTGGCTGCCCGACGTCACGGGCTACGGCGACCGCCACGACGACATGGCCGGCGACGCCACCTCCCGGCTCAGTCCCTACCTGCGCTTCGGCTGCCTGTCACCGCTGACCGTGGCCAACGCGATCGACGACCGGGAGTCCCCGTTCGTCCGGCAGCTCTGCTGGCGCGACTTCTACCACCAGGTGACCGCCGCCTTTCCCGACCTGCCCCGCAAGGCGTACCGCCGTCGGGCGACCGAGCACTGGCGCTACGACGAGCAGGCCCTCGCCGCCTGGACCGAGGGGCGCACCGGCCTGCCGGTCGTAGACGCCGGCATGCGTCAGCTACGGGCGCAGGGATGGCTGCACAACCGGGCCCGGCTGATCACCGCCGGCTACCTCACCAAGACCCTCGGGCTGGACTGGCGGGACGGGCAGGCGGTCTACTTCCGGTGGCTGCTCGACGGCGACATCGCCGACAACTCGGGCAAC
The DNA here is from genome assembly GCF_016863575.1 of Micromonospora sediminimaris. NCBI lineage: Bacteria > Bacillati > Actinomycetota > Actinomycetes > Micromonosporales > Micromonosporaceae > Micromonospora > Micromonospora sediminimaris. The sequence goes on from NZ_BOPD01000018.1 coordinate 100,096, forward strand.
TGGCAGTGGGTCGCCGGCACCGGCAACGACACCAGGCCGTACCGGGGATTCAATCCGGTCCGGCAGGCTGAGCGGTACGACCCCGACGGCGCGTACGTGCGGCGGTGGGTGCCCGAGCTGGCGTCGGTGGCCGGCGTGGCGGTGCACCAGCCGTGGCGACTGCCCGACGCGCTGCGCCGCACACTCGACTACCCACCGCCGCTGGCGCCACCCGGCGAACCCCCGGTCTGGTTGCGCTAGTCGGCCCAGACCGTCACCTTCAGCAGGAGCCCGCCGTTGCCGACGCTGTTGACCGCCTGTACCCAGCCTGGGCGGCCCTGCGACGTGGTGAAGCACTTCTGCTGGTTGCCGCCGCCGATGTAGGTGCTCGTGGCACCGTCCCGGCCGGCCACCCGGTAGGTGCGGCAGCGATCGCGGGCCCCCTGCTCCGGCCCCGCGTTGCTGTCGTCGTGGAGCTGACTGTGCCGGGCGCTGCCGTAGAGCACATACCCCCAGTCCAGGTAGAGATCGACGGTGGCGTCCTGGACGTACCTGCGTTCGGCCCGACCGTCGTCCAGGTCGACTCCGGTTTGCTTGTCGAGTTGCACCACGTCGCTGAAGACGACGGTGCCGGCATCATCGACGACCGGCTCGGCGGAATCGCCGGTGCGTGGGCCGGACGTCGGGTCACTGGAGGGGGGCCGGCTGGCCGTGGTCGGGGACACGTCGTCCGGCGCGGCGCCGGCGGGCGTGTCGGCCGGTTGCTCGACGCCAGCTCCCGTCAGTGCCAGCAGGGCACCACCCCCGCCGAGAAGCAGCAGGACGGTGAGGCTCACCGCCGCCGCGCGCCAGCGCCGCTGCCGCAGCCGGTACGCCAGCAGGCCGGCGAGTGCAAGGGTGCCGAGCGCGACCCACAGTGCCCAGAGCGGACCGGCGCGGAGCGCCTGCACCACGCCGACGAACCCGGCGGCGGCGGTGAAAATGTCGGCGGTCAGGCTGGCGAGATCCCGGGAACGGGCCGGTGCCTCGGGGGAACGCCCCGTCGGACCGTCGGACGTTTCGTGCTCCACAAGCCAGGGATATTACTTTCGGTCACTTTTCGATCGCATCCCAGCTGGCCGACAGGTCGGGTCCGGTATCCGTCAGAGGACGGCGTGGTCGGGTGGCCGGGGGCGGGCCGGTGCGCGATGCTGACGGCATGGCGGAGCCGGAACTGGTGGACGTGGTGGTGCTCGGGCTCGGAGTCGGCGGGGAGGAGGTGGCCGGTCGGCTCGCGGAGGCCGGGCTCACAGTGGTCGGCGTCGAACGCAACCTGGTCGGCGGGGAGTGCCCGTACTGGGGGTGTGTCCCGAGCAAGATGATGATCCGGGCGGCGAACGCAATCGCGGAGGCCCGCCGGGTCGACGGCCTCGGCGGCGCTGCGCAGGTCACCCCGGACTGGGCGCAGGTGGCGAAGCGGATCCGCGCAGAGGCCACCGACGACTGGGACGACCGGGTGGCGGTGGAGCGGTTCACCGGCAAGGGTGGGCGCTTCGTACGCGGCAGTGGCCGGATCGACGGTCCGGGCCGGGTGCGGGTCGGTGACCAGGTCTTCCAGGCGCGCCACGGGATCGTGCTGGGCACCGGTACCCGACCGTCGGTGCCGCCGGTGGACGGGCTGGCGGATACCCCGTACTGGACCAACCGTGAGGCGATCGAGGTCGAGGAACTGCCGGGGTCGCTGCTGGTGCTGGGCGGTGGGGCGATCGGGCTGGAGCTGGCTCAGGTGTTCGCCCGCTTCGGCGTACGGGTCACCGTGGTCGAGGCGCTCGACCGGGTACTGGCCGTCGAGGAGCCGGAGTCGTCCGAAGCGGCGGCTGCCGCGTTGCGGGCCGACGGGGTGGAGATCCACACCGGGGTCAAGGCCGCTCGGGTCGAGCACGGTGCCGCCGGCTTCACCCTGCGCGGCACCGGGGGCGAGGTGTTCACCGCCGAGCGGCTGCTGGTGGTGACCGGCCGCCGCGCCCACCTGGACGAGCTGGGGCTGGACACGGTGGGTGTCGACGCGGGTGGGCGGTACCTGCCGGTGGACGACCGGCTGCACGTCACCGAGGGGATCTGGGCGGTCGGCGACGTCACCGGCGAGGGTGCCTTCACCCACGTCGCGATGTATCAGGCGTCCATCGTGGTCGCCGACGTGCTCGACCACATGCGGCGGTCGCAGGGCGGCGCGGACCCGAGCGGTACGGCAAGTGTGGTCGGTGGCGCGGTCGGCGTGGCCAGCTCGCTGGCCGCCACCGGATCGAGTGGTTCGGCGGGATCGGTGCCCCGCGCCGACTACCGGGCGCTGCCCCGGGTCACCTTCACCGATCCGGAGATCGGTGCGGTCGGCCTCACCGAGCAGCAGGCCCGTGATCGTGGAATCAACGTGCAGGTCGGCTTCACCCGGCTGTCGTCGTCCACCCGTGGCTGGATCCACAAGACCGACGAGGACGGCTTCATCAAGCTCATCGCCGACGCCGACCAGGGAGTGTTGATCGGGGCCACCTCGGCCGGACCGGCCGGCGGCGAGGTGTTGTCCGGCCTGGTCGTGGCCGTGCACGCGGCCGTCCCGCTGAGTCAGCTCCGGCACATGATCTACGCGTACCCGACCTTCCACCGGGCGATCTCCGACGCGCTGCGCAATCTCGGACAGTGACCCGGCAGCGCAATCTCCACCGCTACCCGCCGCAGGGTCGGCAGGTCAGGAGGCGGGGGTGCCGTGGCGGCCGGCGCCGGCGGTGAAGCGGGCGGCGCCGGCCGCCGCGTCGGTGGCGAGGGAATGCAGGCCGTAGGTCAGTTCGGTGGCCAGGGCATCGGGCTCGGGCTGGGCGGCGGCGGCAAGGACCGAGGCGCGGTCGTTGCGCAGGCAGGTCTGTGGGTGGCGGGCGATCTCGGCGGCCAACTGCTCGGCCGCCGCCCGGGACTCGCCCGGGCCGACCACGCGGTTGACCAACCCCATCGCGTACGCCTCCTCGGCGGGCACGGCACGCCCGGTGAGGATCAGGTCCATGGCCCGGCTCTCGCCGATGAGCCGGGGCAGCCGGACCGTCCCACCGTCGATCAGCGGCACTCCCCACCGTCGGCAGAAGACGCCCAGCACCGCGTCGGACTCGGCGATCCGCAGATCGCACCAGAGCGCCAGCTCCAGTCCGCCGGCCACCGCGTAACCGGAGATCGCGGCGATGACCGGCTTGCCCAGGACCATCCGCGTCGGACCCATCGGACCGTCGCCGTCCGGCTCGACCCGGTTGCCGCGCGGCGTACCGATCGCCGTCAGGTCGGCACCCGAGCAGAAAGTTCCTCCGGCGCCACAGAGCACCGCCACCGCCGCCGCCGGATCCGCGTCGAAAGCGCGGAACGCGTCAGCGAGCGCCCGGGCGGTCGGCCCGTCGACCGCGTTGCGGACCGCCGGCCGGTCCAGGATCACCGTGGTCACCGGCCCGTTCCGGGCCACCCGTACCGTCATCCCGTCAGCATGCCCCGGCGTCGCCCGGCTGGCTATTCGTCCCCGGCGACCGGTTTGCGGCCGCGTACGACGGGAAGTCGTTACTCGTGCGAGCGTTGTTGACGAAGATCGAGCAAGCCTCCGGCCTCGACCGGTTCGGTGACCGGTTGCAGCAGACCGTGCAGAGTGTGCTGCGCCCGCAGCGGGTCCGCGACCTGTTGCACGGGGTCTGGCTGGGCCACCCGTTGCACCCGGCGATGGTGCAGTTGCCGGTCGGCGCGTGGATCAGCGCGGCGGTGCTGGACCTGATGCCCGGTCAGCGGAGGGCGGCGACCACCCTGACCGCAGTCGGCACGCTGAGCGCCCTGCCGGCGGCGGTCGCCGGGCTCAACGACTGGGCGGGGCTCTCCCGTGACCAGCGTCGGGTCGGGTTGGTGCACGCCGCGTCGAACTCCGTCGGGCTGACGCTGTACGGCGCCTCGCTGGCCGCCCGTCTCTCCGGCCGGCACGGACTCGGGCGCACCCTCGGGTGGCTTGGCCTCAGCGCCGCAGGTGCCGGGGCGTATCTCGGCGGGCACCTGGCGTACAAGCAGGGTGCCCAGGTGAACGTGAGCGTCTCCGACCTGCATCTGATCAGCGACGGCTGGCACCCGGTCGCGGAGATGACCAGCCTGCCGCAGCGGGAACTCGTCACCCGCAAGCTCGACGACGTATCGGTGATCCTCTACCGGCACGGCGACGACGTGACAGTCATGTTGGAGCGTTGCCCGCACCAGAGCGGCCCGCTCGGCGAGGGCGAGGTACAAGAGATCGATGGGCACGCGTGCGTGGTGTGCCCGTGGCACGGCAGCACCTTCCGGCTCAACGGCGGTGAGGTGGTGCACGGCCCCTCCCCGAACGACCAGCAGATCCTGCCGACCCGGATAGTCGACGGCCGCCTGGAGGCCCGGCTGCCCTGACCCGGGAGCCGACCGACCGGATGTGTGGCAGTGACGGTGGTCAGTGGTCGGCGTGTCGGCCACTTCGACTGCCACACATCACGGACGTGGGGTGCGGCTGCGAGGTGTCAGTCTTTGCGGTGTCGGCCGATGGGCAACTCGCGGGGAAGGGTGACGGGCGGCTGGTGGCGGGTGCCGGTGCGGGACATGGCCGGTCGGCGGCGCAGGCCGAGCACCGCGCCGATCTGCGCGCCGACGATGCTGGCCACGGCCAGCACGGCGGAGACAGCTAGCGGACGGTTCACCCGATCGGGTTCGCCGGCCCGGGCCGCGCCCACTGTCACCACCGGTGCCTGCTCCTGGGGCGTCTCGGCCGGCTCCGGTTGCCGCCCTTCGGGACTGGCCGGTGTGGTGGTGGCCGATGCCGGTCGCTTGGTCGGGTCACCGGGTAGTTCCGCCGCCTCACCGGGCCGTTCCACCGAGTCGCCCGGATTGGCCGGTGCCGGCCGGGTCGGCTCGGTGCGCTCCGGCCCGGGGGTGGGACGGGGCTTCGGTGCGACGAGCCGGCCGGTGGCGTGTGGCCGGGCACCCTGGTCACGCGCCTCCTCGGGAAGTTTGATGAGCTGGCCGGGGCGGATCCGGTCCGGGTCACGCAGCTTGTTGAGCGCGGCCAGCCGGTGGTAGTCGTCGAAGTCGTCGAGGTACCGGTCGGCGACCCCACCCAGGTAGTCGCCCTTGGCGACCCGGTAGACCTGTGCGTCGGCGGGGGCACCGAGCCGATCCGCCCGCACGGCTTCCGCTGGCCCGGTGGTCGCCGGTGCCGCCATCGCGGGAGCCGGAGTGAACGCGACGGCGGTTGCCGGGCCCCCGCCGTATGCCGTCGCGCCGTACGCCGTGGTGGCGGCCGTGGCGGCGGGGCTGGCGGCGAGGATCAGCGCTACCGACCCGACCAGCGCGGCGGCGGCCCGCTGCTGCCGGCCCATGCCGGGCAGCCGGGGTGCGGGCCGGTCCAGTGCCTGTGCGCCCAGCTCCACGAGCACCGACAGGGCGAAGGTGGCCCAGCCGAACCAGCCGGCGACGGCCAGCGCCCGCAGGAAGAGTTGCCCGTCGTCGCGGCTGGTAAGCGTGGTGCCGATCTCCGCGAGCGTGGGTACGTGGTCGGGGAGCGGGTTGCCGGCGAAGGCCAGCAGCGCGATCGGCCCGCCGACCAGCAGACCGATCAGCACGACCAGCGCACCGAAACCGGTGAGCACCCGACCGACCCGCCGTACGGCGGTGCCACCCGATGCGGCCATGGCTACCTTCCTTCCTAGGACCCGGTAAGCGCCCGCGCGGTCGCCTCACCGGAGACGGTGACGGTGTCTGAGAAGCCGAACAGGCCGAGCGCCGCCCGGTCGTAGGTGACCTGGACGCGTACCCGGATCAGGGTCTCGCCGTCGACCACCGGGAAGGTCACGGTGTGATCGCTGGCCCCGGCGGTGGCGAGGTAGCTCCGGACGGCGCGGCAAGCCTCGCGTCGGTTGATCCGCTTGGGTCCGCCCTCAATGGCGGTGGCCCGGTCGATGGCCTGGCCGCCCGCGCGGGCCGCCTCGGCGGCCAGATTCTCGGCGCGTTGCAGTGTCCGCAGCTGACCTGCGCCGTCGAACGCCATGCCGATGATGGCCAGCACCCCGATCATGGCCACGGCCAGGAAGATGCTCACCCGACCGGCGTCGCCCCGCCCGGCCGTCATCCCCGGCTCCGGTAGCGGTCCAGCGGCGAGGTGAACGACGCGGTGATTCGTTGTCCGTCCGGCATCGTCAGCGCCGGCAGTTTGATGTCCGAGTAGGAGACGGTGCAGGCGATCTCGACCGTGACCGTGGCGTTCTGCCCGAGGTCGCTGCTGAAGGCACGGTTGAAGGAGGTCGACCGTCCGTCGACCGCGCCGCGGAAGGTCACCTGAGGGGCCCCCGAGCAGGACACCCCCCGCCAGTCGAGCTGGCGGCGGGCCGCCTCCCGGGCCTCCCGGCGGGCGGTGGCGGCGTCCCGGGAGATCGACGCCGCCCGGGCCGCGTCGTGCGCGGCCGCCTCCAGCGCCGCGCTGGCCACCGCGGTACGCCCGGCGACCCCGCCCAGCACCATCATCGCCACGAAGGCCGGCGCCAGCACCGCCACCTCGATCGAGACGGAACCCCGGCTCATGGCTCGGTCCATCGTTCCACCGTCCCGTGTGCCGTCTGCCGGACGGCGAAGCTGACGCCCGGCACCACCGACAGGGCCTTGCCGGTCACCGTGCAGTTCACGTCGGTGTCCGTGGCGGCGCAGCTGGGCCCCGGGTCGTCCCAGTCGACCAGCCAGTCCCCGGCGGCCTGGAGGAACTCGGCCGCACGCTCCTCCCCGGCACCCGTTGGGGCGTCGTAGAGCCGAGCCGCGTTGACGCCGCTCTGCGCGGCGTTGAGCGCGGTCGACCGGGCGACGAACACGACGGCGACCTGGATCGAGGCGAACAGCATCACCAGGATCGCCGGCAGGGCCACCGCCAGCTCGACCGGATTGCCGCCCCGCTCGGCGTCCCCGGGCAGCAGACGGTGCCGGGTGGCGGCGACCACCCGGCACCAGCCGGCGGTGAGGCGACGGGACATCGATCAGTCGGCCGTCGGGTCCTGGTGGGCCGGGATGTTGTCCATCCAGTCGTTTGCCGCACCGAGGGCGGCGGCGGTCACCGCCATCGCCACGGCCACCAGACCAAAGATGATGACGGCGGTGGGCACCGGGCTGTCGCCACGGTCGCCGCGCAGTTCGGCCAGCCGCGCTCGCAGCGCGACGTGCAGGTAGGTGATTACGGACATCGGGGCTCCTTCACTCGGGTCGGCCTAGAGGCGGGCCAGGAACGGGTAGATGGCGAAGCCGAGCAGGACAAAGACCAGCAGCGCGCCGGGGATGTCGAGCCGGCTGGTCACCCCCTCGGCCCGGGCCAGGTTGTCGGTGCGGATCTGATCGCGCAGCGAGTCGGCCCGGCTGCGCAGGGTCTCGTGCACCTGCGCGCCCTCGCTGCCGGAGGAGCGCATGATCGCGCCGACATCGCCCAGCTCCGGGATGCCGATCCGGTCAGCGAGATCGCGTAGCTCGTCCCAGGGCGAGTGCATCTGCATCTGGGCCATCCGCAGCGCCTCGGAGATCCGGTCGAAGACCCAGCCCTCGCAGATCGCGGCGGCCCGCTCCAGCGACTGCACCGGACCGTGCGCCGCGGACAGTTGCAACGCGACCAGGTCGAGGTAGGTGCAGACCGCCTGACGGAACTCGTCCCGCGCGGTGTCGGCCCTGGTCAGCACCGACCGGTGGGCCACAAGCGCGCAGAGCAGCGCCAGGCCGAGGCTGCCCAGGACCGGTACGGCCAGCGGCAGCGAGACGCCGACGGTGAAGAGGGTGACGCTGAGCAGCGCCGGAGCGGAGAGTCCGATCAGGGCGGACAACAGCAGGGAGAGGGCGTACTGCTCGGGGGTGCGGTCGAGCAGGGCCAGTTGCCGGTGTGGGGGTCGCAGCCAGCGGGCCATCCCGGTGAGCCAGTCCAGCCGCCGGTCGGCGGGCCCGGTGCGGGCGCTTCCCGGCGGTTGGTGCAGCCGGCGTAGTGCCGGGCCGAGCGCGGGAGTCGCCGGGACCAGCTCACGGACCACCAGGAACACGCCCAGGCCGAGCGTGGCACCGGCCACCACCGCGAGGGTGAGGTGCAGGTTCACGCCACCACCTCGCTCGGGTCGGGTGCCGGCAGGAAACGGGCCGGTCGGGGCGGCTGGCTCATCGACCGCACCCAGGCCAGCAGCGCCACAAAGGCCGCACCGAGCACCGCCATCACCACCTGCCCGAACGGGGTGTCGTACGGCTGCACGTACTCGCGGTTGAGCAGCCCGTACGCGATGGTGGCCAGCGTCATCCCGGTGAGGAAGCGGACCGCGAACCGGGGCTGGGTGCGCTTGGCCTCGATCTCCCGGCGGGTCGCGACCTCCGCGGCGGCGGCCGAGGCGATCGAGCCGAGCACGTCGCCGAGGCGCTCACCCCGGTCGGTGAGGTGCAGGATCAACGCGGCCACCACCTGGTCGCAGACCGGGTCGCCGATCTCGTCGGCGAAGGCAAGCAGGGCGGAGCGGGCCAGCCAACCGGCCTGGAGCCGGGCGGCGAGCAGGCGTACCTCCTCCTGGATCTCCTCCGGTGCGGTGGTGACCGTACCGATGATCGCCTGCTGGAGCCCCTGCCCGGTGGCGGAGACGTCCTTGAGCCGGCGGGTCCACTCGCCGACCGCCTCGATCCGGGCGATGGCCCGTTGCTCGGCCCGCCCGACCGAGAACAACCACGGGGTGCCCGGCACCGCCACCGCCACCAGCAGGCCCACCACGGGCAGGCCGGTCAGCAGGAACGCCAGCGCACCGGCGACCACCGCGCCGATCAGCAGCGCCTGGTGCGCTTGCTGCTCCCGGGCCGTGGTGCCGGAGCCGCGCCAGAGTCGCCCGAGCCCGGGGCCGGCTCCGGGTGCCCGGCCGGGCGGCCGGCGGGTGCCGACGAGCGCGACGACCGCCAGCACCAGGCCGGCCACGCAGGCCGCCCCCGAGACCAGGGCGATCAGCTCGATGTTCGTACGCACCGGCTCACCGCCGACCGAGTCGGGTCTGCCGGGGCCGACGCCAGGCACCCTGGCCGGCTTCGATCCAGCGGCTCAGCAACCGGGCGTCGTAGCCCACCCGCAGCAACTGGTCCCGGACCCGTTCCGGCAGGTGTCGAGGGACCGCCCGGCCGTCCGGGCCGGGACCGAAGACCTGCGTGGTGGTGATCCGGCTGCTCTCACCGACGCCCAGTACCTCCTCGACGTGCGAGACGAAGCGGTGCTTGCGCCCGCCGATGCCGGTCTCGTCGTCGACGGTGACGTAGACGATCAGGTCGAGCGCATTGCCGGCCATCCGGCGGGCCTGGTCGACCGTCATCTCGCGGCCGTGGGCGAGCGCCAACTCGATGATCCGCTCGCTCACCCCGGCCGGGGTTCGCGCGTGGATCGTGCACATCGATCCCCGGCTGGTGGTCATCGCCTGGAGCATCGGCACGATCTCCCGGGACCGCACCTCACCGACGATGATCCGCAGCACGCCCATCCGCAGCGAGACCGGGATCAGGTCGGCGATGCTCACCTCCCCGGCCGGTCGACCGTCCGGCCCGCGTTCGCCGTGCCCCTCCCGGGCCTCGAAGCTCATCACCGCCCGGTGGCGATCGCCGCGGCGGGCCGGTAGCAGCTCCCGACTCTCCTCCAGCAGCACGTACGGTTCGTCCGGCGGGATCTCGCTCATCATCGCCCGGATCACGGTGGTCTTACCGGCGCCGGCCAGCCCGGCGACCATGATGTTCAACCCGGCCCGCATCGATGCCCGGAGGAAGTCGCGCAGCAGCGGGTCGATCATTTCGTCCAGGTCGCCCCGGCCACCGGCCAGGTCGTCCAGGGTCACGTCGAGGGTGTTGTGCTTGCGGATCACCGCGTACGGGCGGTGACTGACCAGGAACACCGCGGCCAGTCGGCTGCCGTCCGGAAGTTGCAGGTCCAGGGTGGGCTTCGAAGTGGACAGGGAGCGTTCCGTGGCGCCGGCCCGGCGGGCCGCCGCCTGGAGTATCTCCACCAACTCGTCGTCGCTGTCCGCGATCGGGTCGGCCCAGTCGACCCCACCACCGTGCCGGGTGATCCGCACCTGGTCACAGCCGAGGATGTGCACCTCCTCGATGGTGTCGTCGACAAGCAGGGTCTGAAGTCGACCGAGGCCGGCCAGTTCGGCGGTCACCTGGTCGAGCAGCAGCCGCTCCTCGCCCGCGGCCATCGGCGTGCCGGCGCGGCGCACCGCGTCGGCGTACTCGGCGACCAGCTCGACCGCGAGCCGGGCGCGCTCGGTGTCCTCCTCGGCGACACTGAACTCGCGGCCACGCTGCCAGCGGGTGAGCCGCTCGCTGAGCTGCCGGCGCAGCTCGCGCACCACCTGGAAATCCACCCGTGGCCGGGGCGGCGGCGCCGCTGGTGGTGTCGCGACTGGCACCGACCCGTTCGGTGGTTGGTGCCAACCGTTGACCGGGGGCAGCGGCGGGGCGGTGGAGGTGGCGCCCGGTGGTTGCCGGCGCGGGTCGGACGAGACCGGTTCAAATCGCATCCGGCACTCCCTGGGAGACGGGCCACGCCAGCCGGGCCCGCCGCCGTTCCAGCAGCGCGCCGATCGGCACCTCCAGCTCGCGGGCCGCCCGCAACAGCGGTCGGGTGGCCCGCACGGTCCCGCCCAGACTCAACACCTCGGCGGTACGCGGATCGTGCGGCAGCCGGGCGATCACCGGCAGCTGAAGGGCCTTGCTGACCTCGCTTCTGCCGTGGCCGCCGCCGATCAACAGCAGGCGCAGGGTGCCCGACGGCACCCGATGCTCGGCGAAGTCCCGCTCGATGGCCTGGAGCATGGCCCGGGTGCCGGACAGGTCGGGCAGCTGCGCCCGACTTACCACCAGCACCACCGAGGCGGCGCGCAGCAGCGGCCAGGGCGGACCGAGGACGTGCAACCGGCCACAGTCGACAAGCACGTCGTACGGTGGGTCGCCGCGCTCCAACCCGGTGAAGAAGTCCGCGAACCGCTGCCAGAGCGGCGTGACGCTGCCGGCCTGGGCCGGGTCGACCACGCCCGGCAGCAGCAGCCGTTCCCGGCGCGGCGCGTCCAGGTCGACCAGCTGCGACCAGAATGCGCTCTCCAGACTGCCGTCGCGCAGCTCGCCGACGGCCAGCTCACCGATGCCGCGCGGCCCGTCGAGCGCCCCACCGAGATAGCCGGCGAGGACGGAGCCGCCGGCCGGGTCGCATTCGGCGAGGATCAGCCGCCGGTGCCAGCTCAACGCACAGGCCAGCGCGGTGGTGGTGACCCCCGGCGAACCCTTGGCCGAGACCAGCGCGATGATCGCCATGCTCAGGCCGCCTTGGTCAGTACGACCGCGATCCGATCCTGGGCAGCCAGTGCCACCACGGCCGGTACGTCCCGGACAGCGAGCGCCAGGTAGACGACAACCTCGTCCCGTCCGTCGGTGGAGACGGCGTCGGTGACGGTCGCGGTGAACCGGGTGGCACCGGACGACGAACCTCCGCCGCTGTCGTTGCTCGGCGTGCTGACCAGCAGTATCTGGTCACCGGGGCGCAGCTTCGGCGCCGGCACCTGGGCCGCGCGCAGCCCGAGAGCGAGCTGCTGCTGCCCGGGGCCGAGCAGTGGTTCGTCGGTGAGCTGGGCCATCGTCAGCAGGGAACCCGGGGCCAGCGAGACGGCGGCGCGCATCCCGATCACGTCGGCGAGCCGGGAGGCGGGCACCGGTTCGAGTCCCTGCCCGCCGGCCACCTGCACCGAGATCAGGTCGTCGGCGCGGAGCACGCTGCCCACCTCGACCGCCCGGGCCACCGCCAGGTAGCTGCCGGTCGCCCGGACCGAGGTCACCGCGAACGCCGAACCGAGGCCGCCGAGGGCGATCAGCAGGACGGCGAGGCCGAGCAGCCCGGGCCGGACCCGGCGTTGGCGGACCACCCGGGGAGGGGCGACCGGCGCATCCACCGGAGTGTTTCCGTTGCGGGTCGCCACGCTCATCGGGTCACACCTTTCGTTCGCGACTGCGGGGCTCGCAGGACCGGCTCACTCCTCGCGCTCACGGACCTCACCTTTCGTTCGCGACTGCGGGGCTCGCAGGACCGGCTCACTCCTCACGCTCACCGGGTCACCACCTGAAGCTCGTTGATCTGGATGACGATCGGGCCCGTGGTGCGGGTGACACCGCCGATGCTCCCGCTGTCGCCGCCGTTGCTGGTCCACGTCACCGACCAGTGCGTGGTCGCCCGGACGGTGTACGTCCCGGCCTCGGCGTAGCCGTCGTGGTAGCCGCAGTCGGGGGAGCGTCGTCCGGCGTGCGGGCCCCGGCGTTCGTACTCAGTACCGGCGTCGGCGCAGGTGACGGTGTCGCCGTTGCCCATGTCCCAGACAACCCGGTTCACCTTGGCCCGAATCGTCACCTCGAGGCCTCGGTCCTCGGCGGTGGCGCTCTGTGGGCCGAATTGCTCGCGACCCCATTCGGCCCACATCCAGACCGGCAGACCGACCAGCCCGGGGCCGATGGACTTGCGGGGCGCGACCGACGCGCGGGGCGCGCGCAGGGTGATCGAGGCGAACGCCCGACGGGCCAGTTCCTCCGGGTCCGGCGGAGCGCCGAAGCCCTGCGGCGGCGCGTCCAGCAGCACTGTCCGCTGGTCACCGACCGCCCCGCCGTAGCAGGTACGCACGTACCACTGCTGGCCCTCGGGCGCCTCCGGCTGCGGCTCGGCCAGCTTGTAGTAGCAGCCGTCGCCGCTGTTGAACCAGCCGAGCACGTCGTCGTAGCAGGGGATGGTGCGGCCCTCCCACTGGCAGACGCCGCCACCGCCCCCACCGCCGTTGTCGCCGCCGCTGCCGTTGTCCCCACCGTTGCCGCCGCCACCTGGGGTACCCGGGTCGTCGTCCCAGACGTTGCAGTTCGGTTGGGCCGGCGGGCATTCGGCACCGGGGTCGGCGGCGGTCGCCGGAACCGCGCCAGCGGTCGCCAGCAGCACCGCCAACGCGCCGCCGAGCAGAGTCCGCCGGACGGCACCGGTACGCGGGGCGGCCGGGCGGCGGCGGTAGGTCAGCCCGGTCAGCACGGCTGGTCCTGGTGGGCCGCGCCGGTGCTGATCCGCCAGCGACCGTCGGGATAACGGGTCGCGGTGGCGGTGGCCAGGTGGCGGGAGCCTCGGGTGCCCGGTACGACCTTGTCGTCGGCGACGTAGATCAGCCGGTAGTTGCTGGCGTCGACGCAGTCCTGGATCTCCACTGTGGGGGGTGTGGCGTCCAGGTCCATCGAGATGACGGTGGGCCCTTCGGAGCGAAGCGTGCCGGCGCTCACCGCGCCGTTCTGGCGGGCCTGCCGCAGGCTGAACCGGACCCTGGTCAGCAGCGGGTCCGCGAGGAACCGGGTCAGCGCCGGCTCCTGTGGGTCGCTGCGCCGGCTCGCCGTGCGGGACGCCGAGAGGTAGCCGGAGTAGGCCGCCAGCGCCGCCTTCTCCGCAGCCGTCTCCTCGGCGGCCCGCTCGGCGCCGGCTGGTCTGTGCCGTTCGGGTGTCGCGGTGGTGGACGTCTCCTGGGTGTTGCCGCAGGCGGTGCTCGTGCCGACCGTGGCCACCGCGACCAGGCCGGCCGTCCAGCGGCTCAGCTGCCGTGCTCGCACCTCGTGCCCTCCTCGGTGCCGACCGGCGGACGTCGAATCAGCGTCGCCGGGCGTGCGGCGGCGCGATCGGACGGATCTTTCCGGCCCTGTTTCGTGCCCAGCCGCATTTGCTCTTGTGGATCTCCTGCTAACGCATTGGCCTGGCTGCTCGTCGGTAACGGACGTGGGTTGCGTCACATCCAAGGGGCGAGCATAGGCTGACGCTGGCCGATGCAACAGAGGCAATTCATTCGAACACTCTGAGTTATGAATGGTGGTGGCGCCGCATGGTTACCGGTAGATTGCCGGCGTTGATCGACCCGGGGTGCGGCTCGGGCGGGTGCGGGTGGCGAAGCGGACGATCCCACCGCCGGGTGGGCGGCCCACCGGCTGGTCGCAATAGGGCGGGAAATGGCAATCGGTCCGATCCGTCCCCGGCAAAAAAGGGGCCAACTGGCCGCCAGTTGCGATCTATGGGAATTCCATCTGCCCGTTCCGGGCATCTGAGCCGACGGCGGCGCGGCGGCGCGGCGGACGGCGTCGGACATTCGGACCGCCACCCGAACCGACCGGGCACACTACCCTCCGTGAAGGGGTGGTCGAGATGACCCGGCAACCTGCTCCGCCGGTGCCCCGGGCGGCCGCGCCGGATGATCCATCACCCGGGCACATCACCCGGTCGTGGCCGCGCGCCTCGGCTCTGCTGACGATCACCCCACTGCTCCGGTACGCCGTCGCCCGGCACGCCGTACCCCCGGGAACCGTCTGCCGGACCGGCTGCGACGCCTGTGGCGCGCCGATCGGCCCGCACCGCCCCTGGCCGGCGCTCGGCCCGACCGCCCGCTGCGGCGGCTGCGGCGCCCGGGTCGGTGCCCCGCCGGCCACCGTCGAACTGGCCGCGCTGGCCGCCCTGGCCGCGCTGCTGCTGACCCGCCCACCCGCCGTCGAGGTGGCCGCCGCCGGCTGGTGGTTGGCCTTCGCGGTGCCGTTGATCTTCATCGACGTCGCGGTGCACCGGCTGCCGAACCGACTGACCTGGCCGGCCGCCGTCGGCACCTGGCTGCTGCTCGGGCTGGCCGCGCTGACCGGGGCCGGTGCGACACCATGGCTGCGTGCCGTCGCCGCCGGGCTCGGGCTGGCCCTCTTCTTCGCCACCACCACCCTGTTGCTCGGTACGCGAGGCTTCGGCATCGGCGACGCCAAGCTCGCGCTGAGCGCGGGTGCCCTCCTCGGCTGGTACGGCTGGAGTGTGCCGGTGCTCGGGCTGCTGCTCGCGCTGACCCTGTCCGGACTCGTCGCCCTGGGCCTGCTGGTGAGCCGTCGGGCCCGTTGGTCGAGCCACCTGCCGTTCGGGCCGTACCTGGTGCTCGGCACGCTCGGCGCGTTGCTGCTGGTGTGGTGAACGACGCTGCTGGTGTGGTGAACCGGGCGGTGGGGAATTGTCAGCTCGCAGGGACCGGCGGAGAGTCCTGGAGGTACTGTGCACCCCACCCCTGACCAGCGAACGGACGAGCCGCAGCCCGACGAGCGGTGGCGGATCCGGCGGACCTGGGACGACCTGGACCGGCTCGGCGAGACCGAGTCGGTCTTCGCGTTGAGCAACGGATGGCTGGGCTGGCGCGGCACCCTCGACGAGGGCTTGCCGGTCGACATGCCGGGCAGCTACCTCAACGGGCTGCACGAACGACGTGAGCTGAACTACCCCGAGAACGGCTACGCCTTCCCGCAGCTCAGCGACACCGTGATCAGCCCGCCGAACGCCACGTTGGTGCGG
Source organism: Micromonospora sediminimaris (assembly GCF_016863575.1). NCBI lineage: Bacteria > Bacillati > Actinomycetota > Actinomycetes > Micromonosporales > Micromonosporaceae > Micromonospora > Micromonospora sediminimaris. The sequence continues at coordinate 115,481 of NZ_BOPD01000018.1, forward strand.
CTCTGGGTCGGTGACGAGCCGCTGGACCTGCGCACCGGCACGGTGCTCGCCCACGAGCAGGTGCTCGACCTGCGGGCCGGGGTGATCGAACGGCTCACCGAATGGATCTCGCCGGCCGGCTACGGGGTGCGGGTACGCAGCACCCGGCTGGTGTCGCTGTCCCGCCGCCGGGTCGCCGCTGTCGACTGGACGGTGGAACCCCTGGACGGACCGGTCGACCTGCGGATCTGCGCGGACCTGCTGGCCAATGAGCATGTCCCCGAGCGGGCCGACGACCCCCGGGCCGCCTCGCTGATCCAGGATCCGCTGACCGCCGAACTGCACCGCGTCGACGGTGCCGACGCGCTGTTGGTGCACCGTACCGAGCGCAGCGAGCAGCGGGTCGCCGTCGCGGTCGCCCATCGATCGGCGGCGCCGGCACACGTGACCACCGATGCCGACGCCACCCCGGATCGGATCCGGGTGACTCTCGCCGGGCCGCTGCGAGCCGGCGAGCGGGTGCGGCTGACCAAGTTCGCGGCGTACGAGTGGGCGCCCGTTGCGGACTCGTCCGTCGACGAACTGGGGGCGCAGGTGACGGCCGAGGCGGACGCGGCGCGTACGGTCGGCTTCGACGACCTGCTCGCCGAGCAGCGGACTGCCCTGGACGACGCCTGGCGTACCGCCGACGTGCTGCTCGACGGCGACGACGAGTTGCAGCTGGCGATCCGGTTCGCCATGTTCCACCTGATCCAGGCGGGCCGCTCGGACGGCGACCGGACCATCCCCGCCAAGGGGCTGACCGGCAACGGTTACGACGGGCACGTGCTCTGGGACACCGAGGGTTACGTGCTGCCGGTGCTTACCTACATCGCGCCGGCCGTGGCCCGGTCGGCGTTGCGCTGGCGGCACGCGCACCTGCCGCAGGCGTACGACCGGGCGGCGAAACTGCGGCTCACCGGCGCCACCTTCCCCTGGCGGACCATCAGCGGCCGGGAGTGTTCCGGCTACTGGCCGGCCGGCACCGCCGCGCTGCACGTGAACGCCGACATCGCCGACGCGGTCCTGCGCTACGTCGGTGCCACCGGCGACGAGGATTTCCTGACCGGCCCCGGGCTGGACCTGCTGGTCGCCACGGCTAGGTTGTGGCACGGTTTCGGGCACTTCACCGACGACGGCAGCTTCCACATCGTCGGTGTCACCGGCCCGGACGAGTACGCCGCCCTTGTCGACGACAACCTGTTCACCAACCTGATGGCGCGGCGGAACCTGCGCGGCGCGGCCGACGCCGTCGAGCGGCACCCGGAGGCGGCCGGCCGGCTGGGCGTGGACCCGGCCGAGGTGGCGGGTTGGCGGGCCGCCGCCGAGGCGATGACCTTGCCGTACGACCCCAAGCGCGGAGTGCACCAGCAGGCGGCCGGGTTCACCGACCGGCCGGAGTGGAACTTCGCCGACACCGGCGACGACGACTATCCGCTGCTGCTGCACTTTCCCTACCTGGAGCTGTACCGGCACCAGGTGGTCAAGCAGGCCGATCTGGTGCTGGCGATGCTGCGCTGCCCGGGCGAGTTCACCGCCGAGGAGAAGGCCGCCAACTTCGCCTACTACGAGGCGCGGACGGTGCGGGACTCGTCGCTGTCCGCCGCGCCGCAGGGGGTGCTCGCCGCCGAGCTGGGCCACCTCGATTTGGCGTACGACCTGTTCGCCGAGTCGGTGCTCCAGGACCTGGAGGATCTCGGCGACAAGACGGGCGACGGGCTGCACCTGGCCTCGCTGGGCGGGGCCTGGCTGGCGCTGGTGCAGGGCTTCGGTGGCCTGCGCGACGACCGGGAACTGTTGTCGTTCGACCCGCGGCTGCCCGACCGGATCGACCGCCTCGCGTTCAGCCTGCTCTGGCACGGCCACCGGCTGCACGTCACGCTGACCGCCGACGAGGCCCGCTACGAACTGCCGGACGCCGACGCTGACGTGGCGATCGAGCTGTGGCATCACGGCGAGCGGCTGCGGGTGGCCGCCGACCATCCGACCACCCGACCCATGCCCCCGCTACCCGATCTCGGCCCCGAACCACCCTCGCCACCCGGCCGTCGCCCGGCCCGCCGCTGACCGCATGGGTTGTCAGTGGACCGGCTCACCCAGGTCACCGTGGACCGGGCCGCCGGACATCCGCTGCCGCACGGCCGCCAGATCCTCGAAGGCGTACGCCCAGTTGTGGCACTTGAAGCTGCGCAGTCCCTCGATCGGTGACCGGCAGTCGGCGCAGCGTACGCCGGGTATGGCGGCGGGCAGGCCGGTGTTGACGTAGCGGCGGTCACCGAGGATCACCGTCGCGATCATCATCGGGTCGTGCACGCCCTTCAGGGCCGAGGCGACGATGTCGTACCAGGTGATCCGACGACCGCACTTCGGGCAGTCCGGCTGGTCGCCGCTGACCCACAGGGGCGCGCCGATGGTCCGGGGCGGCATGTTGAGCAGCTTCTCAATCCGCCGTACGTCGGCCTCCGGAGTGGTCCAGCGGTGCCGGCCGGGCAGTGCGGCAGGCGAGTCGTAGACGGCTTGGAACAGGGCGGGGTCGACCTCGACGGTCTCGCGTTCGCTGGTCATCGGCGTCCTCCGGACTTCTCGGCGCCCCCACCGTGGTCACCGGTGGGTGGCGGGCACAACCGGATCAACGACACGGCGGGACGGCCGGCCCCGGTTGGGGCGTACCCGGGTGGGAGCACGACCCCGAACCGGGCCGGCCGAGACGGTCAGGCTGGCGAGGCGGCGAGCGGCGTCGTTCGCGGCGTCTCGGTGAGTGCCCGCTTCCGGACGCCGAAGACGACCAGGTAGCCGAGAATCCAGAGTTCGCCGACGGTGGCGGGGACCACCAGCAGGTCGCCGACGATCCCGGCGCCGGGGGCGAGGTACCCGACGAACGTCATCAGCACGTAGCCCACACCACCGGCGACGAGGATCCAGCCGAGGGCCCGGGGCAGCCAACCCGAACGCAGCACGCACCAGCCCATCGGCATCAGCCAGAGGCCGAAGAAGAGTCCGCCCACCGCCCACAGGTTCTCGCTGACGAGGTACAGCAGCTGGACCGTGTCGGCGGCCCCACCGGCCTCGCCGGTGGCCACCGCGACCGCGGTCCCGAGCATGGCGGCGCTGCCGAGGATGGCAACGGCGTTGACTATGCCGAAGGCGGCGATGCTGCCGGCGGCGGTGCGGTTGACGGTATGGAACAGCCGGTAGAACCAGACGGCGGCCAGCGTCTGGGTGAGGACGACGAGCAGTTCGAACGCCACTCCGAGGCGCGCCAGTGACTCGTTGGCGACCAGGTTGGCGAGGGTCGCGTCGGCGTCACCGGACTCGAAGATCATGGGTCGGATGGTGAGGAAGCCCAGTGCGCCGGCGATGCCGAGCCCAAGGTAGAAAAGCCCGGTCGTCCGGGCGGTGCGGATCAGCGGATGCATGGTGGCTCCTTTGGTTGCGGCAGCTCTGGTGGCGAGATCAGCCTTACGTCGTAAGGCAACCATACGTTGTAAGGTCAAGGGAAGATGGGAGCCGCATGGGAGCGAGAAGACGCCGGGAGCCGCTGAGCCGTGACCGGGCGCTGGTCGCCGCGATCGCGCTGGTTGACGCGGAGGGGATAGCGGCGCTGACGATGCGCCGGCTCGCCGCCGACCTCGGCGTCGAGGCGATGTCGCTCTACCACCACCTGCCCGGGAAGGAGGGGCTGCTCGACGGCCTCGTCGATGCCGTGGTCGCCGAGATCGTCACGGCCGCCGACCAGGCCGAGACGGAGGCGGCCGGCGGAAACTGGCGTACCCGGCTACGGTCACGTTTCCTTGCCGCACGCGCGGTCATGCTGCGGCACCCGTGGGCGCCCGCCCTGCTCACTTCCCGCTCGACCATTCCCGGCGGGGTGTACGGCTACTACGAAGGCATCCTCGCCATCCTGATCGACGGCGGCTTCTCGTACCGGATTGCCCACCGGGCGCTGCACGCGTTCGGCAGCCTGGCTCTCGGCTTCGCTCAGGAGGTCTTCCAACCCGCCGCCGGTGCGGAGGTCGACGCCGACGCGGCGGAGGCGGAGCTGGCCGCGCTGTCCGCACAGCTGCCCCACCTGGCCGCGATGGTGGCCGCCGAGCTGCACGACGCCACCGACCCCACCCTGGGCTGGTGTGACAGTCAGACCGAGTTCGAGTTCACCCTCGATCTGCTCTTCGACGGTCTGGAACAGGCTCGCGGCGCAGCCGGCCCGGCGGCACCCCGTACGCCCGCTTGAAGGCACGACAGAACGCAGCCTCCGACTGGTAGCCGAACCGCCGCGCCACCACCGGCAGTGGTTCGTCACTACGACCGAGATGGTCGTGGGCGAGTTGCAGTCGCCACGCGGCCACGTACCGCATGACGGGTTCGCCGACCAGCGCGGTGAAGCGTGCGGCGAACGCCGACCGGGACATGCCCGCCTCCCGGGCCAGATCGGTCACGCGCCAGTCCCGCTCGGGCGTACGGTGCAGCGCGGTGAGGGCCTGCCCGATCTGGGGATCACGCAGCGCCGCCAGCCATCCCTGGCGCGCCTCGGGTGCGGCATCCAACCAGGCGCGGATCGTCTGGATGACCAGCACGTCCGCCAGCCGGGTGAGCATCGTCTCGCCGCCCGGACGCAACGTCTGCGCCTCGCTGGCCACGAACCGGAGCGTGCTGTGCAACCACCCCGTCTCGTCGTCGAACCGGTCCAGGTGCAGCACGGTCGGCAGTTGAGCGACCATCCGCTGCGCCGCGACGTGGTCCAGCCGCAGCACCGCGTACGTGACCTGGGTCAGCTCGCCGCCACCGCCGTACCGCATGATCTCGTAACGCTCGCTGAGCCGCTGCACCGGAATCGAGAAGAGTGCCTCGGTCGACGCCTGCGGATCACTGCGGAAGCGGTGCGGAATGCCGTGCGGGATCAGCGTCAGACTGCCCGGCCCGACCAGGCGCGGTTCGACGCCGTCCGCCTCAAGCCAGCACCGCCCAGCCGTGACCACCTGCAACGTCATGCAACCGGGCAGGGCCGGCACCGCCACGCCCCACGGTGCGGTCAGCTCGGCGCGGCAGTACAGCGTGCCGGTGAGCCGGAGGAGATGCAGGGTCTCGCCGAGTGGGTCACTGGATGCCGCGACCTCGCAGGCCGGTGTCGTCCACATCGCTCAAGGCTCTCGCAGATGTGCCTGTCGTCCAAGCGGCTGGACGACAGGCAAAGAAATCCGGCAGCACGATCATTGTTCCACCACCGAATCCGCATCAGGCTGGGTTGGCAGCGAAAAGCAATCCTCTCCGGAACGGAGCCACCCATGTCCCGACCGTCAGTACTCGTCACGGGCGCGACCGGCAAGACCGGCCGACGCGTCGCCGACCGCCTCATCCGCCTCGGACATCCGGTGCGGCAGGCTTCCCGCCGTGGCGAACAGCCCTTCGACTGGGCGAGGCCGGAGACGTGGTCGGCCGCGCTGCGCGGCATCGACGCCGTGTACCTGTGCTACTTCCCGGATCTGGCCGCCCCGCAGGCGTCCGACGTGGTCGAGGCGTTCGTCGACGTCGCCCGTAAGACGGGCGTGCGCCGGCTGGTGCTGCTGTCGGGTCGTGGGGAGGCGGGTGCGCAGCGCTGTGAGGCGATCGTCGCCGGCTCCGGGCTCGGGTACACCATCGTGCGGGCCAGCTGGTTCACGCAGAACTTCACCGAGGGCCAGCTGGCGCAGGCCGTCCACGACGGCCTGATCGCGCTGCCGGCGGGCCAGGTCGCCGAGCCGTTCGTCGACGTGGACGACGTCGCGGACGTCGCCGTCGCCGCGCTCGCCGACCACCGGCACGACGGGCGGGCGTACGAGGTCACCGGCCCCCGCCTGCTGACCTTCGACCAGGCGGCAGCGGAGATCGCCGAGGCCACCGGTAGGGAGGTGCGCTACCTGCCGGTCACCGCCGAGCAGTTCCACGACGGCCTGGTCGGGCAGGTCGGGCCGGAGCACGCCCGGCTCCTCACCGACCTCTGTATGGAGGTCTTCGACGGGCGCAACGCCAGCCTCGGCGACGGCGTCCACCAGGCACTCGACCGGCAGCCGGTTGACTTCGCCGAGGTCTGCCGACGGGCCGTCGCTGCCGGGACGTGGCAGCGGTGAGCGGCCGGAACACACCTACCGGAGCACCACCCGCCCCTCCACCCGGAAGGATCGGCCTGACCGTCGCCGGACTGGTCGCGATCGTCATCGGTGGAGCGTTGCTGACCGTTCCGGCGACGTTCCACGCCGGAAACGGCATCGAGTACGCGGGCAACAGCAGCCTGCTCAGTGAGACCCGCGGTGCCGGAGGGGCGCTGCTGGCCACCGGCGTACTCGTCATGCTCGGCGGGCACGTCCGACGGCTGACCTACCCCGCCGCCCTGGTCGGCGCCGTGGTCTACCTGGCCTACGGCCTGTCCCGGCTGCTCGGCATGGCGCTCGACGGGCCACCGGCTGCCGGACTCGTGGCCGCCATGGTGGTCGAGTTGATCCTCGGCGCCGTCTGCGGCCGGCTCGTCCTGCGGTACGACCGACGACCCGTGCTCACTGGAACAGGCGGGTGATGGCGTGTTGCAGCCGGATGATGTCGGTCATCGTGTAGCGGCCCTCGCCCGGCCCGGGATCGGTGCCCACCGGTGGCTGCTGCTGCCCGGAGGCAAGGGCCAGGACCTGGTTGGCGGGGTCGGGCAGGTAGGTGAGCCCGACCACCCCGAACCGGGCCTGGCCGCGGTCGCGGGCGGCGGCCCGGCCGGACAACTCGTCAAACGTCGGTGGCCTGTCGAAACGGCCGGCGTAGAACTCGATGACCGGGTACTCGTTGCCGCCCGCGACCTCGCGTACGAATGCAGCGTGGAAGCTCGACCCCACCTGAATGGACACCACGTCTCCGGGGCGCAGGAGCGTCAGCGTCCCGGGCCGGCGCGGCCGGCGCGTCAGCGGAGTCGGCGGCGTGGCGAGGAAGTCCTTGATGGCCGGAGACTGCCGGGCGAAGGCGTCGGAGAGCACGACGTCGCGATTGAGTGAGTCGATGGCAGCCGACGCGTGGGCCGTGACAGCCTCATCGGCGAGGCCGTACCGGTGCAGCAGAACCGCCATCGCCACCCAGCCACGGTGCCGGGTCGCCGCAGCGGTGTCGTCGGCGTCGAGCAGGCACCGCCAGCGGGTGAGGATCGGTGGAACGACCCGTCGCGCCAGCTCGCGGTGATCGTCCGGTACGGCCACCAGCTGCCAGCCCACCCACCGGGCCAGATCCTCGTTCAGCGCGCGGACGAGGGCCGGCGCGGCGAGCTTGTCCAGAATCTGCTGATGTCTCACGCCGAGCGAGTCTGGCAGACCTCCGCACCTCGTCACCTGGCCCGCCGCTGCGCAAAATCCCGCCAGCTGGGTACGGGGAGAGGCATGGCTCTCGAACAACCTTCAGGCGACCTCTCGTGATCACCGGTACCTGGCCGCTCCTGCCCAGCGTGGTCGCGCTGGTCGCCGCCCTCGCGGCGATCCTGTCCGCCGGCCGGGCGTTGGTCCGGACGGCCGACGAACTGGCCGACCGGACCGGGATGGGCGAGGCGGTGGCCGGCGCCCTTCTGCTCGGCGCGGTGACCTCGTTGCCCGGCATCGCCACCACGATCATCGGGTCGGTTCGGCAGGACGCCGAGTTCGCCCTCGCCAACCCGATCGGTGGCATCGCGGTGCAGACGGTGTGGCTGGCCATCGCCGACCTGCTCTACCGCCGTTCGAACATCGAGCACGCGGCGGCGTCCCTGGAGAACGTCTTACAGGCGGTCGTGCTGGTGGCGCTGCTCTGCCTGCCCGTGGTGGCGTACGCCACGCCTGAACTCACCGTGCTCTGGGTGCACCCGGCGAGCCTGCTGATCCCCGTCATCTACCTGTACGGTCTGGTGCTGCTGCGCCGGCTCCGCCGGGAACCGATGTGGTTCGCCCGGCGTACCACGGAGACCCGTCAGGACGAGCCGGCTGCCCAGACATCCGGGATGAGCCTGCGTCGGCTGTGGCTCCGACTGGCCGCGCTGGCGGCTGTCGTGGCCGCCACCGGCTACCTGATCGGTCAGGGTGGCCTCGGCGTGGTCGCCGCCTCCGGCCTGCCCAGCGGATTCGTGGGTTTCACCATCACCACGGCGATCACCTCGCTGCCGGAGTTGATCACGCTCATCGCGGCGATCCGCATCGGGGCGCTGACCCTCGGCATCGGCAACATCCTCGGCGGCAACGCGTTCGACTCCCTGATGATCTTCCTCGCCGACGCCGCCTACCGGCCCGGGTCGATCTACTCGGAGGCGAACCTGTCGGGGCTGCTGTTCACCGGCATGACCACCCTGATGACGGCCACGCTGACCGCCGGGCTGCTGATCAGGGAACGCCGGGGCATCGGCTTCGAAGGGGCCGCCATCCCGATCATCTACCTGGCCACCGTCGCGCTGCTGCTTCTGCGGCCCGGCTGAGGGCCGGAATCTAGACGAACGCCGTGACGCCGCCGTACTCGGCCACCGGCGCGACGCCGACCTGCGCGTACTCGACAAGCAGCAGACCGTTCGGCGTCGCCTCGTGGTGAACGAGTCGCAGGCCGACGGGTGCGCTCGGGTGGTCCAGTAGACGCCGTCCGGAACCTGCCACGGTGGGAGCGACGACGAGCCGGAGCGTGTCGACCAGACCGGCCGCCAACAGGGCCTTGCCGAGCCGCGCACTCCCGTGAATCTGAAGCTCCCGTCCCGGCTGCGTCCTGAGCTGCCCGACGGTCTGGATCGGGTCGCCGTGGAGCAGCGTCACGGGACGCCAACTGCCCTCGGTGAGGGTGTTGGTGACGACGTACTTCGGTAGCGAGTTCATCCGTTCCGTGAACGGGTCGTTCGGGTCGGTGATCTGCGGCCAGTCGCGGGCGAACGCCTGGTACGTCCGTCGCCCCAGCAGCAGACCGTCGGCAAGATCAAGCCATTCGGAGGTGCGCTTGACGAAGAGCGGGTCCAGGTAGGGCACGAGCCAACCGCCCTGGGTGAAGTCGCCACTCGGATCCTCGGTCGGCGAGCCGGGCCCCTGGCTGACCCCGTCGAGGGTCACGAACTCGGTCAGGGCGATCTTCATCGTGTCTCCTCACTTTCGGCGAATCCGGCGAGCTGGGCGGTCACCGAGCCCCAGCCGTCGGCGAAGCCGAGTTCCTGATGACGGGCGCGAGCGGCGGGATCACCATGGCGGACGACGACCCGGTAGTCCGTGCCGTCCGGGTGATCGTTGAAAGTGACCTCGGCGGTCATGGCGACCGGGACAGGACTCGCGGGCCGCCAGGCGCTGTCGACGGCGTTCGTGAACACGATCCGCTCGTATTCGTCGACGACCAGGAAGGTCGCGTCCATGTGCGGGACGAACTCACCGCCGTCGTCGCTCAGCCGGGTCACGAACCCGCCGCCGGGCCGGACGTCCAAGCGGTCGACGCGGCAGTGAGCAGGGGCCGGAACCCACCACTTCGCCAGCCGGGACTGGTCGGTCCACGCCCTCCAGACGGTGACGCGGGGTGCGCGGATGACCCGCTCCACGGACAGGTCCAGGTCGGGTTTCACTCTTGGTGCTCCTCAAGGTCGGTGACGAAGCGTTCGAGGCGGTCGGTGCGCTCTTCCCAGATTTGGCGCTGCTCGGCGAGCCAGTGGTCGATGACGGCGAGGCGCTCCCGGTTGAGCACACAGGTGCGTACCCGCCCGGCCTTGGCCGTCTGGATCAGCCCGCTGGACTCGAGGACCCGTACGTGCTTCATGAACGACGGAAGGGTCATCGGGAACTCGCTGGCGAGTTCACCGACGGTCGTCGGACCACGGCCGAGGCGGCGGAGGACCCCGCGTCTCGTCGGGTCGGCGAGGGCCCCAAACACGCCGTCGAGCTGCGCCGAATACTGAGCCATGTGGCTAAGTATCCTGTAGGACGATACTTAGCGCAACGGCTAAGTATTCAGGTGTGCACGCGGCGTCCGCGCCGCGCCAGGTGAAGAATCTGCGCGCTGCGCCGACGGCTCGGTTGTACGAATTCTTGTACGACATGTTCGGGAGGCGTGATGCGCACCGTTACCTACTCCGAAGTCGGGCAGAACCTGGCCAAGATGCTCGACTACGTCGTCGACGCTGAGGAAGTTGTAGTTACCCGCTCCGGCCGTGAGTCTGCCGTGATCATCATCTCGCTGCGCGAGTACGAGTCGCTGAGGGAGACGGCCTACCTGATGGCTAGCCCGGCCAACGCCCGCCGTTTGAACGAAGCAGTCGAAAAGCTGCGCAACGGGGGTGGAGAGGTGCACGACCTGATCGATCCCGAGGCCAGTCCCGGCGGGGCCTCGGCGACATGAAGGTCCAGTTCGCCGGACGAAGCTGGGAGGACCATCTGACCTGGCGAATTGACCTCAACGCCGGTCTCTTCGCGCTCGAAACCTACGTCCACTGGCTGCCGAAGAAGGATCGGCCACGCGGCCTGGTCGGTGGCCCCTGCGACAGGCAGGCAGCGAGCGACCGGAAGCTCCCACCGACCAAGATCGGAGCTGAGTTGTGCCCTCGCTGTGCCCGATGATCTTCACTAGGCGTTACCGCAGCTCATCGGCGGTGTGTGGTGGGCCGCCAGGGACTCGAACCCTGAACCTATGGATTAAAAGTCCACAGCTCTGCCATTGAGCTAGCGGCCCGCGCCGCTCAGGTTACCGGACACCGACGGGAGCGGGCTCGCGGCTTCCGGCCCGCCGTCGATGCCTGGTGGCGGCTCCCGTGAGATCGGGGTGGACGTCGGCTGGCAGGATCGGCTGGGTCGACGTCCGGACTCGTCGTTGGCCAGGCTGCCTCGCGTCCTGCCGGGCCGCCCCGCGTCCTGGAGGTGCCGCAGATGTCGGAGCCGATCCGCCTCGCCGTCCTGGCCGGGGCCACGCTGACCACCGGGCTGGTGGCGGGGCTGTTCTTCGCGTACGCCTGCTCGGTGATGCCGGGTCTGGCCGCGACCGACGGTCGGACCCTGGTCGGCACCATGCAGTCGATCAATCGGAAGATCATCAACGGCTGGTTCCTGTCGGCGTTCCTCGGTGGGCCGCTGCTCGTGGCGGTGGCCGTTGTCGGGTATCTCGGCACCGGCGGTGCGGTGCTCGGCTGGCTCGTCGTCGCGCTGGTCAGCCATCTGGTCACCCTCGGTGTCACGGGCCGGTGGAACGTGCCGCTCAACAACCGGTTGGAAGCCGCCGGGCCGGTCGACGGGATCGACGATCTGGCGGGGGTACGGCAGTGGTTCGAGGGGCCGTGGGTGCGGTGGAACCTGGTCCGGACGGTCAGCTCGATCGCCGCCTTCGCCTGCCTGATCGGCGCGCTGCTCGCCCGCTGAGCGACCGGTGTCAGCGGCACCCCGGGATCGGCGGGCGACGGCGGGCTGACTGCTGCGCTTGGAAAGCGGCTGACCGGGTACGGACCGGGCATGCGGATCGTGGTCGTGGGAGCGAGCGGGAACGTCGGTTCGGCGGTGCTGCGCCGGTTGCGGCGCGAGCCCGGTGTGGAGATCGTCGGGGTGGCGCGGCGGCTGCCGCCGGCGGGGGCGGGCGAGCCGTACGACGCGGTGCGGTGGCACTCCTGCGACATCGGCCTGGCCGGTGCGGCGGATGAGCTGGCCGGTGTCTTCGCCGGTGCCGATGCGGTGGTGCACCTGGCCTGGCAGATCCAGCCCAGTCACGACCAGCACGTGTTGCGTCGTACCAATGTCGGGGGCAGCCGGGCGGTGGTCGACGCGGTGCTGCGCGCCCGGGTGCCGGCCCTGGTGTACGCCTCGTCGGTCGGCACCTACGCACCCGGTCCGAAGGACATGCCGGTCAGCGAGCGCTGGCCGGCCACCGGGGTGCCCGGGTCGTCGTACAGCCGGGACAAGGCGACGGTGGAGGAGATGCTCGACGGGATCGAGCGGAGCCATCCGGCGCTACGGCTGGTCCGGCTGCGTCCTGGGTTGATTTTTCAGCGGGACGCCGGCACCGAGATCAGCCGGTACTTCCTCGGCCCGCTGGCACCGGTGCGGCTGCTGCGGTTCGGCCGGCTGCCACTTGTGCCGACCAACCGGCGGCTGCGAATGCAGGTGGTACACGCCGACGACGTGGCTGACGCGTACGCCCGCGCGGTCATGGGCGACGCCCGCGGTGCCTTCAACGTCGCCGCGGACCCGGTGCTGACTCCCGAGCTGGTGGCCCGGCACTTTCACGGGTGGACGGTGCCGGTGGCCGCCCCGGTGCTGCGGGCCGCTGCGGCGCTCACCTGGCGGGCGCGGCTGCAACCGGTCGATGCCGGCTGGGTCGAGTTGGCCCTCAACGTGCCGCTGATGTCCAGCGAGCGGGCCGAGACCGAGCTTGGCTGGCACCCGAGCGTCGACTCGGTCACCGCGCTGCGTGAACTCTTCACCGGCCTGGCCGAGCACGCCGGAACCGCCAGCCCACCCCTGTCCATCTCGCCCACCCTCCCCGCCGGCCACGGCAACCCCTACTGACCCGCCGCCGCTGTTGACCAAGAGCCTTGAGTCGAAAAACCACCTCGACGGTGACGCAAACTTCTTGATCAACCGAGAATGATCGACGGGTCAGCGGATGGTGGAGGCGGTGAAGGTGGGCTTGCCGGAGCCCTGGTAGAAGATGCCGGGGTGGGTCTGGAAGCCGTGGCTGGGGTTGCGGCGCAGGGTCGAGTTCTCGATGCGCAGGGTGCCGGTGCGGTCGTTGCTGACGAAGAAGACGGCCCCACCGCCCTCCCGGGCGTCGTTGTCCTCGACGACCGTGCCGGCGAGGCGTACGGAGAACTTGTTGCCGTCGCAGTAGATCGCCCCGCCGCTGCCGCCGCCAGGCGTGCCGGAGCGGGCCGGGTTGGCGCCCTCACCTACCGCCTCGTTGTCCCGCAGCACACTGTTGAGGACCACCCAGGACACGCCGATGCTGCTCAACGCGCCGCCGTTGGCGCAGGATCCGCCGGTGAACGTGCTGTTGACCACGTACACCGGCTGGTCGTCGTGCTGGTCGAGGACCCGGATCGCGGCACCGCCCAGGTCCGGGCCGGAACGGTCGCAGCGGTTGTCGACGAAGCGCGAGTTGACCACCTTGAAGCGGCCACCCCGGACGAAGATCGCCCCACCGCCGCCGCCGTCGGTGCGCTGGCCGGTGGAGTCGCCGTCGGCGAAGGTGAGGTTCTGCACGGTCAGCTGCGGGTGATCCTGGTCGTCGCAGTGCGAGGTGGTCCAACCCTGCAACGCGTCGCAGGTGTTCATGTAGAGGATGCGCCGTTTACCCTGCCCGCTGAGGGTGACCTTGCCGCCACCGTCGAGCACCACCTGCGGGCCGTTGGCGTTGCGTACCTTTGCGGTGGCGGTCATCCGGATGGTCACCGGGTCGGGGCCGCAGTCGAAGGTGATGATCCCGCCGGCCGCGACCGCCCGGATGACGGCGGCGGAGGTGCAGCTGTCGGCGGTGCCGTTGCCGACGGTACGGGTCGGCTTCGACGTGTCGACCGCCTGCCCGGCCGCCGGTACGGTCACCCGTCCGGTCGGGTTGCCGGTGCCGCGTCCGCCCCGGGACGCGCCGGTCGGCTTGGGGCTGGGACTGCTGGTCGGGCTGCTGCCCAAGCCGGTCTGGGCCGCCGGGGTGGCCTGTGCGCCCGGTGCCTGCCCCGCGCTCGGCGTCGCGGACGTGCCGCTCGCCGGGGCCTGCGCGCCGCGCGGGTCGGCGCTCGGCACGGACGGGCTGCACGCGGCCAGGTTGGCGATGGCGACGCCGAACGCGACCGCGGCGATTGAGGATCTGAGGCGCACCCCGTGATGCTAGGTCCTGTGTCAACGAACCTGTGCCCCGACGTGGGCCGGCAGGATCAGGCGATCGGCACGTGGTGCAGGTGTCGCCGCCGACGCAGCCGGACGGCGAAGACGCCGGCCACCGTCACGATCAGCAGCACCGTGACCACCAGCCCGTGCAGAAAACCTCGGGTCAGGTAACCGTCGTCGGTGTGGTCCACCGCCCAGGTGGCGATCTCCCGGCTGGACCAGAACGGCGTCAGCTTCGCCCCCGCGTCGGCCGGGTCGAGCAGCATCTGCATCGCCACCACGGTGAGCAGCAGCAGCGTGCCCTCCAACTCGCGGGGCAGCAGGGCGCCGATCAACATGCCGAACGGCGCGGCCACGGCCACGCAGCAGAGCATCGCCACGGCGATCCCGCCGTACCGCAGGTTGTTCGCGTCGACGACGGTGAGCAGGAAGAACGGCACCGAGATCGCCAATCCGAGCCCCCACAGGCCGAGCATCCGACCGAGGTAGAGGTGGTGCGGCCGGTAGCCGGTGAGCCGGAGCCGGGGCTCCAACTCGCGGGCCGCGCTGGTGGCGAAGAGGGCCGCGGTGCTGACCGCCCAGCTGATGCCGAGCAGCAGCGCGCGCACCGACTGCCCGACGTAGGAGTCGCGTCGGATCAGCCAGAAGGTCAACGGCATCAACAGCAGGAGCAGGAGTACGCCCCGGCGGCGCGCCAGCTCCCGCAGCGTCATCTCGGCCACGGTGACCAGCCGGTTCACGATCGGCCTCCCTGGTGAGCGGGGGTCAGGTCGAGCACCAGGTCGACCCGGTCGAGCTGGTTGAGCAGGTGGGTCACCACGACGATGGCCCGCCCCTCGTCACGTAGCCGGGTCAGCTGGTCCCAGAGGTTGACGTAACTACCCTGGTCGAAGCCCTGGTACGGCTCGTCGAGCAACAGCACGTCCGGCTGCGCCAGGGTGGACATGGTGAGGTTCAGCTTCTGCCGCGTACCCCCGGAGAGGTGGCGGGCGAGCACGGCGTTCTCGGCGTCCCAGCCGAGCTGCCGGGCCGCCGCCCGGCCGGCCTGCCGGGCGGGCCCCCGTGGCACGCCCTGACCGGCACCCACCAGCACGAAATGCTCGTCGGGCAGCAGGAAGTCGGCGGTGCCGCCCTGCTGCGGGCAGTAGCCCAGCCGGCCCGAGACGGTCACCTCCCCGGCGTCCGGCGAGACCAGACCGGCGCAGATCCGCAGGAACGTGCTCTTGCCGCAGCCGTTCGCGCCGACCACCGCGGCGATCTGCCCGGCCCGTACGGTCAGCGTCGCGTCGCGGAGCACCACCTGCCGGCCGTACCGCTTGGTGATGCCTCGGGCGTGCAGCCGGACGGGGCCCGGACGCGGGCCGGGCGTGGTGCCGATGCTCTCCACGATGGCGGCCGCATACGCCTGCGGCGAGCCGAAGACCAGCCACGGATCACCGCCGCCCTCGCGCAGATGGGTGGCCGCCTCGGCGACCACGTGCCGGGCGGCGTCGCCGCCCACCCGGCGCTGGTACAGCTCGGCCGCGAATGCGCGCAGCCAGTCGTCGGCGTTCACCCGTCGACCCCCTTCGTGACGATGCCGGTCACCGGGGCCACGAACGCCAACCAGGCGTTGCCGCCGTGCCGCAGCGCCGCTCGCCCGTCGTCGGTGAGTTGGTAGTACTTGCGTGCGGGACCGGAATCGCCCTCCCGCCACCGCGCGGTGACCAGCCCGGTGCGTTGCAGCCGCAGCAGCACCGGGTAGAGCGTGCCGCCCTGGATCGGTCCGACGCCCGCGGCGTCGAGCGACTGGGCGAGCTGATAGCCGTAGGACTCGCCGTCGCGCAGCAGGGCGAGCACGCAGAGATCGAGCACCCCACGCAGCCACTGCCCCCGACGGTCGGAATCCACAGGCCGAACCCTAGTGCCGCTATCTAGATGGCACAACTACCTAGTGCGGTACGGCGGTCCGACCGGCCGCTGCCGGCGTACCTCAGCCGGTCACGACATCGGAGATCACCACGGTGACGTTGTCCGGCGCACCGGCCTGGTGGGCGAGCTTCACCAACTGCTCGCCGCACTGGTGGCGGTCGGCGTGCATGCCCAGCGTGGCGGCGATCGCGTCGTCGGCCACGTAGTCGGAGAGCCCGTCGCTGCACAGCAGCAGCCGGTCACCGGCGGCCAGGGTCACCGCGCCCATCGTCGGTGGCGCGTCGGCACCCTGCACCGCCCGGGTGACAAGCGAGCGCTGCGGGTGGTGGCGGGCCTGCTCGGGGGAGAGGGCGCCCTGGTCGACAAGCGCCTGCACGAACGTGTCGTCCCGGGTCAGCTGGCGCAGTTGACCGTCGCGGAGCAGGTAGCAGCGGGAGTCGCCGACCTGCGCCAGCACCAGCGTCTCCCCGGCCAGCAGAGCCGCGGTCAGCGTCGTACCCATGCCGTCGCGGGCGGGGTCGGCGGCGATCGCGGCGTGGATGCGCTGGTTGGCGGTGCTCACCACGGCACGCAGCGCCTCGGTGGCGGCCTCCGGTGCGGTCGGCGGAACCAGCTCGTCGAGGATCCGGATGACGATCTCGCTGGCCACCTCGCCGGCGGGCAGTCCACCCATGCCGTCGGCCACCGCGACGAGGCGCTCGCCGGCGAGGGCGGAGTCCTCGTTGTTGGTCCGGACCAGACCGATGTCGTTGAGGATGGCCGAGCGGAGGATCAGCGTCATGGGACAAGCTTGCCAAGAAGACCCTTCCCGCGTCTCTACGCACTACTGCGTAGGGTTGAGGAATGTTGCCGGTGTCCATGGTCGGGCGCGCCGGTGAGCTGGCTGAGCTGGACCGGGCCTGGTCCAGCGTGGTCCTGGGCCGCCGCCGCTCCCCGGCCGTCGCGGTCGTCACCGGAGGGCCGGGCGTGGGCAAGAGCCTGCTGGTCGCCGCCGCGCTGGACGCCTTCACCCCGCGACCGGAGGTGGTGCTCAGCGGCACCGCCCGGGTGCACAGTCCCGCACCGTACGACTGGTTGGCGGCGGTCCTGAGCGGCCGGGACACCACCCGGCTCGACCTGCCGGCCGACGCGCTTGCCTGGCTCGCTCAGCAGCCCACCGCGCCGCGTGAGCGCTACGCCCCCGGCACCCTGCTCCGGCTGGCCGTGCGTACCGTCCGGGTGTTGGTCGGTGCCGGTCCGGCGGTGCTCGTGGTGGAGGACCTGCACGCCCTCGACCCGGCCAGCCTCAACCTGGTCGGCGAACTCGCCACCGCCGACGGGCTGCCGGCCCTGCTGGTGGTGGCGACCAGGCCCGCCGCGCGCGCGGTCTCACCGGAACTCGCCGGCCGCACCCTGGCGCGCCTGTGCGGGGTACGCGGAGTGGTGCGCCAGCACCTCGGCCCGCTGCGTCCGGCCGAGGTCGCCGAGGTGCTGACCCAGGTGTACGCGGACCCCCGCCCCGAACTGGTGCACGAGGTCTGGCGGCGCACCGACGGCAACCCGTACGCGCTCACCGAACTGCTCGCCGCGCACGCCGGGCAGGGTATCGACGCCCTGCTGGCACCGGCGGCACCTCCGTCGGGCTCGCGTCTCCCGCCCGAGTCGAGTCCGGTCGTGCCGACGTCCCGCCGGGCCGTGCCCGAGTCCCTGTCCCCGGTCTGCCTGACCGGCCGGGAGGCGGAGGTGCTCGACTGCCTGGTCGCCGGGATGTCCAACAAGCAGGTGGCTCGCGCCCTGGGCATCTCGGTACGCACGGTCACCGTGCACGTGTCGAACCTGCTGCGGAAGACCGGCACCGCCTCCCGTACCGAGGTGGCGCTCTGGTCGGTCCGCCAGCGACCCACCCAGACCCAGAGCGTCGATCATGAAGTTGTTGCCCGGGCAAGCGCCCCGCAGCAGTAACTTCATGATCGACAGAGCGCTCCGGGGGTGGGGGTTACTCCTCTGGGGGGAGGGTGGCGGCGGGGGTGTTGAGGGTGACTTCGGTGGGGGTGACTGTGGAGATCTGATCGGCGAGGACGTAGACGGCGCCGGTGGGCACCAGGTCGGTGGAGACCTTCAGGTAGCCGGTGCGCAGCAGCCGGGCGGCGAGGTCCGCCGGCACGTCCGGCTCCTCCACGGTCGCGGATTCGATCAGTTCGTCCAGGCTGCTGCCGGGGTCGGTGGTCGGTGCCTGCACGGTCACCGCGTTCGGGTCGCCGCGTTGCACGAGGTCCACGGTGCCCACGTCGACGCCGGCCGAGTCGACCACCCGCATGCCGGTGGTGACCCGCGAGAGGGTTGTCCGTTGATCGATGCCCTGCTGCTCCATCCCCGCGCGGTTCCCGCCCACCCCACCCCCTAAACCCCCCCACCCCCACCCACCCACCCCCGCCCCACCCACCACGCCTCGCCGCTCCCGTTGATCAAGAAGTTTTGGTCGGGATCCGCGGCGAACTCCGACCAAAACTTCTTGATCAACGCGGGCCGGGGTGGGGACGCGGGCCGGGGTGGGGACGCGGGTCGGGGTGGGGGTGGGGGCGGGGGGTTAGTTCGCGCCAGGTGTCGGTGCCTTGGAGTAGGGCGCGGATGGTGTCCTCGGCCGCGTCGACGGTGTCGTACTCGTAGAACCGGGAGACGCCCTCGGCGCCACCGGCGCGCTGCTCGACGAACCATCGGTCGGCATCCGCCCGGAGGAAGACGTCCCGCCGGGCCAGTCGCCCCCATTTCCCGTTCCACCAGTGCTTTCGCTGCTCCATGGCGGGACTCTATCGAACATCTGTTCGACACAAGTCGGCCCCTGCGGGATTCCCGCAGGAGCCGGTGTGCACTTGCCGGATTCAGCGCGCGGCGGGCGGTTCGTCCCGTCGGCCGAGCACGTCGTCCAGGGCGCCGCGCTGCTGAGCCGGGGTGGTCCGGCCGGCGGCGACGAGGGCGTCCCGGATCTCGGTGAGCAGCTTGACCTCCTCGCTCGGCGCGGCCGGCGGCGGCTCCTCGCCCCGCTGGCGGCGCTCGGCCAGCCGGTTCATCGGAAACACCACCAGGAAGTACAGCGCGGCGGCGGTGAGCAGGAACGTGATCGTCGCGTTGACGAAGGCGATCCAGTCGAAGGCGATGTCCCGGAACTCGGGCGCGGTGCCGGCGATGCCCTTGTCGCTGCCGGTGATGAGCAGCACGAAGACCCGGATCAGTGGCTCCAGGAAGGACTTGGTCAGCTGGGTGACCACGCCGGTGAACGCGGCGCCGATGACGACGCCGACCGCGAGGTCGACGACGTTGCCGCGCATGATGAAGTCTTTGAATCCCTTGATCATCCATACTCCCGAGGTGTCCCGTTTTTGTCGGGGACAACCTATGCCCCGGGTGGGGGCTCCAGAAAAGCGCCGGCTTCCCGGGCGGCCAGCTCCGAATCGCCGGCCCTGATCGCCGCCACCAGCCGGGCGTGGTCGACGTGCCGGTCCGGCGTCAGCGCGTCGCCCATGGCCTGGGTGAGCGTGCTGCGCATCGCGGTGCCGATCGAGGCGTACAGCTCGGCGAGCATGGTGTTGTGCGCCGCCGCGACCACGGCGGTGTGCAGCGCGGCGTCGGCCGCCACGAACTCGGCGACCCGGCCGCCGCGCCAGGCCGCCTCCCGGGCGGTGAGCGCGTCGTCGAGGGCGGCCAGGTCCTCGGGGGTACGCCGCCGCGCGGCGAGCCGCGCGGCCTCCACCTCGAAGGCGCGGCGTACCTCGATCACCTCGGTCATCCGGTCGTCGGTGAGTCGGCGGGCCACCACCGGGGCGAGTTCGTCGGTGGAGAGCACGTAGGTGCCGGAGCCCTGGCGGCATTCCAGCACCCCCGCGTGGGCCAGGGCGCGGACCGCCTCGCGCACCGTGTTGCGCCCTACGCCGAGTGTCTCGACCAGTTGCGGCTCGGTCGGGATCCGGCCGCCCACCGGCCACTCGCCGTCCATGATCCGTTGCCGGAGCTGGACGATCGTCTCCCGGACCCGCCGTCCGCGCGGCGGAACCGGGGTGGAATCGGCTGCGGGTGGCACTGGTTACAACCTCTCGCCGGAATTCATCCCATGATTGTAGGTTCAAGGTCATGCCCCCGTCACCCCCTGCCGTCCCCGCCGTCCCGACGGACGAGATCACCCGCCAGGCCGTCTCGACGGGTGCGGTCGACGGTCAGGGTGTCCCGACCGTCGAAGCGGGCGCGGTCAGCCCGGCCGGCGGCGCGGCTGCGACCGCGTCCCGCGTCAACGCGGGATGGCTGGTGCTGGCCGGGATGCTGCTGGTGGCGCTCAACCTGCGGGCCGCCGTCACCAGCCTCGGTGCGCTGCTCGACGAGGTACGCGTCGGCCTGGCCCTCTCCGGGACGATGGCCGGCTTCGTCACCACCCTGCCCACAATCGCGTTCGCCGGACTCGGGGCGGCCACCCCGTGGCTGGTCCGCCGGTTCTCCCCGGCCAGGCTGCTGGTGCTGGCGATGCTGGCTCTCACCGTCGGGCAGGTGCTGCGGGCGGTCACCGGTTCCGCCGTGGTGTTCCTCTTCACCAGCGCGCTCGCGCTGTCCGGCATCGCGGTGGCGAACATCCTGCTGCCGATGCTGGTCAAGCAGCACTTCCCGCATCGCACCGGGCTGGTCACCGGGGCGTACACGATGGCGCTGACCGTGGGCACGACGGTGGCCGCCGCCTCCGCGGTGCCGGTGGCGCACGCCTTCGGCAGTTGGCGGGCCGGACTGGGCGTCTGGGCCGGGCTGGCGGCGGTGGCCGTACTCCCATGGCTGCCGGCGGCGCTGCGCGGCCGGGCCGCCGCACGACGCAGTGGCGCCACGCTCCGCTCGGGAGTGCGGCCCGGACGCACCCGGCTCGGCTGGGCGATGGCGGTCTACTTCGGGGCGCAGTCGCTGAGCGGGTACGCGATCATGGGCTGGTTGGCCCAGATGTTCCGGGACGCGGGTTTCCGCCCGCAGGACGCCGGGCTGCTGCTTGCCGGAGTGACCGCACTCGGGGTGCCGATCGCGCTGCTGATGCCGACGCTGGCCGGCCGACTGGGCAGCCTCCGGCCGTTGGTCTTCGCGCTGACCACTGCCTCCAGCCTGGCGTACCTGGGTCTGGCGTTCGCGCCGCGCGGCGGGGCACTGGTGTGGGTGGTGCTGCTGGCCTTCGGGCAGGGCGCGTTTCCGCTGATCCTGGCCACCATCGGGCTGCGGGCCCGCACCGCCGACGGCACGGTCGCGCTGTCGGCCTTTGCGCAGAGCACGGGCTACGTCATCGCCGCGTCGGGTCCGCTGCTGGTCGGGATCCTCCACGACGCGACCGGGGGATGGCTGGCGCCGATCGGTTTCCTGCTGGTCGCCCTGGCCGTGCAGACCTGCGCAGGCGTGCTGATCGCTCGCCCCCGCTACATCGAGGACGAGCGTTGAGCCGTCGGGGTCAGGAGGAGGCCGGCGTCGGATCGCCGGCGACCGCCTGCTCGACTGTGGGATACGTGTGCAGCACCTCGACCAGGCCACTCACCTCCAGGATCCGCAGTACGCCGCGCTGTGGCGCGGCGAGTCGGACCACTCCGCCGGCCTCGTCGCAGCTGTTCTTCGCGCGGACGAACACCGACAGACCGGTAGAGTCACAGAACGAGACGTCCGACAGGTCGAACACGAGGCGGCTGCGCCCCTTGTCGAGCAGGTCGGTGATCTGGTCCTGCAACTGCGGTGCGGTGGCCATGTCCAGCTCGCCAGCGACCGACACGACGACCACGTCACCGCGCTGCTCCGTGTGCACCGTCAAGGACATTTGCCAGACCTCCTGTTTATCGGTGGAACGGTATCCCACCCGGACCGCGATACGCAGAACGGGAGCAGGATCAGGTGGCCACCGTCATTCCGTTGCACTGCGACAAGTAGTTGTCGGGCCTCGGTGATAGAGTCCGGCCGGTCCAGGTCTAGGGGGTATTGCCATGGCGCTCAGCGCTGACGAGAGCGTCCGGTTGGGTGAGCTGCTGACCAGCCGGGCCGAGCCGGTCACCCAGCGGTGGACCGAGACCATCGCCAGGCAGTTGCGGGGCCGGCTCAGCCAGGCCGAGCTGGTCCGGCAGGTGCAGGAGCTGCACCGCGCCATGGTCGACGCCCTCAGCAAGGGCGCAGTCGACCTGAACGCCGAGGAGGCCACCGAGCTGCGGGCCGTGCTCGCCGAGTTCTCCCGCGGGCAGGCGCGGCAGGGCTTCTCCGCCACCGAGACCGCCACCGGCGTGTTCGCTCTCAAGGAGGCGCTGCTCAGCACCCTGAAGGCCGACCAGAGCGTCGAGACGCTTCGCGACTACGTCGCTTTCTCCGCGTTTGTCGACCAGATGGGCCTGTTCACCTTCGAGACCTTCGTCCGCACCCGGGAGAGCCTGATCGCCGACCAGGCCGAGCAGCTGCTGGAGCTTTCCACCCCGGTGGTCAAGCTCTGGGAGGGCGTGGTGGCGGTGCCACTGGTCGGCACGCTCGACTCGGCCCGTGCCCAGGTCGTGATGGAACGGCTGTTGCAGACCCTGGTCGACACCGGCTCGCCGTACGCGATCATCGACATCACCGGCGTACCGGCGGTGGACACGCAGGTGGCCCAGCACATCCTGAAGACGGTGGTGGCCGCCCGGCTGATGGGCGCCGACTGCATCATCTCCGGCATCCGGCCGCAGATCGCGCAGACCATCGTCGCGCTCGGCATCGAGTTCGGTGACATCGCCACCAAGGCGAGTCTCGCCGACGCGCTGCGGCACGTGCTGCGGCTCACCGGGGTCGAGACCTCCCGCCGCCAGTCGCGTCGGGAGGCGTGATGGAGCGGGTGCCGATCCTCAAGATCGGCGACATCCTGCTGGTCTCCATCCAGGTGGACATGTCCGACCAGACGGCGGTCGCGCTCCAGGAGGACCTGGCCGAGCGGATCGTCGCGACCGGCTGTCACGGGGTGATCATCGACATCACCGCACTGGACATCGTCGACTCCTTCGTCGGTCGGATGCTCTCCACCATCGCCTCGATCTCGCGGGTGCTCGACGCGGAGACGGTGGTCGTAGGGATGCGCCCGGCCGTCGCCATCACCCTGGTCGAGCTGGGGCTGTCACTCAACGGCATCCGTACCGCACTCAACGTCGAGCGGGGGATGGAACTCATCGCGATCGAGCGGGCTGACGACGACCACGATGAGCCGGACGACGATCCTGTCCCAGAGCCGACGGCGTCACCGTGACCAGCGGGGTCGACCTGGGCCGCCCCCAGACGCAGTCGGTCGGCAGCGACGAGGACGTCGTACGCGTCCGCCAGCTGGTACGCACCGCGGCCGTGGCGGTCCGGCTCTCCCTGGTCGACCAGACGAAGGTGGTCACCGCGGCCAGTGAGCTCGCCCGCAACACGCTCGTCTACGGCGGCGGCGGAACGGTCGAGGTGACCGCCATCGACAACGGCCGGCGACCCGGCATCCGGATCGTCTTCGCCGACTCCGGCCCCGGCATCGCCGACCTGGATCTCGCGCTGACCGACGGCTACACCACAGGTGGTGGCCTCGGCCTCGGCCTCAGTGGTGCCCGCCGACTTGTCGACGAGTTCGACATCCAGACCGCGCCCGGTCAGGGCACCCGGATCACGATCACCAAGTGGTCCCGGTGACCGTCGAACCGGTCACCGACCGGGGCACCTGGTTCCGGGTGGAGAACGGCAGCGCCGGCAGCGCCGTGCGGCGGGCCGCCGAGCGGCTGGGCAGTCAGTTGGGTCTGCCCGCCGGACGGATCGCCGACCTGGCCATCGTCGCCGCCGAGCTGACCAGCAACCTCATCAAGCACGCCGACGACGGGTTGCTGCTGCTCCGGCCGGTACGCCGGGAGCTGGACGCCGGGGTGGAGATGGTCGCGATCGACACCGGCCCGGGCATGGTCGACCTCGCCGACTCCGCCCGCGACGGGCACTCCACCGCCGGCACCCTCGGCATCGGTCTGGGCGCGATCGTCCGGCAGGCGAGCTGGTTCGACGCGTACTCGCGGCCGGGCCGGGGAACGGTCATCGCCGTGCGGGTCTTCGCCGCCCCGGACACCGCAGCGTCCTGGGTCGGCGGGCTGACCCGACCGTTGACCGGAGAGACGGTCAGTGGGGACGGTTACGCGGTCCGCATCGTGGACGATCGCCGTCAGGTGATGGTCAGCGACGGTCTGGGGCACGGGCCGCTGGCCGCGGCGGCCACCGACGCGGCGCTCGCCGCCTTCCGGGACGCCCCGGCGGCGTCGCCGGCTGAGGTGGTCGGTCACCTGCACCGGTCGATGTCGCACACCCGGGGTGCGGCGCTCGCGGTGGCCGAGCCGGACCCAGCGGCCGGCGTGCTGCGCTACGCCGGACTGGGCAACATCACCGGCGTCGTGGCCACCGGCGACGGTCAGCGTCGCGGCCTGGTCTCCCTGCCGGGCATCGCCGGGCACCAACGACCAGTGATCCGGCAGTACGACTATCCCTTCGAGGTGGGCAGCCTGCTGGTCATGCACACCGACGGCGTGGTCGACCGGTGGCAGCTCGCCGACTACCCGGGTCTGACCGGGCGGGCACCCCTGGTGGTGGCCGCCACCCTGCTGCGCGACGCCGGCATCCGGCGCGACGACGCCGGGGTGCTGGTGGCGAGGTCCTGGTCATGACCACCACGCCGTTGCTACAGATGACACTGCGGGTGGAGCAGGACATCTTCGTGGTCCGCCAGCGCGGCCGGGAGGTCGCCGCAGCGGTCGGACTGGAGCATCAGGACCAGGTCCGGATCGCCACCGCGTTGAGTGAGGTCGGCCGGGACCTGCTGCGGGCGGTCGGCGGTGCCGACGTGGTGTTCGCCGTCGTCGAGTCGCCGGACGGGCGTTGTCACCTGCGGGTCGATCTCACCCCGGTGGCGCCCCTGCCAGGTGGGCGGTACGAACCGGAGTCGGGCGCGGTGGCACGCCTGGTGGACACATTGAGCGTCCTGACGGTTCAGCGGGATACGGTCGTCAGGATGTCCCGACGGGTTCCGGCCACCGCCCGGACGCTCACCACCGAGCGTCTGGCGGAGTTGCGCGCCCAGCTCGGCGAGAGCGCCCCGGGCACCGCCGAGGAGGAACTCGCCACCCAGAACCGCCAACTTATCAACGCCCTGGACGAGGTACGCAACCAGCGCGACGAGCTGGCCCGGCTCAACGAGGAGCTGGAGCAGACCAACCAGGGCGTGATGGCGCTCTACCAACAGCTCACCGACGAGTTGGAGGCGACCAATCAGGGCGTGGTGGCCCTCTACGCGGAGCTGGACGAGAAGTCGGCGCAGCTGCGCGCGGCGAGCGAGTCCAAGAGCCGTTTCCTGGCCAACGTCAGCCACGAGCTGCGGGCACCGGTGACCGCCATCATCGGGCTGGCCCGGCTGCTCGGCGACTCCGCGTCCGATCCGCTGACCACCGAGCAGGAACGCCAGGTCGGGCTGATCCGTTCCTCGGCGTCGGATCTGCTCACGTTGGTCAACGAGCTGCTCGACCTGGCCAAGGCGGAGTCGGGCCGGATCGAGCCGGAGTGGTCCGAGGTGGACCTGCGGGCCGTCTTCGGTCAGCTGCGCGGCACGCTGCGGGCGTTGCCAGCCGCTGACGGGGTCGAACTGGTGGTGGAGGAGCCGGCCACGCCGGCCACGGTACGCACCGACGAGGTGCTGCTCGCCCAGGTGCTGCGCAACCTGCTGCACAACGCTCTGAAGTTCACCACCGAGGGCGAGGTCCGGCTGCGGGCCGAACGGCATGGTGACGGTTGGCGGCTGACCGTTGCCGACACCGGTCCGGGCATCCCACCGGAGCTGCACGATCGGGTGTTCGAGGAGTTCTACCAGGCCCCCGGCCCGACCCGGGTCGGCGGCACCGGCCTCGGCCTGCCGTACGCCCGGCGGTTGGTGAATCTGCTCGGCGGCACTCTGGACCTGGCCAGCGAGCCGGGTCGAGGCAGCACGTTCACGGTCTGGCTGCCCGCGGACGGGACGTGACGTGGACGGCGCGGCGACAGTGCTGGTGGTCGACGACAGTCGGACCAAGCGCTACCTCCTGGTGAACTGGCTGACCCGAGCCGGCTTCACCGTGTTGGAGGCGGAGACGGGTGGCGAGGCGCTGAGCCGGGTCGGGGTGGACCCGGTCGACCTGGTCGTGCTCGACGTCCGGTTGCCGGACATGAGCGGCTTCGAGGTGTGCGAGCAGATCAAGTTGGCGCATCCGGCGTTGCCGGTGATCCACGTGTCCGCGCACGCGGTCGACACGAACGACCGGACCCAGGGCCTGACCCGGGGGGCGGACGCGTATCTGGCCGAGCCGATCGAGCCGGAGGAACTTGTCGCCACCGCCCAGTCGGTGTTGCGGTACTACCAGGCCCGGCGGCGAGCCGAACTGCTCGCCGAGCGGCTCACCGGGCTGGCGGACACCACCGTCGCGGTGCACGCCGCGCCGAGCTTCACCAGACTGCTACAGGTGGCGGCGGCCGGCGCCGCGGAGATCTTCAAGAGCCCTGCCGCGGTGGTCGCCGAGACCTTCGACGGCGACTGCCTCGCCGGCATCTGTGCCGGGCCGGGTGCCGAGCCCCGCGTGGTGACCTGGGTCGTCGATGACACCGGGGTGCCGACCGGCGCCACCGTCACGGTGCAGGAGCCGGGCGGTTGGTCGCTTGTCGACTGGCCGGCCGGCGACACGGTCACCGTCGCCGCCGCCCGGCTGCGCGAGGACCGCGCGCCGCTCTACGTCGTGGTGCCCACCGCGACGCAGACCGCCCGTACCCCGGTGCTGGTCCAGCTCGCCCAGGCGGTGGCCTCCGCCGTGGAGGCGCAACGCTCCTTCGACGAGGAACACCGGATCGCGGTGACGCTGCAACGCAGCCTGCTGCCGCGCCGGATCCCGCAGATCACCGGTCTCGACCTGGCCGTACGCTACGAGCCGGCCAGCGCCCAGACCGAGGTGGGTGGCGACTTCTACGAGCTGGTGATGCTCGACGGTCACCTGTTGCTGGCCATCGGGGACGTGGCCGGCCACTCCCTGCACGCCGCCACCATCATGGCCGAGCTGCGGCACGCGCTGCGGGCGTACGCGGTGGAGGGGCACCAGCCGGGCGAGATCCTGCACCGGGTCAACGAGCTGATGCGTACGCTGCTGCCCAGCGAGCTGGCGACGATCTGCGTACTGCTGCTGGAGCCGACCACCGGTCACATCCGGCTGGCCAGCGCCGGCCACCTGCCCCCGTTGATCATTCAGGACGGCAAGGTGGAGTACGTAAATCATGCCGCGCCCCTGCTCGGGGTGCGTGCGCCCCGCCCCGCCGACCTGGAGTTCGTGCTGCCGGCCGGGGCGACGATGGTCTTCTACACCGACGGCCTGATCGAACGGCGGGACGCGACGATCGACGAGGGGCTGGCCGCCCTCGCGGCCTGCGCCGCCCAGGTCGACGACGACCTCGACCGGTACTGCGAACGGCTGCTCGTCGAACTGGCCCCGGACGAGATCCAGGACGACGTCGCCGTGGTCGTCCTGCGCCGTCGCTGAGGTGCGACGCCCTCGGTTGCGAGCGGCCCTTCCTAACGCCGACCCTGGGCGTACGCGGCGGGGGAGACGCCGGTCGTCGCGGTGAAGTCGCGTACCAGGTGGGCCTGATCGCTGTAGCCGAGTTCGACGGCGAGCCCGGCCCAGTCGAGCGGCCCGTCCGCCGCCCGCTCGATCGCCTCGTGCAGCCGGTAGCGGCGGATCACCCACTTGGGACCGACCCCGACGTGAGTGAGGAAGAGCCGCTGCAACCTGCGGACGGATACGCCGTGTTCGCTGGCGAACTCGTCGACCCGGCGTACGTTCCGGTCGGTCCGGATCGTCTCGACCAGGCGCATCACCTCGTCGTTGACGGGATCTGCTCGGGGTGCCCAGCCGGTCAGCAGTGCGTTCAGCGCCTGGCAACGTTCGGTGTCCGTACCGGCGCAGACCACATGATCGGGTACGGCACCGGGGAGCGGCTGCCGGCGGCCGGTCAGCTCGGCGACCGACCGCCGCCAGAATGGATGGAAGCCGCCGGGCCGGAACTGCACGCCGCTGACCCGCCCGGAACCGGTGAGGGTGATCGAGAAGAGTTCCTGACTGACGCCGGCCAGCTCCGCGCGTTCCGGTTCGTCACCGTCGCGCTGGAACACCACATTTACCGCCGGATGCGGGACGATCCGCTGCTCGAACGGTTCGCTGAGGTCCCAGTCGATCAGCCAGTAGTGCTCCACCCAGTGGCGTAGCGGAACCGCGGGCAGGTGCCGTCGGAACCGCACCCGCCGCTTCAACCCGGCCGGGTCGAGGATGCCTCGGCTATCGCCGCGCGGCTGTCGCATTTGTTCAAGACCGCCCTCATACGCTGGCCCTATGGCCACTCAGACTAGCGACCTGCTGGCGGCTGCCGCGCCGCGAACCGTGGCGGTGGTCCGGCAGATCACCGATGACCAGCTCGACCTGCCCACCCCCTGTCAGGACTATCAGGTCCGTGACCTGCTGAACCACCTGTACGAGGTGGTGGTCAACTTCCAGGCGCTCGCCGGGCGCTCGTCGGTGACCTGGGCAGACAAGCCTGACCATCTCACCGACGGCTGGCGGGACCGGTTCGAGACCGAGACCGGCCGGTTGGTCGAGGCGTGGTCGGACCCGGCCAGCGAGGAGGGTGTCTCGCCGGGAATGGGCATGCCGCAGCCGGTGGTGGGTGCGATGGCGCTGCTCGACCTGACCGTGCACGGGTGGGATCTCGCGGTCGCCACCGGTCAGCCGTATGAGCCGGCGCCCGAGGTGCTGCCCGCGCTGCACGAGTTGGCCGCTCAGCTCGCTCCGACCGCCCGGCAGATGGGTGTATTCGGCGAGGCGGTGCCGGTCGACGGCACCCTGCCGGAGTTGCCCCGGCTGCTTGGCATGACCGGCCGCGACCCGGCCTGGACACCGCGCTGACCCAGTGACTTGACGGCCACTATTCACTGAGTGAATAGTGGCCGGGTGTCCACACCGCACCTGCTGCTGGGGCTGCTCGCCACCGGCACCATGCACGGGTACGAGCTGAAGCGGGCCCACGACACCCGGCTGCCGCAGGCCCGCCCGTTGGCGTTCGGGCAGGTCTACGCCACGCTGGGGCGGCTGCTGCGGGACGGTTTGGTGGCCTCGACCGGGCCGGAGCGCCTCGCCGGGCCGGATCGGACGGCGTACACGCTGACCGAGCAGGGGCGGGCCACGCTGGACCAGTGGCTGAGCAGCGTCGAGCCACCGATGCCGTACGTGAACAGTCCGCTGTTCGCAAAGGTCGTGGTGGCGTTGCTGGTGGCCGACGTGGACCGGGCGCGGGCATACCTCGTCGCGCAGCGGCGCGCGCACACCGAGCGGTTGCGTGAGCTGACCGCACTGAAGACGGCCCCGTCGGTCACCGTCGACGACATCGTGGCGGCCGACTACGCCATCGCTCATCTCGACGCCGACCTGCGGTGGTTGCACACCACCCTGGACCGGGTCGCCGACTGGCACCGGGAGGTGCACCCGTGACGCAACTTCAGGCTCGCGGTCTGGTGAAGTCGTACGGACCGACACCCGCGCTGCGGGGCATCACCCTCGACATCGACGAGGGGGAGATAGTCGCGGTGACCGGGCCGAGCGGCTGCGGCAAGTCCACCCTGCTGCACTGCCTCGCCGGCATCCTGCGGCCCGACGCGGGCGAGGTGAGTTGGCGTGGGCACCGGCTGGACACCTGGTCCGAGGCGGCCCGCTCCCGGCTGCGGCGTACCGATTTCGGGGTCTTGTTCCAGTTCGGTCAGCTCGTCCCCGAGCTGACCGCGGCGGAGAACGTCGCCCTTCCGTTGTTGCTCGCCGGCACGGGGCGGCGAGCGGCACGGACGGCGGCGCTTACCTGGTTGGAGCGGCTGAGTGTGGCGGAGTGCGCCGACGTGCGTCCCGGCGAGATGTCCGGCGGTCAGCAACAGCGCTGCGCCACCGCCCGGGCACTTGTCACCGAACCACGGGTGCTCTTCGCCGACGAGCCGACAGGTGCGCTGGACACCCTCGCCGGGGAGCAGGTGCTGACGCAACTGGTCCGGCTGGCCCGGGAGCACCGCACGAGCGTCGTCCTGGTCACCCACGAGCCACGGATCGCCGCGTACGCCGATCGTGAGGTCGTCCTGCGCGACGGCGTGATCGACCACACCGGTCTGGGCCTCGACGCGCCGCTCGCCGGCGGCTCCCGGTGAGCCTCGCGACCCTGACCAGGCTGGCCCTCGCCGGCAACCGCACCGACGCCGCCCGGGTGGCGCTGACCGCGCTGAGCGCCCTGCTGGCCACGCTCGCCGGGCTCGCGGCCCTGACGGTGCTGGCCATCGAGAAACCGCCTGGTGACGCGTGGCAGCAGTCCGAGCAGTACGTGAACGCGTTGCTGCGCGAGCCGGGGCTGCGCGGCGGGACGGCGTTCGCGCTTGTGATGCTGACCATCCCGGTGCTGGCCCTGGCCGGCCAGAGCGCCCGGCTGGGCGCGCCGTCGCGGGACCGACGGCTCGCCGCGTTGCGGCTGGCCGGCGCGACCCCCGGCCAGGTGACCCGGGTCGCCATGCTGGAGACCGGGCTCGCCAGCCTCGCCGGAACCGTTCTCGGGCTGGCCTGCTACCTCGGCGGGCGGGAGGTGCTGCACCGGCCGGACGACAACGGCCAGTTGGCCCTGCCCACCGACGTGCTGCCGCCGGTGCCGGCGATGGCGGCGGTGGTGCTCGGGCTCCCGGTGCTCGCCGCGGCGGCCACCGCCGTCCTGCTCCGTGCGGTCGCCACCACACCGCTGGGGGTGGTCCGCCGGGCCGGACGCACCGGGTCCCCCCAGCCGTGGCCGGCGCTGCTGATCGGGCTCGGAGTGCTGGCGGCGGCGGTTGTCGAACCGATCCAGTGGGCCCTACGGGGGGCCGCCCTCGAATGGCTGGCCCTGGTCGCCATGGTCGGCATCTTCGGCGCGGTGATGGGGGTGATCTTCGGGGCCGGCTGGATCGCGCACCTGGCCGGGCGGACGCTGCACCGTCTCGCCAGGCGTCCGGCCGCGCTGCTGGCAGCCCGCCGGTTGACCGACGACCCTTGGGCCAGCAGCCGCACCTTCGCCGCCCTGCTGGCCGCCCTGATCATCGCTGGCGGCGCGGCGGCCTTCCGAGCCTCGTTCCAGCTCAGGGCGGAGCTGGAACAGGAGCAGAACCGGCTGGCCGGTTTCGGCGACGACGCCTTCCACGACTCCTTCTACCTGAACACCATGGATCTGGTCGACCTCGCCGTGGCCGCAGCGGTGGCCATCGCCGCCGCCGGCCTGCTCGTCACACTTGTGGAGGGGATCGTCTCCCGCCGCCGGACGTACGCCGCCCTGGTGGCGACCGGCGTGCCCCGGGCCACCATCGGCACCTCGATCGCCTGGCAGGTGCTGGCCCCGGTGGTGCCCGCCGTGCTGATCGCGCTCGGCGTCGGGTACGCCATCGGCCGACTGCTCACCGGCGACCTCAGCCCGGGCGCGCGCCGGCCGGACGTACCGCTTGAGCAGCTGGCGGTGCAGGGTGCCGGCGCGATCGTCGCGGTGCTGGTCGTGGTCGGGCTGGGGGTGCTCTTCCTGCGGTCCACCACAGCGGTGGAGGAGCTACGCGCCACCTGAGCCGCCGTCGGCGCTCGCGGGATGCGGGATGTCGGGCTTTCCTGCCTCCAGGAAGCCGCGAGATGCCGCATCCCGCGAGCTGACCCGGCTGGCCAGCCGGGTCAGGCGCGGCCGAAGCGGTCCAGGGTCCAGGCGTTTATGAACGCCTCCTCCCGCCAGGCGTCGTAACGCCCGCTCGGCCCGCCGTGACCCGCCTCCATCTCGGTCTTGAGCAGGTAGTCACCCTGCGGCGCGACCGCCCGCAGCCGCGCGATCCACTTCGCCGGCTCGTGGTAGAGCACCCGCGTGTCGTTGAGGCTGGTCATCGCCAGGATCGCCGGGTAGTCCAGGGCGGCGACGTTCTCGTACGGGGTGTACGACTTCATGTACGCGTACACCTCGGGGTCCGCCAGCGGGTTGCCCCACTCCTCCCACTCGGTGACGGTGAGCGGCAGCGACGGGTCCAGGATCGTGTTGAGCGCGTCCACGAACGGCACCTGCGCGACGATGCCGGCGAAGGCGTCCGGGGCCAGGTTGGCCACCGCGCCCATCAGCAACCCGCCGGCCGAACCACCCCGGGCGACCAGCCGGTCCGGTGCCGTCCAGCCCGCCTTCGCCAGGTGTCGGGCACAGGCCACGAAGTCGGTGAAGGTGTTCTTCTTGGCGAGCATCTTGCCGTGGTCGTACCACCGGCGACCCAACTCGCCACCGCCCCGGATGTGCGCCACCGCGAAGATCACCCCACGGTCCAACAGGGACAGTCGGCCGACCGAGAACCACGGGTCCATGCTCGCCTCGTACGAGCCGTAGCCGTAGATGACGCAGGGCGCCGAGCCGTCCCGGGGGGTGCCCCGCCGGTACACCAGGGAGATCGGCACCTTGGTGCCGTCGTCGGCCAGCGCCCAGTCGCGCTGCTGCTCGTAGTCCTCCGGCCGGTACACCTGACCGTCCGGCCCGGGCAGCACCGGCCGTTGGCGCAGCAGCGTCATCTCCCGGGTGACGAGGTCGTAGTCGTACACCGAGTCGGGCGTGACAAGCGAGGTGTAGCGCAGCCGCAGCCGGCCGGTGCGGTACTCGGGGTTGGCGTCCAGGCCGACGGTGTGCAGTGGCTCCGGGAACTCGATGTCGTGGGCGTCACCGCCGCCGACGGGCAGGACCCGCAGCCCGGTCAGGCCGTTGCTGCGTACCGTGACGACCAGGTGGTCGGCGAAGGCGTCGACCGACTCCAGCCGGGTGCCCGGCGAGTGCTCGATCAACGGCACCCAGTCGCCCGGGGCGTCGGCCGAGGTGTACGCGAGGGCGAAATCCTCGGCATCGTCGTTGTGCAGGATCAGGAACCGGTGGCCGTGGTGCTCCACCGAGTACTCGACCCCCTGCCGGCGGGGTGCGATCACCGCCGGCTCGCCCGTCGGGTTGCCGGCCGGGATCACCCGTACCTCGCTGGTGAGCTTGCTGGCGATGTCGATGAGGACGAACCGCTCCGAGCGGGTCAGCTCGACACCGACCCAGAACCGCTCGTCGTCCTCGGTGTGCACCACCACGTCCTCGGTGGTGGCGGTGCCGATGACGTGTCGCCAGACCCGGTTGGGTCGCCACGCCTCGTCAACGGTCACGTAGAACAGCACCGAGGCGTCGCCGGACCACGCGGTGCCGTAGAAGGTGCCGGGAATCTCGTCGGGGAGCAGCTCACCGGTGCTGAGGTCCTTCACCCGCAGGGTGAACCGCTCGTCACCGGAGAAGTCGGTGGAGTAGGCCAGGTAGCGCCCATCGGGGCTGACGTCGAAGGCGCCGAGCGAGAAGAAGTCGTGCCCCTTGGCCAACTCGTTGCCGTCCAGCAGGATCTGCTCCCCGTCGAGCGGGGCGCCATCGGTGCTGATCGGCGGGGTGGTCTCGTCGGGGCGGACCGCCCGACGGCAGTGCACGCCGTACTGCTGGCCCTCGACGGTGCGGGTGTAGTACCAGTGCTGGCCCTTGCGGGTCGGCACGGACAGGTCGGTCTCCTGGGTACGCCGCCGGATCTCCTCGAACAATGTCGTACGCAGCCCGGACAGGTGCGCCGTCCGGGCCTCGGTCCAGGCGTTCTCGGCGTTCAGATAGTTGATCGTTTCCGGATCGTCCTTGGTGGCGAGCCAGGCGTACTCGTCGACGACGGTGTCGCCGTGGTGGACACGTTCGGTCGGCACCCGCCTGGCCGCGGGAACGGGGGTCTCGGTGGTCACGGCGCCACGTTACCGGCCGTAGCGACATGTGGCGCGGTGCAATTCCACCTCCAATCGTTCGAACACATGTACGATCGCCGGCATGGTGCCACCCCCTTCCGCCGGTACGTCCGGTGTCCGCGACATCACCCGCCGACTGAGCGAGATCTGCGGTCCGCGCTTCGCGCGCCGCGCCGGTCCCGCCGACGAGGTGGCCGGGAGCACGGCCCGCTGGGTGGCGGTGCCCGGTGGTCCGCACGCGGCTGCGCAGGTGTTGCGACTGGCCGCCCGGCACGACCTGAGCGTGGTGCCCCGAGGGGCCGGCACCAAGATCGACTGGGGTGCGCCGCCCGAACGGGTCGACATCATGCTCGACACCGGGAGACTGGCCGGCATCGGCCACCAGTCGCCGGACCGGGGCACTGCCGAGATCGGCGCCGGTACGCCGCTGCGTGCGGTACAGGCCGCCCTGGAGCGCACCGGCCGGCGGCTCGCGTTGGACGCTCCCTCACCCGGTGCCACGCTCGGCGGAGTGCTGGCGGCGGACGAGGCCGGTCCGTTGCGTCACCGACACGGCACCGCCTGCGATCAGCTCGTCGGCCTGCGTTACCTGGCTGCCGACGGTGAGCTGGCCGAGGCGGGCGGCGGGGCGGCCGGGCTGGCCGAGGCGCGACTGCTGTGCGGTTCGGAGGGAGCACTCGGCGTGCTGGTCAGCGCGACGCTGCGGGTGCAGGCGGTGCCGGCCGCCCGGGTCTGGGTGACCCGGCCGGTGTGGACCCCGCTGGAGGTGCACGACCTGATCCGGGCGGTGCTCGCGGCCCGGCTCGACCCGGCCGCGATCGAGCTCGATCTGCCGGTCGGCACCGGCTGTCGCCCACGACGGGACCGCCGTGCCGAGTCGATGGCACTGCACCCGTCGATGACCGGGCGCGCGTCGACCGGCCCGGCGGGCACCGGTTCGCTTGTGGTGCTCCTGGAGGGCGGCCCCGCGGAGGTGGCGGAGCGCACCGACCGGTTGATCGGTCTCTTCGGCTCCAGCACCGTGGTCGCCCGGACGGCGCCACCGTGGTGGCGCAGCTACCCCTTCGCCCCCGGCGACACGGCCTTGCGGCTGGAGGTGCCGATGACCGATCTGCACGCCGCCGTCTACGCCCTGCGCGACGCGGCCGGTGGGCCGGTGCCGGTACGCGGCTCGGCCGGGCTCGGCGTGGTGCACGCCGCCCTGCCCGGGGCGATGGCACCGAGCCGGGTCGCGTCGATCCTGGCCGCGGTGCGTGGCGTGCTGCTCGCCCGACAGGGCCGGTGCGTGGTGCTCGCCGCCCCGCCGGCCGTCCGCCGTACCGTCGACCTGTGGGGCGAGCGGGCCGATCTGGCCCACCTACGCGCCGTCAAGCAGCACCTGGACCCGACCCACCGCCTCGCCCCCGGCCGCCTCCCCGGCGGCCTCTGACCCACCCCTGCCCAGCCCCACGCCGCCCCGCACCCGCGCCGCCCCGCACCCCAGCCCCGCGCCGATCTTGCACTTTTGGTCGCCGAAATACCCCTCTTGCCCTGGTATGCGGCGACAATAAGTGCAAGATCGCGGCGCGGGGCGAGCGGCGCGGGGCGCGGGGGAGGGGTTAGGCGGCGTCGTTGCGGAGGACGAGGATGGCGATGTCGTCGCGGGGCTCCTCGACCGAGAAGTTGATCGCGGTGGAGCGTAACCGGGCCGCCACCACGTCCGCCGAGTAACCGGCCAGCGGCGCGGCGGCGTCGCGCAGCCGCCCGGTGCCGAACAGTTCCCGGCCCCGGCGACGCTCGGTCACCCCGTCGGTGTAGAAGACCAGGCAGTCACCCGGGGCGAGGGCGAGTTGCGCGGTGGGGGAGGCGATCGTGTCGAGCAGCCCGAGTGCGGTACCACCGGTGCCGACGAAGGCGGCCGGGCCGCCGCTGGATCGCAGCAGCACCGGCCGGTCGTGCCCAGCCAGGTGCAGCCCGACGTCGAGCCGGTCGCCCTCACCCGGCCCGACCGCCGCCAACGCCAGCGTGCAGTAGCGGCCGGCACCCCGATCCACAAGCGTCTCGTTGAGCCGGGCCAGCACCTCGGGCAGCGGCTTGCCGTCGCCGGCCAGCACCCGGATGACGTCCCGCACCAGCCCGGTGACCGCCGCCGCCTGCACTCCCTTGCCGGAGACGTCGCCGATCACCACCAGCCAGCGCCCGTCCGGCAGCGGCACCACGTCGTAGAAGTCGCCGCCGACGTCGACGTCCCCGCCGGTCGGCACGTACTCGGCGGCGAAGCCGATGCCCTCCACCACCGGCAGGACCGGCGGCAGCAACGACTGTTGCAGGGTCTGGGCCACCCGGCGGCGCTCGGCATGGATGCGGGCGTTCTCGATGGCGAGGGCGGCCCGTCGGGCCACGTCCTCCAGCACCGCGATCTCGTCCGGATCCTGCCGGTGCCGCTGGTGCCGTCCGACGGCCAGGGTGCCGAGGCGCTGCCCTCGGGCGATCAACGGTACGGCGAAGCCCTCCATCGGCGCGCCGAGCGGGGTCCGGGTGCCGTTGCGGCTGGCCTCCCGTAGCCGAGCCAAAATGGAATCAGGGCCGGCCTCGCGGAGCGTGGCGTGCAGCTGCGGCAGCACCGACTCGTCGGCGTGGCTGGCCGCCGCGAGCCGGAGCCGGCCCCACTCGTCGGTGGTGTGCACCGCGCACCACTGGCCGAGCCGGGGCACCACCAGCTGCGGGATGAGTGCCATGGTCAGTTCCACGTCCAGCGACTGGGCGAGCAGCTCGCTGGCCTCGGCGAGGAAGGTCAGCCAGGCCTGCCGGCGTACGTCCGCGCGGCGCAGCCGGTCGTTCTCCAGGTGCAGCGAGAGCCGCTCGGCGGTCAGCACCGCCAGCGGCTGGGCGTACGCGGTGGGCGCGGCGTCCAGTTCCAGCTCACCGGCGTACGGGCGGTGCACGGCCAGCGGCACCCGGAGCAGGTCGTTACCGGCCCGGGGCTGGCGGCCGTACCGGGCGAGGACCTGGGCGCCCTGGCCGTCGCCGCGGTCCAGCCGGACCACCCCGCCGGCGGCGCCGACCATCTCCGCCACCCGGGTCAGCAGGCCGGCGGCGAAGTCCGGCAGCGGATCCTCGGCGTACGGGTCGGGGGTGGTCTGCATCAGCGCGTTCATCGCACCGGGGCTGGGCACGGCGGTCTGTCCGGCGCTGTCCGGTTGGGCGGCGCTCGCCGGTGGCGCGGGTGTGGCCGGTCCCTTGCCCTTCCGATCGGACCGGTCCAGCCGGAACCACACGCCCTTGCCGGTGCGCAGGTAGGTGGTGCCCCAGCGGCTGGCGAAGTGGTCGACCAGCAGCAGCCCACGCCCCCGTTCGGCGACCTCGGCGATGTCGGTCGCCTGGTTGCGTACGCCGACGGTCAGCTCGTCGACCGGGCCGGCGGCGAAGTCGGAGACCGTGACGGTCAGCCCCGCCTGGTCGGCGGTGACCTCGATGTCCAGTTCGGTGCGGGCGTGCTCGACCGCGTTCGTGGACAGCTCGGTGGTCAACAGAAGTGCCTCGTTGAGCAGTTCGTCCAGGTCCGCCTCCGCGAGCACGGACCGGACGACCGCGCGCGCGGCGGCCGGTGTACGGCGGTCGGCGGGAAGCCGGACGCGCCGCGCGTGCTCGTCTGGGCCCGTCTTCGCCGCGGGCCCCGCCTCCGCTGACACCCTCGTATCCTCCACCGACACCTCTGAAGTGCCAAGCCGATCACCACCGGGGCTTTGCCGTCGGACCGTGCCGTGCCGTGGCGTTTTCGAGGTCACGGGGACAATGATGGGGTGGCCGGTGGGAGCCGGTGTACCCCGAGGTGAGCGAGGAATGATGACCACGGCGAAACAGTCGGTGACCGCGGAGACCTCCGCCGCCGACCACGAGGCGGTCCTCACCGAGCTGGCGGAGGCGCTACGGCGGGTCCGTGGCGGTGATCTCAAGGTGCGGTTGCCCCGGCGTTCGGGCGCGGCCGGTGAGGTGGCGGACGCCTTCAACGACGTGGTGTCGCTCCAGGAGCGGCAGCACCTGGATCTGCGCCGGATCAGTCGGGTCGTGGGCCGCGACGGCCGGCTGACCGAGCGGCTGGACGAGGAAGGGCTGGACGGCTCCTGGGCGGAGGGGCAGCGGGCGGTCAACTCGCTGATCGACGACCTGGGTCGACCCACCACCGAGATCGCCCGGGTCATCGTGGCGGTCGCCGACGGTGACCTCACCCAGCACATGGCGCTGGAGATCGACGGCCGCCCGCTGCGGGGTGAGTACCTGCGGATCGGTCGGACGGTCAACACCATGGTCGACCAGCTCTCGTCCTTCTCCAACGAGGTGACCCGGGTGGCCCGGGAGGTGGGCACCGAGGGCAAGCTGGGCGGCCAGGCCGACGTCCGCGGCGTCGCCGGCACCTGGAAGGACCTCACCGACTCGGTGAACACCATGGCGTCGAACCTGACCGGCCAGGTCCGGTCGATCTCCCAGGTGGCGACCGCGGTGGCCAAGGGTGACCTCTCGCAGAAGATCACCGTCAGCGCGCGCGGCGAGGTCGCCGAGCTGGCCGACACGATGAATTCGCTCACCGACACGCTGCGCCTCTTCGCCGAGCAGGTGACGCGGGTGGCCCGGGAGGTGGGTACCGAGGGCAAGCTGGGCGGTCAGGCGGAGGTGCCGGGCGTAGCGGGCACCTGGAAGGACCTGACCGACAGCGTCAACTCGATGGCGTCGAACCTGACCGCCCAGGTGCGGAACATCGCTCAGGTCTCCACGGCTGTGGCCCGGGGTGACCTGTCGCAGAAGATCACCGTGGCCGCGCAGGGCGAGATCCTGGAACTCAAGGACACCGTCAACACGATGGTGGACCAGTTGTCGTCGTTCGCCGACGAGGTGACGCGGGTGGCCCGTGAGGTGGGTACCGAGGGCAAGCTGGGCGGTCAGGCCCAGGTGCGCGGCGTCTCCGGCACCTGGCGTGACCTCACTGAGAACGTCAACCAGCTCGCCGGGAACCTGACCAGCCAGGTCCGCAACATCTCCCAGGTCTCCACGGCCGTCGCCAAGGGTGACCTGAGCCAGAAGATCACGGTCGACGCCCGGGGCGAGATCCTGGAGCTGAAGAACACCG
>NZ_BOPD01000019.1:0-153464 GCF_016863575.1 Micromonospora sediminimaris
GCCCTCGTGCTCCTCACGTGCCGTGCGCACTCGATCTTGGTGGTCAAGACTCTCGGCGGGGCCGGATACGCGAGCGCCCGGGACGGGCGTCCGCGCCTCATTACTCTATCGCCGCGAGCCGACTCGGCTGACCTCGTGTGTCTGCGTCGTAGGCCCGGTACGCGTCGTTTTGCACAACCATCCACGCTCAACGGGTGTTCCGGGCATGGTCTGTGTACGCGCAGAGCGAAATTCGAACCGGCGGCCGGAGCCTCCAGGAACGCCGCACGGGGCGCCCCGGCCCGGGACAGCACCACCACGGCACCATCCACAGGTTGTGGACAAGACATCCACCGGCTGTGGACAACGCGCGGTACGCCCCGAATAGTCCCGCGACGACGACGCCGGCCCGGAGAGCGTCTCCGGGCCGGCGTCGTGCTCACTCCTGGTGCCTGGTCTCAGTGACCGGCCTTCGAGTGGTACTCGTCGACGATCTCCTGGGGGATCCGGCCTCGGTCCGAGATGTCCTTGCCCGCCTTGCGCGCCCAGGCCCGGATGGCCTTGTTCTGCTCGCGGTCGGCGGTGGCGCCACCGCGACCACGGGCGGCCCGACCACCGACGACCACACCGCCGCGACCGACCTTGGTGCCGTGAGCGATGTACGGGGCGAATACCTCGCGCAATTTCTCAGCGTTCGAACCTGACAGGTCGATCTCGTACTGAACACCGTCGAGCGCGAACTTGACGGTCTCGTCCGCGTCCCCGCCGTCCAGGTCATCGACCAGCTTGTGAATGATCTGCTTGGCCATGCCACATTCCTTTCGAGCAGGGCTGATCCTGCCAACTGCACAAGCACAATAACCCGTCAGATGCTTGCCGCGTCAATAGGATGCGGTAACGAGGCGGTAAGTTTTCGTACGACTACTCGGGGCGAACCAAGGGGAAGAGGATGGTTTCCCGAATTCCCAGGCCGGTCAGCGCCATCAGGAGACGGTCGATTCCCATTCCCATGCCACCGGCCGGCGGCATTCCGTACTCCATCGCCCGGAGAAAGTCCTCGTCCAGTCGCATCGCCTCGTCGTCGCCCCGAGCGGCCAACTGCGCCTGGGCCATCAGTCGTTCCCGCTGCACCACGGGGTCGACCAGCTCGGAGTACGCGGTGCCCAGTTCGAAACCGAGCACGTACAGGTCCCACTTCTCCGCCAGGCCCGGCTCGCTGCGATGGGAGCGGGTCAGCGGACTGGTCTCCTCCGGGTAGTCGCGCACGAAGGTGGGTGCTTCCAGGCCGGGTACGACCAGTTCCTCGAACAGTTCCTCGGCGAGCTTGCCCGGGCCCCACTTCGGGTCGACGGCCAGGCCCACCTTGTCGGCGTACTCAACCAGGCGCGCCCGCTCGGTGTGTACCGTGACCTCCTCACCCAGCGCCTCGGAAAGCACACCGAAGAGAGTGACCGAACGCCACTCGCCACCGAGGTCGAACTCCCGACCGTCGGCGTGGGTGACCACCGTCGATCCGGAGACCGCGATCGCCGCCCGCTGGACGAGATTGCGGGTCAACTCGGCCATCGTGTCGTAGTCGCCGTACGCCTCGTACGCCTCCAGCATGGCGAACTCGGGCGAGTGCGAAGAGTCGATGCCCTCATTACGGAAGTTGCGGTTGATCTCGAAGACCCGCTCGACCCCGCCGACCACGGCACGCTTCAAAAACAGTTCCGGCGCGATTCGGAGATACAGATCGGTGTTGAGCGCATTGCTGTGGGTCACGAAAGGCCGGGCCGCCGCACCACCATGCAGCAACTGCAACATCGGGGTCTCCACCTCAAGGTAACCCTCGGCGTGCAACGAATCACGCAGACTGCGCAACGTGGCCGCCCGAGTACGCACCATCTGCCGCGCCTGCGGACGGACGACCAGATCGACGTAGCGCTGCCGGACCCGGGCCTCCTCGCTGAGCGGCTTGTGCGCCACCGGCAGGGGGCGCAGCGCCTTGGCGGTGACCGCCCACTGCTCGGCCAGCACCGACAGCTCACCCCGACGGCTGGTGATCACCTCTCCGGTGACCCCGACGTGGTCACCGAGATCCACCAGGCGCTTCCAGGCTTCCAGCCGATCCGCGCCGACCCGGTCCAGCGACAGCATGGCCTGCAGTTCGGTACCGTCACCGTCGCGCAAGGTGGCGAAGCAGAGCTTGCCGGTGTTCCGTACGAAGATCACCCGGCCGGTGACCGAGACCCGGTCGCCGGTGGCGGTGTCCGTCGGCAGGTCCGCGTATCGCTCGCGCAGCTGGCTCAGCGTGCTGGTACGCGGGTAGCCGATCGGATAGGGCTGCACACCGTCGGCGAGCATCCGGTCCCGCTTCTCCCGGCGGACCTTCATCTGCTCGGGAAGGTCGTCGGCGGGGTCGACTGGCACGGGGCTCTGTTGGGTCACGGCACGCTTCCTCAGCGGGAGAATTCGGGCGGGGTCAAGCCCCGAGCGTACTCAAACGCCCCGGGGACCGTTACTGGATAGCCTGCCGGTCATGACCGACCCCACCCAGGCCCTCTCCTTCGGCACCGCCGCCGCCGACTACGACCGCTACCGTCCCCGCTATCCACCGGCGGCGCTGCGCTGGGCGCTCGCCGGCATCGACGCTCCCGCGCAACTTGTCGATCTGGGTGCCGGGACCGGCATCCTGGCGCGTGGGCTGCTCGCCCTGGGGCACCGGGTGACCGCCGTCGAGCCCGGCCCCGCGATGCGGGCCCAGTTGACGTCGCTCGACGGCGACCCGCTCGCCCTGGCCGGCAGCGCCGAGGCGATGTCGCTGCCCGATGGGTACGCCGACGCCGTGCTCACCGGTCAGGCGTACCACTGGTTCGACCGGCCACGGGCGCACGCGGAGATCGCCCGGGTGCTGCGGTCCGGCGGGGTCTTCGCGCCGTTGTGGAACCTGCGCGACGACTCGTGCGCCTGGGTGGCCGAGCTGAGCCGAGTCGCCGAGATCGGCGACACCGTCGAGTACCTGCGGCAGAGCGTGACCGACTTCGGCGACTCCTTCACCAGCCCGGAGTGGGCCGAGTTCACCCACACCACCACGCTGACCCCCGACGAACTGCTCGGCCTGGTCCGCACCCGCTCCCACTACCTCACCGCCGCCCCTGACCGACGCGCCGAGGTCGACCGTGAGGTCCGCACCCTCCTGCGCACCCACCCCGACCTGGCCGGCCAGGAAACCGTCACCCTCCCCTACACCACCCTCGTAGCCCGCGCCCGAAAAACCTGAACCACTCACGACGAGACCGCGACAACGGACGGACCCCCACCCCCCACCACAGACCCCACCCCCAGCGGACGGATGACGCGTACCCATCGAAGGGTTTCCGGGCAGCCCGACCGGCGCAGGGATCAAGCCTGACCGCCCGGAGCCGGTCGGGCTGCCCGGAAACCCCACCGCAACCACCGAAGCTGCCCGGACCCACCGCAAGAAGAGAACGAGAAAG
Organism: Micromonospora sediminimaris; assembly: GCF_016863575.1. Taxonomy (NCBI): domain Bacteria; kingdom Bacillati; phylum Actinomycetota; class Actinomycetes; order Micromonosporales; family Micromonosporaceae; genus Micromonospora; species Micromonospora sediminimaris. Next base: position 3,459 of record NZ_BOPD01000019.1, read on the forward strand.
CGTCAGACGTTCCGCTCGTACACCATGCGCAACCCGATCAGCGTGATCATCGGCTCGTGATGCGTGATCGTCCGGCATTCGTTGAGCACCAGCGAGGCCAGCCCGCCGGTCGCGATCACCGCCTTCAGCTCGCCCATCTCGGCGGCCATCCGCTCCACGATCCGGTCCACCTGGCCGGCGAAGCCGAAGTAGAGGCCCGCCTGGAGGCACTCGACGGTGTTCTTGCCGATCACCGAGCGGGGCCGGGTCGCCTCGACCTTGCGCAGCTGGGCGGCGCGGGCGGCGAGCGCATCGAAGGAGATCTCGATGCCCGGGGCGAACGCACCGCCGAGGAACTCGCCCCGGCCGCTGATGACGTCGAAGTTGGTGGTGGTGCCGAAGTCGACGACGATGGACGGCCCGCCGTAGAGGGTGTACGCGGCCAGCGTGTTGACCACCCGGTCCGCGCCGACCTCCTTCGGGTTGTCGATGGCGAGTTGCACCCCGGTACGTACGCCGGGCTCGACGATGACGCTCGGCAGCTCACCGTAGTAGCGGGTGAGCATGGTCCGCAGCGAACGCAGGGCCGCCGGGACCGTCGAGCAGGCGGCCACGCCGGTGATCTCGACGGCGTCACCGGCGAGCAGCCCCCGGAACATCAGCCCCAGCTCGTCGGCGGTCGAGCGGGCGTCGGTCTTGATCCGCCAGGAGTGCACCAGCTTGTCGCCGTCGAAGGTCGCCAGCACGGTGTTGGTGTTCCCGATGTCGATGCAGAGCAGCACGCACGCAGCCTAGACGGGTTTACTCCGTACGCAGGTCCAGGGCGATGTCCAGGATCGGTGAGGAGTGGGTGAGCGCGCCGACGGAGAGGAAATCGACGCCGGTGGCACCCACCGCCGCCGCGTCGGCGAGGGTCAGCCCGCCGGTCGCCTCCAACTCGGCCCGGTCCCCGACGGCGGCGACCACCTCGGCGAGCACGGCCGGGGACATGTTGTCCAGCAGAAGAAAGTCGACGCCGGCCTCGACCGCCTCCACCGCCTCGGCGAGGGTGTCCACCTCCACCTGCACCGGTACGTCCGGGAACGCTTCCCGAACCCGCCGGTAGGCGGCGGCGACGCCGCCCGCCGCGAACTTGTGGTTGTCCTTGACCATGGCGACGTCGTGCAGGCCCATCCGCTTGTTCGTGCCCCCGCCGGCCCGGACCGCGTACTTCTCCAGGGCTCGCAGTCCCGGGGTGGTCTTGCGGGTGTCCAGGACCATCGCCTTGCTGCCGGCCAGCGCGTCCGCCCAGGCCCGGGTGTGGGTGGCCACTCCGGACATCCGGCTGAGCAGGTTGAGGGCGGTGCGCTCGGCGGTGAGCAGCACCCGGGTGGGGCCGGTCACCGTGGCCAGCACGTCCCCCCGGGCCACCCGCTCGCCGTCGCGGGCCACCAGCGAGACCTCGACGGTACGTCCGATCCCGGTACTCTCGGCGGCCAGTTCGAACACGGCGGCGGCGACCGCCAGCCCGGCCACCACGCCGTCGGCGCGGGCCACCACATCGGCGGTGTCCGTCTGGGTCGCCGGGATGGTGGCGACGCTTGTCACGTCGAGCCCGTCCGGACCGAGATCCTCGACGAGCGCGTTCTCGATGATCCGGCGCACCTGGTCCGGGTCCAGCCCGGCCGCGCGCAGCAGCCGCACCGTCTCGCTGGTCATCGCGTCTCCTCCCACCGGGTGGTCAACCGTCCCTGCTCGCCGACGGCACCGACCAGGTGGCCGTGCCACCGCTCGTCGGCCACCGGGAAGTCCTCCCGCCAGTGGCAACCCCGGGTCTCCCGGCGGGCGTACGCGGCGGCAACCAGCGTGGCAGCCACCGTGAGCAGGTTCGTCGCCTCCCAGTCCGCGGTGCGCGGTGTGCCACGAGCAACGCCCAACTCGACAAGTTCGGCGGCGGTCGCGGTGAGCGTCGCGGCCGAGCGGAGCACCCCGGCGCCCCGGGTCATCGCCCGCTGCAACGCTGACGTCGCCGCGGCGGGCAGCACCCAGCCACCCTCCCCACGCCATGCTCCGGTGTCCGCCGGGCGGGCCTGCTCGGGGAGACCGGCGGCGATGTCGTCGGCGATCCGTCGGGAGAAGACCAGCCCTTCCAGCAGCGAGTTGCTGGCCAGCCGGTTCGCGCCGTGCACGCCGGTGCAGGCGACCTCGCCGCAGGCGTACAGACCGGGGATCGAGGTCCGACCGTGCAGGTCGGTGCGGACCCCACCGGAGGCGTAGTGCGCAGCCGGGGCCACCGGGATCAGGTCGGTTCCCGGGTCGACGCCGATGGCCAGGCACGACGCGACGATCGTGGGAAAGCGGCGGGCCAGGAAGTCGCCGCCGAGATGGCGGGCGTCGAGGTGGACGTGATCGTCACCGGTGGCCAGCAGCACCCGGTGGATGCCCTTGGCGACCACGTCCCGTGGCGCCAGCTCGGCCAGCTCGTGCTGGCCGAGCATGAAGCGTTTGCCGTCGGCGTCCACCAGGTGCGCGCCCTCGCCCCGCAACGCCTCGGAGACCAGCGGCTGCTGGGCGTGGCCGGCCCCCGGCACTCGGGAGTGTTCCGGCACGATCAGCGCGGTCGGATGGAACTGCACGAACTCCACATCGGTGACCGCCGCACCGGCCCGCATGGCCAGGGCGACCCCGTCTCCGGTGGAGACCGCCGGGTTGGTGGTGGCCGCGAAGATCTGCCCCATGCCGCCGGTGGCCAGCACGACCGCGCGGGCCAGCAGCGCACCGACACCGTCCTCGCTGCCCTCGCCGAGCACGTGCAACGTGATCCCGCACGCCGCGCCGAGCCCGCCCGGGCCGTCGCCGGGGGCCCGGAGCAGATCCAGCACCAGCGCGTGCTCGACGAGCCTGATCCACGGGTCGCGGCGTACTGCCTCGTGCAGCGCCCGCTGCACCTCCGCACCCGTCGCGTCGCCGCCGGCATGCACGATGCGGTCTGCCCGGTGCCCACCCTCCCGGGTGAGCATCAACGAGCCGTCGGCGTTGCGGTCGAACTCGGCACCGAGGCGCATCAGTTCCCGCAGCCGGGTCGGCCCCTCCTCCACCAGTACGCGGACCGCCGCCGGGTCGCACAGGCCCACGCCGGCGATCTCGGTGTCGGAGGCGTGCATGGCCGGGGTGTCGGTCGGGTCGAGTACAGCGGCGATGCCGCCCTGTGCCCACCGGGTCGATCCCTCGTCGATGTCGACCTTGGTGACCACGGTGACGTGCAGGCCCGCCTCACGCAGGTGCAGCGCGGCGGTCAGCCCGGCCACGCCGGAGCCGACCACGATCACGTCGGTGGTCTCCACCCAGCCGGGTGCCGGGGCGGCCAGCCGGTTCGGCAGTGCCGGCAGGCCGACGGTCGGTAGGTCCATGCCCACAGTCAACCCGAATGGCTTTCGCCTCGGGCGGCGGGGGCGGGACGAGTGGTTCCGGCTACTTCGTCCGGACCGGAAGTTCAGCCGGGCCCACTCCCTTGAGCGTCCCGGTCACCCGACGGTCGCTGAGCCACAGGTAGCAGCGGATCCCCCGATCGCCCACCCGCCACCGACCGGCGCTGGGCGGACGCACCACCACGTCGGTACGGAAGACCAGGTCGTCGTCGTCCGGCAGACCGGCGAAGCGGGCCAGAACCGACCGGCAACCGGCGTAGAAGGGTGCCCACTGCGCGCTGCGCGTCGGATACGGACGGTCCGGGGCCGGCCAGACCCCGGCGAACTCGGCGTCGTGACGCTCGGTACACGGCACCGGAACCAGGGTCTGCACCACCCCGCCCCCGCCGGTGCGCGTCTGCTGGCAGCCCAGTCGCAGCGCCGACGCCGTCCGCAGCACGTCGCGCAGCGAGCCGGTCCGCAGCACGACCTTGGCGCCCGCCTCCACCGTGTCGACCTCCATCAGGTCGCAGCGGTACCAGCGCGAGCCGGCCGCCCAGCCCGGCTCCGACGGCACCGCGACCGCCAACCGGAGCCGCCCGGCCCGCCAGTTGTCACCGACGTAGCCGGTGGCCCGGTTGTCACACTCGACAAAGGCGGTACGCAGCTCCGCCGAGCTTGTGGACGGCGGTTGATTCCGGTCGGCGGGGAAGGTGCCGACGTGCACCGTCTCCACCCGGTGCGGCGCGGCGCAGTCCACCGGCGCGTACGCACCGAGCGGCACCACCTCGGCGAAGTCGGCCTCGTGACAGACCCCCGCGGCGGGGGTGAAGGCCCCGGGCGGCGGCAACGCGGCCCAGTCGTCCACCAGGTTGCCGTCCAGCCCTGCGGTCGATCCGCAGCCGGCCAGCAGCGCCGCCACGGCGAAGGCGGTGACCAGGGTCCTCGTCGCATGCTGCATGGCGCCGCCTCCCCCAGTCAGCGGCCGTCCCCCGACGGCGCCTTCAGGGTAACCAGAAATGACCTTCCGGTGACAGACCGGAATCGCGGCGCGATCGTCGCCGCCGGTCAGAAAGGCCGCCCGAACAGGTGCCGACGGACCCGGCCGCCGAGCGGACCCGCTACACCGACAGCGGGTTCGACACCGGGGCGCCAGCGGTGCCGGGCGCGGCGGTCGACGGGTCGGCACCGAGGTCGACGACCCGGTTGTCCGCGTCCACGTGCACCACCCGGGGGCGGTACGCACGAGCCTCGGCATCGTCCATCTGCCCGTACGAGATGAGGATGATCAGGTCGCCGGGCTGCACCAGGCGGGCGGCGGCACCGTTGATGCCGATCACCCCGCTGCCCCGCCGGCCCGGGATCACGTACGTCTCCAGCCGGGCGCCGTTGGTGATGTCGACGATCGCCACCTGCTCACCGGGAAGCAGGTCGGCGGCGTCGAGCAGATCCTCGTCGACGGTCACCGAGCCGACGTAGTGCAGGTCCGCCTGGGTCACCGTGGCCCTGTGGATCTTGGACTTTAGCATCGTGCGGAACATCGGGACGCCTTTCACGGGTATGTGTGGTCAGGAAGCCGGGTCGAGTCGGATCGGAGCGTTGTCGATCAGTCGGGTGGCGCCCACCCAGGCCGCCACGAGCAGTCGGGCCGGGCCGCGTACCGGCCCGGGCTCCAGATCCGGATCGGTGAGCACCAGGTAGTCGAGCCGTGCTCCGGAGTCGCCGGTACCGAAGGCCACGTGCGCGGCGGTCAGGACCGCTGCGGCGTCACGACCAGCCGCGGCTGCCTCGGCACCGGCCCGCAACGCCCGGGACAGGCTCAGCGCCACCGACCGCTCGGCCGGCGAGAGGTAGCGGTTGCGGCTGGACAGGGCGAGGCCGTCCGGTTCCCGGACCGTGGGCACCCCGATCACCTCGACCGGCACGTCCAGGTCCCGGCACATCCGTCGGACCAGGGTCAACTGCTGGTAGTCCTTCTCACCGAAGAAGGTCAGGTCCGCGCGGGTGAGCTGGAGCAGCTTCAGCACCACGGTGAGCACCCCGTGGAAGAAGCCGGGCCGGCTCAGTCCTTCCAGATCCTCACCGAGCGGCCCCGGAGTGACCCGAACCGCCGGCTCGCCGCCGGGGTACATCTCCTCCACCGGGGGAGCGAAGACCAGGTCGGCACCGGCCCGCCGGCACACTTCAAGATCAGATTCGAGAGTACGCGGGTAGCGGTCGAAGTCCTCGTTCGGCCCGAACTGCAGCGGATTCACGAAGATCGTCACGATCACGTGGTCGGCGCGCGCTCGGGCCTCCCGCAGGAGCGTCTCGTGCCCCTCGTGCAGCGCACCCATGGTCATCACCACCCCCACCGTCCCGGTGCGGGCGGCTCGCGCCCGGGCCAGGTCGGCACGGGTGTGCACCAGCTCCGTCACGTGATCCACCTCGCTCGACAGCTGTCCTCCGCCGACGGTCACGCCGCCACCCCGCTCCGGTAGTCGTCCAGGACGCCGAGCAGTGGCGCCACGTCGCCCGGACGCAGTCGGCCGGCCGCGACGGCCCGATCGGCGGTACGCCGCGCCAGCACGAGGTAGGGCTCGACCGACTCCGGTGCGGTGGCGGCGAGCTGCGCCAGGTGCCGCCGCACCGTACCCGCGTCGCCTCGGGAGACCGGGCCGGTCAACGCGTCGTCACCGAGGCGCAACGCGTTCTCCAGCGCGGCACGCAGCAACGGGGCGAGCACCTTCTCGGGCTGACCCACCCCGGCGTCACGCAGCCGGTCGGCCGCCTCGTTGACCAGGGTCACCAGGTGGTTGGCACCGTGTGCCAGCGCCGCGTGGTACAGGGGTCGGTCGGCCTCGGCGATCCACTCGGGCACCCCACCGAGGTCGACCACCAGACGGGCGGCAAGCGGGCGCAGGTCGGCCGGCGCGGTCACCCCGTACGAGATGCCGGGCAGCCGGCCAAGGTCGTCGGGCGTGCCGGCGAAGGTCATCGCGGGATGTAACGCCAGCGGACGGGCACCGGCCGCGCTGGCCGGCGCCAGGACCGCCAGGCCGTGCGCCCCCGACGTGTGCGCGATCACCTGACCGGGGCGCAGCGCGCCGTCGGCAGCCAGAGCGGCCACCACCTCGGTCAACGCGTCGTCCGGCACGGCGACCAGCAGCAGATCGGTGGCAGCCCGGGCGACCTCGGTGGCGGACCGGCGAGGAACGGTCGGCAGCAGCAGTGCCAGGCGGGCCCGGGAGGCACCGGACGCCCCGCTGGCGGCGACCACCCGATGGCCCGCAGCGGCCAGCGCGGCGCCCAGGGTGGCACCCACCCGTCCGGCGCCGATGACGCCGACGGTGAGCACGGAAGTGGTGGCGACCTGGGCCGATGCCACGGTCGCGGGCCGCCGACGGGCGGCCGAGTCGGTGCGCAGCGGTGCGCTCATGTCACGATCCAGTCCTCGAGACGGGGTACCGGTCGGGGCAAGTATGCGTCGCTGACGCGGATCTGAAACAAGGATGTGTGAAATCGTTCACCGGTGTGAGGAGGGCCCCATGTCGATGCGCTGGCGGGAGGCGATGCGGCAAGCGCTCTACGGACCCGACGGCTTCTTCGTCTCCGGTGCCGGGCCGGCAGCCCACTTCCGGACCAGCGTGCACGCTTCCCCGATTTTCACCTCGGCGCTGCTCCGCCTGATCCACCAGCTCGACGCCGCCCTGGGCTTCCCCGACCCGTTCGACGTGGTGGATGTGGGGGCTGGGCGGGGTGAACTGCTCCACGCTCTCGCTGTTGGGGTTTCCGGGGAGCCCGCCCGCTCCGGGCTCGCCCTGGGGGTTTCCGGGGAGCCCGCCCGCTCCGGGCGGTCAGGCTTGATCCCTGCGCGGGCGGGCTCCCCGGAAACCCTGACCACCACGGCCGCCGCCGGTACCACGCCGGCTGAAACCTCATCCGCATCCGTCGAATCATTGCCGTCCGCGCCGGTTCCGCTGGCTCGGCGGGTACGGTTCACCGCCGTCGAACTCGCCCCGCGCCCCGACCACCTTCCCGACCAGATCGTCTGGACGAACGAGATCCCCACCGGCATCACCGGCCTGCTGCTGGCCACCGAGTGGCTCGACAACGTCCCCCTCGACCTCGCCGTCCACACCGACCACAACTGGCACTACCTCCTCGTCGACCCCACCACCGGCACCGAGACGACAGGCGAACCAGTAGGTCGAGACGACGCAGCCTGGCTGACCACCTGGTGGCTCCCACAGACCGACCAGACACCGGAGGCGCGGACCGTTACGGACGACCCGAACCTCCCTCAGCAGACCGAAACGGACGGGTCGGGCTCGACCAGGTCGGGTTTCCGGGCAGCCCGGCCGGCGCAGGGATCAAGCCTGACCGCCCGGAGCCGGCCGGGCTGCCCGGAAACCCCCACGGACCGCACCCCCACGGACAGCAGCTCAGCTGTGCACAGGGCGGAGATCGGGCGGGCCAGGGACGAGGCATGGGCTGATGCCGTGGGGCGTGTCGACCGAGGGCTGGCGTTGGCGGTGGACTACGGACACCTGCGTGCGGAGCGGCCGATCGACGGGACGCTGACCGGGTACCGGGCTGGACGGCAGGTGCCGCCGGTGCCGGACGGCTCCTGCGACGTCACCGCACACGTCGCCATGGACTCGGTCGCCTCCACCGGTGAACGGGTCGCCCGGTGCGCGTACGTCCTGACCTCGCAGCGGGAGGCGTTGCGAGCGCTCGGGGCCGACGGCGGACGACCGCCGCTGAGCCTGGCCTCCAGCGACCCGGCCGGCTACCTGCGGGCGCTGGCCACCGCGTCGGCGGCGGCCGAGCTGATCGACCCGGCCGGCCTCGGCGGCCACTGGTGGCTGTGGCAGCCGGTGGGCCTGCCCGCCGACCGGCTACCGCCTCTCGCGGCCCTGCGCGGTGGTGCCCACGAGCTGAGCCGCTGATGGGCGACCACCGCCAGGCCCGGTGGTTCATGGCACGATGGCGGGCATGACCACGGGCGAGCTGCGCGAGCTGACCGTCGGCACCGGCGCCGGGCTGGTGGCCGGCACCGGCGGGGAGCAGCTCGGCGCGGACATGGTGCTGAACATCGGACCGCAGCACCCCTCCACGCACGGCGTGCTGCGGCTCAAGCTCGTGCTCGACGGCGAGCGGGTGCTCGCCGCCGAACCGGTCGTCGGCTACATGCACCGGGGTGCCGAGAAGCTGTTCGAGGTACGCGACTACCGGCAGATCATCGTGTTGGCCAACCGGCACGACTGGCTCTCGGCGTTCGCCAACGAGCTGGGCGTGGTGCTCGCCGTGGAACGGCTGATGGGCATGGAGGTGCCCGAGCGAGCCACCTGGCTGCGGATGGCGCTCGCCGAGCTGAACCGGGTGCTCAACCACCTGATGTTCCTCGGTTCGTACCCGCTGGAGATCGGGGCGATCACTCCGATGTTCTACGCCTTCCGGGAACGGGAGACGCTCCAGGCGGTGCTGGAGGAGGTCTCCGGCGGGCGGATCCACTACATGTTCAACCGGGTCGGCGGCCTGAAGGAGGAGGTGCCGGCCGGTTGGACCGGTCGGGCCCGGGCCGCCATCGGTGAGGTACGCCGCCGGATGCCGGACCTGGACAATCTGATCCGCCGCAACGAGATCTTCCTGGCCCGGACCGTCGGGGTGGGGGTGCTGTCGGCGGCGGACGCGGCGGCGTTCGGTGCGTCCGGTCCGGTCGCCCGGGCCTCCGGGCTCGACCTGGACCTGCGCCGGGACGAGCCGTACCTGGCCTACGACCAGCTCGACGTGCCGGTGGTGACGAAGACGGCCGGCGACTGTCACGCCCGCTTCGAGGTGCTGCTCGACCAGGTGTACGCCTCGCTCGACCTGGCGGAGCAGTGCCTGGACCGGGTCGACCAGCTCACCGGACCGATCAACACCAGGCTGCCGAAGGTGCTCAAGGCACCTGAGGGACACACGTACGCCTGGACGGAGAATCCGCTCGGCATCAACGGGTACTACCTGGTCTCGCGGGGCGAGAAGACGCCGTGGCGGCTCAAGTTGCGCACCGCCTCGTACGCCAACGTGCAGGCCCTGGCCACCCTGCTGCCCGGCTGTCTGGTGCCGGACCTGATCGCCATTCTCGGCTCGATGTTCTTCGTGGTCGGCGACATCGACAAGTGACTGCCCCTTCCCGGCGCCGCTGACGGGCGACGGCGTGCGAAGGGTCAGCGCCAGCGGCCAGTGCCACTCTCGTACGCGGCCGGGCCGTGGTCGGGCTCGTCCACGCGATGCCGGCGGCCGTACTGCTCCCCGCCCGCACGCTGTGCTCGCGCCGGTTCGGGCTGGTACCCGTACGCCGGCTCCGGCGCGTAGCCGCGCGCCGGTTCGGGCTGGTAGCCGCTCGCTTGGTCGGGCTGGTGACCGCGCTGACGGGGCGGACGCCACTCCTGCGGCACCGGCACCCCGCCAGCGGGTAGCGCCGGACGGTTCTCCGGCTCACCCCAGCCGTCCCGCCACGCGTCGTCGCTCGCCGCCCGGCGTGGCTCGTCGCGACGTACGCTCGCCCAGCGATCCTCCATCCGGTATTCGGTGCCGGCCGGATCGGCGTGCAGCTCGGCCCGGCGTTCGCCGACGCGCAGCTCGCGGCCCCGGTCGTCGTCGCGTACCGCCGCCCACCGGTCCCCGGCCCGCAGCTGCGCCCAGTACTCACCGGTGTCGTCCGCCCGGTGTCCCCGGGCCGCCGGCACCGGGTCGGCGGGGGCCTCCCAGCGCTGGTCACCCGCGTCCCAGCCCCGGTCGTCGCGCGGGCCCCAGTCACCGTTCCGGTCCGCGGAGGGCCCGTCCGGATAGCCGGAGCCGCCGTCGCGGGCGGCGGACCAGTCGTCGTGCGCGGCGGACCAGCGACCCTGCTCCCGCGGTGGAGACCAGGACCGTTCCTCTTCGCGGGGTGAACCGGACCAGGAACGCTCGTCGTCCCGGGACGATCCGGACCAGGAGCGCTCCTCCTCCTGCGCCGCCCCGGACCAGGAACGTTCGTCGTACCGCTCCGCACCGGACCAGCGGTGGCCGTCGTCCCGGCGGGAACGGTCCTCGCCGTCGGACCACGAGCGGTCGTCCCGGTCGATGCCGCGCCCCTGCCCGTGCTCCCCGGCCTGCGCTCCCGACCACCCCGACGAGTATCCGCCGTACCGGCCGCCGGACTCGCCCACGATGGTGTGCCGCGTGGTGACGTGCACCGTCTCGGTGTGCCGGACCACCCCGAGCGGCCTCGGCGCCGGCTCGCCCGGACGACTGTCCTGCTCCGGACGGACCGGCGATCCGTAGACACCGGCTGAGCCGCTGGCCGGGCGATCGTTGCCGGGCCGGGAACGTTCCCCGCCGTACCCTGCGACCGGGCCGTGACCAGACTGAGCTGTGCCGTAGACCCCGGCCTGCGCGGCCGGCCGTTCGGGCTGCCGCGGCGGGGCCTCCGGGGTTGGCACCCGGGCCCGGCCGGGGCCGGGTGGCTCGTCGTTCGTGGCCGCATCGACGCCGCCCGCGTCGATCCGCCGACGCACCCCGGCCAGCGCCTCCTGTACCCGCTGGACCTCGTCAAGAGCCTGGTTTCCGCGCTGGGCGGCAGCCACGATCTCACCGCGCAACTCCCGCCGCAGCTCGTCGACCTCCGCCCGGAGTTCCTCGGCGTGCTGTCCGCCGCCGTCGGTACGCAGCGTGATGGAGAGCCCGATCAGCACCACAGCCAGGATGGCCAGCACCGCGGCGAACCGCAGCGGCCCGTTGCCGTCAGCGACCAGCAGAATCAGCACCGCGACGGGGGCCAGGGCCACCCCGCCCCAGAAGAGCACGGTGAGCAGCTTGCGCGTATCGGCGGGCACCGGGGCGGGCATGGGTCCGCAGCCTACCGAGAGTTGCGTCACGTGGGAACGGCTTGACGGCAGGTCCGTCGGGAATGCGCCAGGGTTACCGCTGCGCGGTTACGGCCGGCAGACGGCATGGCGCCCCGGCCGACTCGGCCGGGGCGCCATCGCGGTTGGCGCGGCTGCTCAGCTCTGCGCGTACGCCGCGTCGGTCGAGAAGACCAGGCCGACGCTGATCGTGCCGTTGCGCAGGCCCGTCTTGGTCAGCGGGCCGCCCTGGTCGAGTGAGGAGAACGAGCCGACCGTCAGCCCGTAGGTCTGCTCCAGGCCGGGCTTGCAGAACGGACGCTCCTGGCACTCCGGCGGGCCACCCAGCACCGTCGCCGTACCCGAGCACTTCTCGGCCAGTTCGGAGAGGGTCCGCACGCCGTACTTCTCGGAGAACTCCTGGGTCACCGCGAAGGCGTTCTGGTTCTGGGCCGCTGCCGGCGCGCCGAAGGTCAGGCCCACCTGCTCGCCCAGGTCACGCAGCGCGGTGACGGTCTTGTCGACGTCCGGCGAGGAGACCGGTTGGCCACCGCTGTTCACCTTGCCGTTGAGGAACTCGGCGAGGGTGGCCGCGTACTCCGGGACGACCTGGATCTCGCCCTTCTCCAGCGCCGGCTCGTACAGCTCCCGGTTGCCGATCTGCTGCACGGTGGCCTGGTAACCCGCGGCGGCCAGCTGGATCTTGTAGAGCTCGGCGATGATCTCGCTCTCGGTGAAGTTGCCCGCCCCGACCGTGATCTGCCCGCCCGGTCCCTGCTCCACACCGTCGGTAAGTGAGTTGGCGTCGGCGAACTCCTGTGCCGCGGCCTGGGCGCTCTTGCGGTCCACGTCGACCGCCTTGTTGAGCTGCACCAGCTTCGGCGTGTCGAGCACCGCGGAGACCTTGTCGAGGGCGGCGATCAGCTGCGGGGTCGCCACCTCGCTGTTGACCGCCGGGATGATGTTGTCAGCGTTCTGCAGTGACTTGTCGTCTTCGAGTGCGATCAACTGCTCACCGGCCACCGGCGCACAACCCTCGCCGGAGGCGCCCTGCTCGGGCGCCTCCGTGCCGGACGAACCGGCGTCGCCGCAACCCGCCAGGACCGCCGCCGCGACAGCCCCCACGACCGCGATGGACAGTCTTCTACCTGCGCGCATGAGCCCGCCTTCCGTGTCCCGGCGCGGCCCCGGTGGGCCGGCCGCGTGTCCGACGGGCGATCCGCCCTCCGGCCGCCCGCGTTTCCACCCAACATCCTGACGCGGCCCCCCGACAAGCCGAGGAGGCGTTCGTCACCGGAACGTCACCCATTGGGGTCATCGCGGCCCGGCCAGTCCCCCCAGGTGTCGTCGATCGCACGCCCGGCCCGCTGGGCCAGGGTGTTCGGTCCCGTGGTCTTCGAGTCAGGGGTCTCCTGGTCAGGAGCCGGCGACGGCGTCCGCCGCGCGTCGCCCGGCACGACGCCGGACGCGGCGCAGCGGGCGGGGGGTGACCAGCCGTTCGACAAACGCGAAGAGCAGTTCGACGCTGACCGCGAGCCCGGCGACCAGTAGCCCGCCGGCCAGGATCTGACCACCACCGACCGCGATGCTCAGACCGAACCCGAACCGGATGATCTCACCCAGGCCACCCCCGTTGACGAAGGTCGCCAGCGCCGCGGTGGCGACCACCTGGACGGCGGCGGTGCGGAAACCGGCCGCGAGATAGGGCACCGCGAGCGGCAGTTCCACCCGACGTAACACCTGCGCCCCGGTCATGCCCATGCCACGGGCCGCCTCCCGGGTCTGCGGATCAACCTGCCGCACCCCCGTGTACGCGTTCGCCAACAGCGGCGGCACGGCGAAGACGGCCAGCGCCACCACCACCGCCGGCCGGCCGAACCCGAGGAAGGTCAACGGGAGGATGGTGAGCAGGGCCAACGTGGGCACCGCCAGGGTCAGGTTGGAGACGAGCACCACCAGCCCGCCGCCCCGGCCGGTGTGTCCCAGCCACAGACCCAGCGGCCAGGCCACCAGGCAGCCGACCAGCACCGCGGCGGCCGAGATGCTTACGTGCTCGCCGAGCCGGTCCAGGATGCCGCCCGGGTTCGTCCAGTTCAGCGGGTCGTTGAGCCAGACCACCGCCTGGGACACCGGGTTCGTCGCGGCGCTCATCCGGTCCGCCCGCGCAGCCATGGGGTGAGCAGCCGACCGGCCCCCACCAGGAGCAGGTCGAGCACCAGCGCCAGCAGGACGCAGAGCAGCGTGCCGGTCATGATCTGGGCCTTGTAGAGGTTGTTCTGGAAACCGGCGAAGATAATTTGCCCGAGCCCGCCCCGCCCGATCACCACGCCGACGGTGACCAGGGCAACCGTGGACACCGTGGCCAACCGCAGCCCGGTCAGGATGCCGGGTAGGGCGAGCGGCAACTCGATCCGCAACAGTCGCCCCCAACGGCCGTACCCCATGCCTTCGGCCGCCTCGCGGACCTCCGCCGGCACCTGGTTGAGCCCGGCGACGGTGTTGCGGACGATCACCAGCAGCGCGTACAGCACCACCACGCTCAGCACGGTCGCGACACCGATGCCCAGATAGGGTGCGACGAATGCGAACAGGGCCAGGGAGGGAACCGTGTAGAGCACCCCGGTCAGTGCGAGAATCGGCCCGGTGAGCGGCCGGAACCAGTACGCCACCACTGCCAGCGGGACGGCGATCAACGCGGCGATGAGCACCGCCCGGAGGGTCAGCGTGGTGTGCTCACGCAGGGCGTTGAGCACGGTTTCCGAGTTGTCCCGCACGTACTGCCAGGAGAACCACGGGTTACCCGGATCGGCCCGGTAGCTCAGGCGGAAGGACATACGTGGACGTTACCCCGGGTGCCGACGGTCATCGACGTGCCGCGTCGATCACCCTCGACGGCATCGGCAAGCGCTACCCGGACGGCACCGAGGCTGTCCGCGAGCTCAGCCTGCATGTCGACGAGGGCGAACTGGTTGTGCTGATCGGCCCCTCCGGTTGCGGCAAGTCGACCGTGCTGCGGATGATCAACCGGCTGATCGAGCCCACCGAGGGCCGGATCCTGCTCGGCGACTCCGACGTCACCCGGGTCGACCCGGTGAAACTGCGCCGCCAGATCGGCTACGTCATCCAGAACGTCGGGCTCTTCCCGCACCAGACGGTGGCCGCCAACGTCGCCACCGTGCCCCGGCTGCTCGGCTGGGCCGCCGGTTCCGTCAAGCGCCGGGTCGAGGAGCTGCTGGAGCTTGTCGGTCTCGATCCGGCGCAGTTCGGCCGGCGCTACCCCCACGAACTCTCCGGCGGCCAGCGGCAGCGGGTCGGGGTGGCCCGGGCGCTCGCCGCCGATCCGGTGGTGCTGCTGATGGACGAGCCCTTCTCCGCCGTCGACCCGATCGTGCGCACCCGGCTTCAGGAGGAGTTTCTGCGGTTGCAGGCGGAGGTACGCAAGACCATCGTGCTGGTCACCCATGACCTGGACGAGGCCGTCCGGCTCGGCGACCGGATCGCGGTGCTCTCCGAGGGCGGCCGGTTGGAGCAGTACGACATCCCGGCGGCGCTGCTCGGCGCCCCCGCCACCGGCTTCGTCCGCGAGTTCGTCGGAGCCGACCGAGGGGTCCGCCGGCTGGCCGTCACCCCGTTGACCCGGGAGGTGCTTGATCCGCTGCCGGTCGACGGCGTGGCGGACCTGCCATCGGTGCCGCTGGGCGGGTCGGCGTACGACGCGCTGGCCGTGCTGCTCACCTCCGCCGGTGGCCAGGCCGTGGTCACCGAGGACGGGCGGCCGGTCGGGACGCTCAGCCGGGAACGCATCCTGACGCTGACGGAGTCGGCCGGCTGAGTGCCGCGATGCGTCGCCGGGCTCAGCGATGTTCAGCCCGGCGTCCGGCACCGGAGGTCGGCCGGGTCCGTCGTGCCGACGGACCCGGCCGTACGGTCAGCGCCGGCCCCGGTAGCCGCCCAGGGTGGCGATGCCGATGATCCAGCCGACGAAGAGGCCGTACTCCGCGCCGTCCCCCGCAGCCTGGAAGGCGCCCAGCAGCGACGGGTTGGTCCGGATCAGCGTGGTGAACAGGGCCGCGAAGGCCCCGGCGAAGACGAACGCCGCCCAGCCGGCGAAGAACTGGCTGATGGTGCCCCGGGCACGGGCGAGCTGGGAGCCCGGCAGCAGGTAGAGGAACAGGAAGGTGAGGACGACCACGAGGATCGCCCTCAGGTCGTCGGCGAAGATCTCCTGGATCGAGTCGGAGGAGTCGAATCGCCAGGCCGGCCAGGCGAGCAGTCTGAGGAACCACCCGCCGGCGCTGTCCGGATCGGTGTTGTCCCGGGCCCAGTCGACGTACCAGGGACTACCGAAGACCAGAACCAGGATGAGCGCGGCGAGCGTGCCAGCGCCCGGTGCGGACTTGTAACGATTGGTGAGAGCCATGGCCCCGCTATTTCCCAGCGGATCGACGCAGGCAAACGCGAGGTGTCATTTATGGTGGTACGAGCGTTTGACGGCTAATGCTTCATCAGGTAGTCGATGAACGCGGCGCGCAGCAGCGGTGCCGACTCCTCGTAGCCGTGCCCGGTCATCTCGCGCCAGAGGGCCACCGCCTCATCGACAGTCGGCCCCACCGAGTTGGGCGCGCCGTCCAGCGCGGCGGCCTCGTCCGCATTCGGCAGGTGCCGCAGCACCGACCAGAAGAACCGTACGTCGCGGCGCTCCCGAGCAAGGGTGAACGCCCGTTCACGCAACTCCTCGGTGGAGAGGACGTCCAACTCCTCGAACGACCGGCCGCCGGAGATCGATGATGTGTCGGTCATGTGCCGAGCCTAACCGTCGAGATCACGCTCGGCGCGCCGACAAGCTGCCGACCCGTCAGCGGTCATCGGTCTCCCAGGCTGGTGGGCCGGCCTCCCACCGCCGGGCTCCCCACGGGTCCGTACCGCTGACGGACGGTTGGGCCGGCAGCACGGGCGGCCAGTCGCCGACCGGTTGCGGCTGCGTCACACTCCATCCAGCCCCGGTGTTCGGTTCGGTGGGCGGCGGGGGCGGAGCCCCGAAGACCGGCAGCGGACGTCCGTACCTCTCGACCAGGCGTGTGACGATGAGCCCGACGGCCAGCGCAGCACCACCGACCGCCCAGTAGCTGACCGTCCAGCTGCGCGACTCCGCGTACGCCAGGAACAGCCCGATCGCGCCGGCCGTCAGCAGCGTGCCGAAGACGCCGCCACGCAGCCCGAACGCGCTGGTGCCGGCGAGCAGCGTCGCGCCCACCGCCAGCACCGTCCAGTCCAACCCCGCCGTCGGTGTCACGGTGCCGTCCGCCGCGGCGATCAGCACTCCGGCGAGGGCCGCGAGCACGGTGGAACAGACGTATCCAGCGGTGGCGACGAGGGCGGCCGCCGCTCCCCGCCGCCGGGCCGGGTCGGCGACCGGACGGAACCGGCCGACCAGCCGACGGATCGGGCTCACCGCTCCGAAGAGACCACCGAACACCGCGATCGCGGCGAAGCCCACGAAGAGCTGTCCGGCGGTCCCCCGCGGGTCGTAATCCCCCTGCACCAGTACGGGCGCGGAGCGCTGCTCGATGTAGACGATGACGCCGGCCGCGCCACCGAGGCTCGCCGCCCAACCGGGCACGTGCAGCAGCGCGACCACCAGCCCGAGCACCAGTCCACCGATCGCGGCCACGGCCGTGGCCATGCCGACGGTGCCGAGCAACCCGCGGTCGCTCTGTTCGGCGAAGTGCAGCCCGGCCGCGACGGCGACCGGCCCGACAGCGAGGTTGACCGCGGCGGTACGCAGCGTCAGCCCGACGGCCAGGGCGAGCAGACCCAGACCGACCACGTCGACGATGAGGTCCCGCAGCCCGTTGCCGCGCAGCAGGGCCGGATCCTCCCGCCACACCAGGTAGACAAGTGCGCCGAAGCCGAGCAGCAGGAGCGTCTCCCAGACGATGTAGACGCCGAAACGGTCCCGGCCCGGCTCGGCGTCGGAATCGTCGAGCACGGCCTCCGCCCCGGTCGCGGGACCGGCCGAGGTGGGCTCCGGCGGTCCATCACGGCCCGGTTCGTCGTACCCCATGATTTCTGCCTCCCAGCGGTCGCCCGGACTCCACCGACGCAGGGGCGGACCAGCGGCGGGGCGTTGCCCTTCGGTCGCAGGCACCGTACCCGCGCGCGAGAGCGGACGTAACCCCCTGCCTGGGCGGGTGGCTGACGGCCCGGACCGGGTTGCGCAGGCCCGGCGAGCCGCGTACGACAGGACCTAACGGTGGCCCGGGTGGTTTTCCCAGTCGTCCGGCTCGTGCTCGTCGTCGGGCCGCTCCGGGACGCGGCACGCCCGCTCCAGCCAGAGCGCGGCGGCCACCAGAGCGGTCGAGGCCAGCACACCGGCAATGGCAGCCGGGCGGTCGTCGGCGGCCGCCCGCGTCGGCTGTACGAACAACCAGCCCGTCAGCCCCGCGTACCCTCCGGCGAAGATGGCGCCGACCAGCGCGGACGCCTTGGCCAGTACGACGAACCGAGCCACCATCAACGGATTGACCGGGTCACGGCCCGGTCGGCGGTCGATCCGACCCCGGGTGTTGATCGCGGCGTACGCCTCCAGCACAGCCAGCCCGGCCAGCGTCACCACCGGCAGCCAGGGCAGCGGCGGCAGCCGCTCGTAGTAGATGCCGCTGATCAACAGCCAGGCCACCGCGGCGGCGGCGAGGGCGGCCACCACCAGCGTCGAGATGCGGGTGGGTCCCATCCGCGACCCGTCGGGCGGCGGTGAAACGCTCATGCCGGCGCCCCGCTGCACGTCGCACCGCCAGGAGACACCGTCGCGCTGAGCCTGATGGTCCGCTCGGTGCGCTCGCTCATGCCGTCGACTCTAACGTCAGATCGGGTCGGGGGCTCAGTTCCGGCACCTCGACGGCGAGCGGGCCGGTGGTGAGCAGGTCGGTCAACGAACCATGCCCCGGCAGGTGACCGTAGGGCTGGATGTCGATCCACGGTCGCAGCACGAAGGCCCGCAGATGGGCCCGGGGATGCGGCAGGGTCAGCTCGGGGTCGTCACTGAACACCGGGTGGTCGTCGTCGGTCCACACCGCGACGATGTCGACGTCCAGCGTGCGGGGACCGAAGCGCCGCTCCGGGTCCCTGACCCGCCCGGCGGCGGCCTCCGCCGCCCGCGCCCGCGCCAACCAGTCGTATGGGCCGGCGTTCGGGTCCACAGCCAGCAGCACGGCATTCAGGTACGCCGGCTGTTCGACGTCGCCCCACGGTGGGGTCTCGTAGACCCCGGAGACCACCAGCACACTCTCACCGAGGACGGTCAAGGCGGTGCGCAGGTGACCGAGCCGGTCACCGAGGTTGCTGCCGAGGGAGAGCACGGCGCGGGTCATCGGGTACGCGTCCGACGCATCGTCACGGCCACGTCGGTGAAGGCGTGCGGAACCGGCGCCTCGGGCTTGTGCACCGTGACCGTCACGCCGGACACCCGCGGATCCGCCAGGCAGACCTCGATCAGCCGATCGGCGAGAGTCTCGATCAGATTGACCGGCTCGCCGGTGATCACCTCGACCAGCCGCTCGGCCAGTTCGCCATAGTGCACGGTGTCCCGCACGTCGTCGGACCGCGCGGCCGGACCCAGGTCGAGTTCGAGCACCGCGTCGACGACGAACTCCTGACCGTTGGCGCGTTCGAAGTCGTACACCCCGTGCCGGCCGTGCGCCCGCAGGCCGGTCAGCTCGATCCGACCGGTCATCGTCGCCCCTGCCCGTCGACCGCGCTCCCGTCGGCGGCAGCCGACCAGACGACCTCACCAACTGTCGACCCGCCACCGGGGATGATCTCGGTGGCCAGCCGGGGACGGCCGGTGGCCTGCCAGACGGCGAGGGCGTCGACGGTGGCGCGCACGTCGTGCACGCGTACCCCCCAGGCGCCGGCAGCGACCGCGAGCAGGCTGGTGGCGACCGTGGCCGCCGTCCGCCCGTCGGTGGGTCGGGGCACGCCGTCGGAGTCGGCCAGCAGTTGTCCCAGGTACGACTTGCGGCTCGCGCCGAACAGCAGCGGGTAGCCGAGTTCGATAAGTTCGGGCAGCCGGGCGCTGAGTTGCCAGTTGTGGGCGGCGTTCTTGGCGAAGCCGAGGCCCGGATCGATGATGATGCGCCCCGGGTCGACTCCGGCGGCTAGCGCCGCGTCCACCCGCTTACCGAGTTCGGCACGGACGTCGGCGACCACGTCGCCGTAGCTGGCCAGCTCGCTCATCCGGCGGGAGTGGCCACGCCAGTGCATCAGCACCCAGGGGCAGCCGGCGTCGCCGACCACCCGGGCCATGTCGGCGTCGGCGAGCCCTCCCGAGACGTCGTTTACCACGACCGCGCCGGCGTGCAGCGCCGCCACGGCCACCCGGGCGCGGGTGGTGTCGATGCTGACCGGGACACCTGCCGAGGCGAGTTCCCGGATCACCGGTACCACGCGGGCGGTCTCGGTCTCCGCGTCGACCCGGTCGGCACCGGGGCGGGTCGACTCACCACCGACATCCACCAACCCCGCCCCTTCGGCTCGTAGCCGGACGCCGTGTGCGACAGCGGCCTCGACGTCGGCGTAGCGTCCGCCGTCGGAGAAAGAGTCGGGCGTGACGTTCAGGACGCCCATCACCACCGGGGCCGGGGCCCGCACCAGATCGGTCACGAGTAGGACGGTACCGGTCCCGTTGCACGTCGCAGACCGCCCCGTCGACACCCCTGACATGGCAATTGGAACAGGTGTACGATCGGTCGTCCGGGTCACTTCGGGCAGCATCTTCGCGGCTTGTCGCAAAGGGGGGCGGCCCGTACGCTGTGGAATTGCCCAGCATCGAGATGGCGACGGTAGGAGGGAGGGCCGAAACGGGACAACCCGCCCAAAAATCGCCACCCTACGTGGCGGTTGTCGTACGCAGGGTCTCGTGCGCTGCGCACATTGAGCACCGATCCCGCCAGGCTTGCCTACTGCACCACCGCGGCGCCGCCGGCCGCGACTTGGGGAGGTTTCAGTGATCGCCATCGAGCTGATGGAAACGGCGTCCACAAGCGCCGCCCACCTGCTCTCCACCCTGGCGTCGTCGATTCCGTTCGCCGCCGAGGAACCGAAGGGGATCGACACCGAAGGCGTCGTCACCTTCTTCGCCAGCAAGATTGCTCCGATCCTGCTGGCCGTGCTGGGCGTCATCTTCATCGGCCGCGCCAGCCGAGGCGAGATCTCCAAGGTGCTTACCAGTTCGGCCATCGCGATCGTCGGGTTGGCCTTCATCGCCGGAGCCGCCACCCTCTTCTTCATCGGCGACTTCCTGATCAACCTGATCTTCGAATAGGCGCGGGCACGAGATGCGGCTGCGCACCGACGACGACATCTACCGGGCCCGCCTGGTCTATCTCGGCCCGCCCGGCTACACCCTTCCGGTCCACCTGCCGTACGCCCAGTACGGGCTGTTCATGCTGCTCGTCCCCCTCTACATGTTCATCCACTGGCTGTTCACGCTGCAGGTCGAGCTCTTTCCCGCCTGGGAGATCGCCCTCGCCATCGTGACCACCTCGTTCGTCTTCCGGTACGTCGACCCGGACCGTCCGGCGCGCATGGTGATCCGTACCGCGCTGACCGACTGGCGACGCACCCGGGAGCCGGCCGCCGAGCAGCGCGATCCGCGCCTGGTCGGCAGCAGGATCAGGATCCGGGAGGAACTGGCATGACCGGCTGCACGCCGTACGGGCCGAACGAGGACACGGGCAGGGCGATCGCATGAGCCGCTCCGCCACGCCGGGATCCCCGGCCGGACGTCCGGCCGCACCACACGGTAACCGTGCGCGTTCATTCGACTACCCTGAATCCGACGAGCGGGACGAGGCCACGTTGGATCCGGCGCTCGCCACCACCCCGGGTCACGGCAGCGTCGGCGTGTTCCAGGCACCTCGCCCGCCGCAGCGCCGGGCGGTTCCGGCCGACCCGGCCCCGGCCAGCCGGGACGGCGCAGACATCGACTCTCCGTTCCTCGATCTTT
Organism: Micromonospora sediminimaris; assembly: GCF_016863575.1. NCBI lineage: Bacteria > Bacillati > Actinomycetota > Actinomycetes > Micromonosporales > Micromonosporaceae > Micromonospora > Micromonospora sediminimaris. The sequence goes on from NZ_BOPD01000019.1 coordinate 24,683, forward strand.
TCGGTGGCGCATACCCTCGCGGCGGTTCCGCCCAGCGGGGCAACGGGCTCCCCGCGCGGGCCCTGCCGCAGCAGCCGCACCCCACGCCACCACCCGCCGTCGGGCCCGCACCGGCCGCTCATCGGGCGGCTCCGCCACCGGCACCCCCGCGACCGCCCGGCCCCACGCCGGCCGCGCCACCTGTCCACCCAGTCGACGACGCGGTGGCAGCCCCGAGCCTGCCGCCGGCCCCCTCCCGGGTGGCGCCCGCCCCCGCAGACCGGTTGCCGAGCGCCCGGCCACCCGCCGACGATCGTCCCGCCGGAGACGACCGTCCGGTCCGGGAGGACCGCCGCGCCCGCGACAACAACGACCTGGCATCCGCCGACGCCGAAACCCGGACGCCACGCCGGGTGGCACCCCCGGCCAACCGCCCGGCTCCCCGGCAGCGGTCCGTCGACCATCGGGACCGGCCGGTCAAGCCGGTCCGCGTTCGCCCCCCGAAGATCAAGTTTGGCGATCGGGATCCGGCGGTCGAGCTGGCCATCACCGAGATCGCCGGTCACCTGACCTTCACCCCCAACACGGTCACCGCCTGGTACTGGCTGCCCGAGGTGCGCTGGGCCTTCCGCCCCGACGCCGAACGCGAGGCGTTGCTCGCGGCCATCTCCGAGCAGTACGCCGGCCTGGCCGGCTTCCGGCTGCACCTACGCCGGACCACCCGGCCCTTCCCGGCCGACGAGTGGGCCCGCACCATCGACGCCAACACCGCCGGGCCGCTGCCCGACGTGGCCGGCACACCCGGCTGGGCCGAGCACCTGGTCGCCGCGCAACGGCACCTGCTCTCGGTCAATCACGCCGAGGGCCAGACCTACCTCGGCGTCACCTTCGCCCGCCGTTCCCTCGGTGACTCGCTCACCGAGCGACTGCTGCGCACCTTCGGCCGCGGCGTCGCCGATGGCGAGCGACGCAAGCTCGGCCGCACCGTCGAGCAGTTCGACGAGGTACTCGGCGCCTTCGGGATGCGCGGACGACGGGTCACCGCGCACGAACTGGAATGGCTGCTCTACCGGTCGGTGGCGCTCTGCATGGCACCTCCCGGCACGCTCTCGCCCATCACCGACGGACGTTGGGAACGCGGCGACCTGCTCGCCCTCACCGAGCAGGTCGAGCGCTACCGCACGCCGTACGGCTCCACTGTCAAGCTGGTCCACCGGATGACCGGCGAGGAACGACACGTGGCGGTGCTCGCCGTCGGTCGGATGGAGCCGCTCGAGATCCCCGAGCGACACGAGCCCTGGCTGCACTTCCACGAGCGACTGCCCTGGCCGATGGAGCTTTCCACCCGGGTCGACATCCTCGGTTCCGGCGACTCCTTCCGCAACCTGGAACACCGGCTCCGGATGATCCGGTCACAGCAGTTGGACTACGCCGAACACGGCATCGACGCCCCGCCCGAGCTGGAACGACTCGCCAAGCGGGCCCTGGTCATCGGCGACGAGATGACCACCGGGCTGCCGGTCGACTCCGCCCGCGCCCACGGCTGGCACCGGATCGCGGTCGGCGGCCGTACCCGGGAGGAGTGCCTGGAACGGGCCCGACGGCTCATTCAGCTCTACTCCCGCGAACTGCGCATCTCCCTGCAACACCCGAAGAACCAGGACTGGCTGGCCCGCGAGTTCATCCCCGGCGAGCCGATCGCCAACACCGGCTACGTACGCAGGATGCCCGTCAACCTGCTCGCGGCGGCGCTGCCGCAGGCCGCCTCCACGGTGGGTGACCGACGTGGCGACCTGATCGGGCGTACCGCCGGCACCTGCCGTCGGCCGGTCTTCCTCGACCTGCACTTTCCCATGGAGGTGCGGGAGCGATCCGGTCTGGCGGTCTTCGTCGCCGAACCGGGCGGTGGCAAGTCCACGCTGCTCGGCGCGTTGGGTTACCTGGCCGCCCGCCGTGGCGTGCAGGTGACGCTGCTCGACCCCTCCGGCCCGCTGGCCCGGCTCTGTGCGATGCCAGAGCTTCGGCCCTACTCGCGGGTGCTGAACCTGACCGGCTCCGAACACGGCACGCTGGCGCCGTACGCGCTGATCCCGACGCCCCTGCGCAGCGAGTTCGCCACCGGAGCCGCCGGCGACCGGGAGTTCGAGATCTCGGTTTCCAACGCGCGGGCCGAACGCCGGATGCTGGTCCAGGACATCTGCATGATGCTGGTGCCACCGCAGGTGGCCCGGGAGGCCTCCACCGCCACCCTGTTCCGGCACGCCGTACGCCAGGTCCCGGCAGAGGAGACCTCCACGCTGGACGATGTGGTCACCTGTCTCGGCCAACTCGACGACGACGCCGGCCGGGAGCTGGCCAACCTGCTGCTGGACACCGCCGAGATGCCGCTGGCGATGCTCTTCTTCGGCCGCCCGCCGGAGGGTCTGCTCGGGCCGGACGCCGCACTCACCGTGATCACCATGGCTGGCCTGCGACTGCCCGACCTCAAGATCGAACGCGAGTACTGGTCTGCCGAGGAGGCGCTCGCGCTGCCGATGCTGCACACCGCGCATCGGCTGGCGGTCCGCCGATGCTACGGCGGCTCGATGGCCTCGCGGAAGCTGGTCGGCCTGGACGAGGCGCACTTCATGGAGGGATGGCGCTCCGGCCGGTCCTTCCTCGTCCGACTCGCCCGCGACTCCCGCAAGTGGAACCTCGCCGCACTGGTCGCCTCGCAGAACCCACGTGACATCCTCGGTCTCGACGTACAGAACCTCGTCTCCACCGTTTTCGTCGGCCGGATCGCCGAGGACGCCGAGATCGCCTCCGAGGCGCTGCGGCTGCTGCGCGTACCGGTCGACGACGGCTACGAGGCCACCCTCGCCTCTCTCTCCACCGCCGACGCGACCTCCGCCAGCCGGCTCGGTTTCCGGGAGTTCGTGATGCGCGACGTCGACGGCCGGGTCCAGAAGGTCCGGGTCGACGTCTCCTACGTGGATGGCCTACTGGACCACCTCGACACCACCCCCGCCGCCATCGCCGCCGCCGCAGGGGTGCTGCCGACCGTGCTGCCTGACCTGGAGGCGTGACATGGCGAGGGCCCGGGCACGGATCACGGCGCTCCTCCTGGCACTCGGCGTCCTCGCCGCAGCCACGATCGGCTGGCCCGGGCTCACAGCCACACCGGCGTACGCGGCTCCGGTGGCGTACCAGGCCGCGGCGGCCGAACTCTGCTCGACCGAGGAATGGCAGGTCGATTTCCGCGCCTGCGTCGCCAAACTTCAGCAGGTGGCGGAATCGGAGGCGACCTGCCTCAACCCTCCGACACCAACTGCCCCCGACTCCGGCATCGCCGGCTGGTTCGCCTCCCGTCCAGAGGCATCCAAGCTCCCCGGCCCGAAGGGTTACTACAGCGACTACGGCTACGCCGGTTACAGCTACAGCACCTACAAGATCGAATCCGGCTGCGCGACCACCCTGCTGCACCCGGACTACAAGTTCACAAACACCATCGCCAACGGCGAGTTCATGATGGCGACGGCGATCATCGGTGCCTCGAACGCCCTGCGCGAACGCGCCTGGGAGCCGGGCACCATGTGGGGCTGGGCCGACCCGCTGGTGGACCAGGCCACCAAGGCGATCTACCAGAAGGTGTTCAGCGTCTTCGGCATCGTCACCCTCTGCGTGGTCGGGCTCTACCTGCTCTGGCGCTCGCGCCAGTCCGACATGAGCAGCGCGATGACCACGGCGGGGTGGGCCCTGGTGGTGATGGTGGCGGTCACCGCGCTGGCCGCCTGGCCGGTCAAGTCCGCGAACCTCGCCGACGGTGCCCTCGTCTCCACGCTCGGCGTCGTGCACGACGCCGTCGGCCCGGCCGCCAAGGACGTGCCCCCGGACCGGTGTGCGATGCCGAACCCGGACGCCTGCACGGACAAGCGCCCTCCGGCGGTTCGGGCCAGTGACACGGCCGCCGAGGCGATGCTCTACCGGAACTGGCTGCGCGGCGTGCTCGGCTCGGCCGACAGCGAGACCGCGAAGAAGTACGGTGCCGCGCTCTACGACGCCAAGTCGCTCTCCTGGGGCGAGGCCGAGAAGATCCGGACCAGTCCTGAAACCCGCGAGGCCACCATCAGCGCCAAGAAGCAACAGTGGATGACTGTCGCCGCGCAGATCGAGCGGGAGGATCCGGAGGCCTACGAGTACCTGCAAGGCGTCCGGGACATGGACCGGGTGGGTGCCGGGTTCATCGCGGTGCTCGCCGCTCTGCTTTTCGCGATGTTCGACCTGACCGCGTCGCTGCTGGTGCTGCTGGGCTTCCTGATCTTCCGGTGGGCGGTGATCGCGGCGCCGATCCTGGGCACCATCGGCCTGCTCCGTCCAGCCAGCGCTGGCCTGCGGCGGCTGGGTAACGCGGTGGTGGCGGCGCTGTTCAACATCGCGATCTTCGGCACCGGTGCCGCCATCTACCTCTTCGCGGTCGACCTCATCATGAGCACGGCGACCCTCCCCGGCTGGCTGCAGGTGGTGCTGGTCTGGCTCTGCGGGGTGGTCGGCTGGCTGCTGCTGCGCCCCTACCGCCGGATCACCCAGCTCGGCGGCAAGGACAACAGCGAGGCGGTCAGCTCGGCGGGCTCCTGGCACCGCCGATTCTTCCGGGACATGCGCACCGCGGCCCGGCTCGACATCGCCGAGCCCGGTGGCACCGCCGAGCCGACCGTCGGACGACGCCGGGCGATCGCACCGGAGCAGCCGAAGGTGCGTCCGGAGGCTCGTCCGGACCCGGTCCCCAGCGGCGCACCCGCGGCCGCGAAGCGGCCGGACGACCGCGAAGCGCGCGGCGCCGACGATCAGCCCCGGGAGCGGCCTGGCAAGGGGGCGGCCGCGCCCAGGCCCCGTCGTCGACAGCCGGCGTCATGGACGGAACCGGACCTGCCGGACGAGAATCCCTCCTACGTCATCTACCGTCCCGGTTCGGCCGAACGGGCTCCCGAAAAGCCGGCACCGCGGGTCCGCTCCGAGGCGCGGTGACGGTCGTGCGCCGGGCGATCGAGTTCCTGTTCCTGCGGTTGCTACGGTCCCGGCTGGGTGTCGCACTCGGGATCGCCGTGCTGGTGCTCGGGGTGGTCGGTGCAGCCAGGTTGGTGGCTGGCCCGAGCGACCCGGCGGCCGGGCTCAGTAATCGCCCGACCGACCCGATCACCACAGTGCACCCGACCACCGGGGACGACGGCGCGATCTCCACCACCACGACACCGTCCCCGGTCACCCGGCCCGGCCAGCCGACACCGGATCTGGTCGCCGAACGCTTCGCCGCCGCCTGGCTCGGCCGCCCCGGCCAGACCGCCGAGGACTGGCACGACGCGCTACGCCCGCTCTCGACCGCCGGCCTCACCGAGAAGCTTTCCGGCGCCGACCCGGCCGAAGTGCCCGCCAGCGCGGTCACCGGCGAGGTAACCCTCCGCCCACGCGGTGAGACCTTCGTGGAGGCGACAATCCCGCTCGACGGCGGGCAACTCCGCCTCGAACTGCTGGCACCCGACGGGCGATGGTTGGTGGACGCGGTGGACTGGAGCAGGGATGAGTGAGCAGAGCCGGCCCCGTCGACCGGTCCGGACCGGCGCCCTCGCCGCCGCGCTCACTGCGGCGCTGGCACTGCTCTGCTGCACCGGTGGCGCCGGTGCCTTCTTCCTCACCGAGTTGGGTGGCGACTCCGCCGAGCAGTTTGCCCCGGCCAGCATGGACTGCACCGGCGACTTCGAGGTCGACGCCACCGGCACGATGCCGCGCTTCGCCGAGTACGGAGAACGCCAGCTACGCAACGCCGCAGTGATCATCAAGGTAGGTCAGGAGATGAAGGTGCCGCCACGGGGCTGGGTGATCGCCGTGGCGACCGCCATGCAGGAGTCGCGGCTGCTGAACCTGGCAAACAGCACGGTCGGCGAGTCACAGGACATCCCGAACGAGGGGATCGGGGCCGACCACGACTCCGTCGGCCTCTTCCAGCAACGGGCCTCGTGGGGCACGGTCGCCCAGCGGATGAACCCCGAGTACGCGTCCCGCAAGTTCTACGAGAAGCTGGTCGACGTGGCCGACTGGGAGAAACTGCCGCTGACCGTGGCCGCGCAGCAGGTCCAGATCAGCGCCTTTCCGGACGCGTACGCCAAGCACGAGGAACTCGCTGCCCGCATCGTGGACGCGCTGGCCGGGGGTGCGGCGCGGACCGCGCTGATCGCCGGACAGGACGTATGTGACGCCGCCGCGGGCGGCGAGATCGCCGCCTCCGGTTGGACCGCACCGATTCCGGGCGGGGTTGGCTCCGGATTCCGAACCGCCAGTCGGCCCGGACACAACGGTGTGGACATCGCCGCGCCGAAGGGCACCTTGATCAGGGCCTCGGCGACCGGACGGGTGCTGGTGTCTCGCTGTGATCCCGACCGGAGAGGGCGACTAACGTGCAACGTGGATGGCTGGCCCGGTAAGGGAGGCTGCGGCTGGTTCGTCGACGTGCTGCACGCCCAGGGCTTCATCACCCGCTACTGTCATCTGGTGAGTCGTCCCCGGGTCGCCGCAGGCGACACGGTGCAGGCCGGTGAGGTGATCGGCGAGGTGGGGAGCAGCGGCAACTCCTCCGGGCCGCACCTGCACTTCGAGGTGCACGTCGAAGGTGATCGCAGCAGCCGGGGCGCCATCGACCCGGTGCCGTTCATGCGGTCGAAGGGCGCGCCGTTGAAGGGCGCCGGGTGAACCACGGGCAATCATGACCGAACCACTTCCCGACCCGTTCGCCGACCAGCCCGACTGGGCTCCCCAGCCGCCGCGCCCGATCGAGATCCTTCCCGCTGCCGGAAGCGTCGAACTGCGCGGCCGGCGGGTGCTGGTCGGACTCCCCGGTCTGGGATGGCGTGCCGACCTACGGGCCGACGATCGGGTGGTGCAGAACAGCCGCACCTACGTACCGGTCATCCCGGAGCACGAGTGGTATCGCGCCGAGGCGGACCAGGTCGAGGTGTTCGCCCCGCTGGTGCCGGTCGAACGGGTCTGGGTCGAGACGGTCGGCCGGGCGACCACGCCGACGACTGAGAGCGGCCTGCGTCTCGTCTCGCTGGACGCCCCGGCCCACCCAGCGCCGACGCCGGTCTTCGAGGCGGACGCGGTGACCGGGCGACGGGTCGTGCACATGGTCGGTTCGGTCGAGCACCGTGATCTGCGCGCCGTCACCGAGACTTACTCGGGTGCCGAGGGCGACATCTGCGTACGGGTGACACCCGAGGTGGAGTGGTACCGCTGGGCCTGGCGCGGTCAGGCCCCCACCACATTGGAGGTACCGGTACACATGCTGTGGGTGGAGTGAAGCTAGCCGGGCACGGCTGAGCAGACCCGCCAGTCCTCGCCCAACCGGGTGGTGAACGTCCAGGATTGCCGATCACTCTGCCGAATACCGTCCACCTGCGCCGCGAAGGTTAGATCGACACGCACCTCGGCGCTGCCGTCGATCCGATCCACCTGGAAACGTTCCCAACTAACCCACATGGTCGTGCCGAACCGCTCCTCCCGGGCTGCAAGGTCATCCCTGAGCCGTCGAAGCGTCTCGAACTCGGACACACCTTCGCAGCTGAATAGGCGCGATCGAGCGTCGTTGCGATCTACTAGGTACGCACGCAGGTAGTTATCCACTACCACTGCGGGAGTGCTGCGGTCGAGGGTGGTGGCGCGGTCGTAGACGAAATAGCCGACGACTCCCCCGGTCAGGCAGAGCACCGCGACCACCCCAGCGACCACGGTCAGTACCGTACGCAGGCGCCGCCGGGGCTGGCGCGGGGCCGGCGCGACCGCAGGCGGTGCCAGTTCCTCCGGCGGTGTCCTCTGCGCCGGTACGCGGGAGACCTGGGAACCGGCGGGGGGCGGCACTGATTCCACCCTCTGAGGCTAGCGGCTGCCGGCCCAGGACCCAATGCCCCAGATTTGGCAGATCGTGACCGAACCCTGCCGATGGGTGAGATCCATGACAACACCGACGCAGCGCCGACGCGCTTCCCGGAGGTGGAGCCTTCGCTGGGATACCGTCGTTGCTGCCCGGCGAGTGGGTGCCGACCTCGGGCGGAGGGGGTGGACACGGTGGGCGGTCCGAAGGCACGGACGCTCCGCGCCGCCGCGCTGCACCGCCGGGCCGCCGCGACGGTCACGGCGGCGACGAACGTTCTCGACGAGACCCGTCCCGTCCCGGCCGACCAGCGCCGCCAGTACGCGCTGGCCGAGCGGCTGCGCCTGGCGGCCACCGTCCTCGCCCCTGGTTGGGCCGGGTCCACGCTGGACACGGTCGAGCCGGCGCATCCAGCCGGGGAGGGACCGCCGCCGTTCGTCCGAGTGGGCACCGCCGCCCCGCTGGACGACGCACGTTTCCCGGCGCTGGTGCCGATGTTCGGCAGCGGCCACCTCGTGGTGGACGCCGACGCGCACGAGGCACGGGTCGCCGGGCTGCTGCGGGCTGTACTGCTGCGGATGCTGGCGGCTACACCGGCCGGGGCGCTGCTGGTACGGGCGGTGGACGCCACGGGTGTCGCGCTGGCGCCGTTCGCGGCGCTCGGTGACGCCGGGGTGCTTGCCCCACCGGCCACGGACGCCGACGGTCTTCAGGCCGTGCTGGCGGAGGCGGAGCGGTGGGTGGCGCCGGACGCCGCCGGTCCTCGCCGGCACGACCGTGCGCTGCTGCTGGTGCTGGCCGCGCTGCCCGAACCGTACCGGCCGGGCGATCTCGCGCGGATCGAGACGCTCGCCGAGCAGGGGCCGGAGGCCGGGCTGCACCTGGTGGTGGCGGGGTGGCCACCGGCCCGGGCCGCACTGCCCAGGGCTACGCCGCTGGCCATGCGGACGGCCTACGCGTTGCTCGGTGATCCGCCGGGCGGGGCGTTCGCCGGTGGCGGCACCGACGGAGGGCTGAACTCGCCGGTCTTCGTCGACCCGGATCCGCCGGCCGAGTTGGTCGATACCGTGTGCCGCCGGATCGCGGCCCAGATCGAGGCCGGCAGCCGGCTCTTCCTGTCCCACCTGCTGCCGCCCACCGACGAGCTGTGGCAGGCGGCCGGGACGGAGGGGCTCAGCAGCACCGTTGGCGATGCGGGTGGCCGACCGGTTTCCCTCGGCTTCACCGAGCTGACCCCGCACTGGCTGGTCAGCGGCCGGTCGCGGGGCTGCCGGTCCACCTTCCTGACCACGGCGCTGTTGGGGCTCGTCGCGCGGTACGGCCCGGACGAGTTGTCGCTGTACCTGGTGGACCTCGGTGACGGCGAGTCCTTTGCCGAGTTCCTGCAGACGGAGCGGGACCGATCGTGGGTCCCCCAGGTCCGGGCGGCCGCGATGGCCGCCGACCGGGAGTACGTACTGGATCTGGTGGACCAGTTGACCGCCGAGGTGCATCGACGCGCGGAGGCATCCGCCCGCGCGGGTGGGCAGCGCTTCGCCGAGTTGCGGAAGCATCGCCCGCTCCCCCGGGTGGTCTGTGTGCTGGAGAACCTGCCGCTGCTCTTCGCCGAACGGGATCGCCTCTCCGCCGAGGTGGCCGCGCGGTTGGACGCACTCGCCCGGACCGGGCGGGCGTACGGGGTTCATCTGGTGCTGGCTGGCGAGGGCGACCTGGGCCTGGGCACCCGATCGGACGGTGGGCAGCGGGACTCCCTGCTGGGCCAGTTCCCGGTGCGGGTGGCGCTGCCGGGCGGCGGGGCGGTGCTGGCACCCACCAACGACGCCGCAGCCGGCCTGCCGGTGGGCAGCGCGGTGGTCAACACCGCCGGTGGTCTCGGCGGTCCCCGCGGGGCGATCCGAGGTCATGAGCGGATGGTGCGGTTCCCCGACCCGGCTGACGAGCCGGAGACGGTGGCCGGGTTGCGCCACCGACTCTGGGCGGCCCGGCCGCCGAACGCGACGCCACCCGTCGTCTTCGCCGGGTACGCGCGGCCGGTGCTGAGCAACGATCCGCGTTATCGGGCAGCCGTCGCGGGGCAGTCGACGGCCCCGGCCGCCCTGCTCGGCCGGGCGGTGGATGTCGCGCGCAGCACCGCGGCGGTGCCGTTCGGACCGGCGGCTGGGCGCAACCTCGCGGTTCTCGGTCCGCGGCCGGCTGCGTGTCGCCTGTTGGCGACGGCCGCGCACAGCACGGCGGCTCACCATCCGGCGGGTACGGCGCGGTTCGTGGTCGCCGTACCGGACGCCGAGGCTGGGCACCTGGCCGATGCTCTGGTCGCGGAGTTGGCCGAACGCCACCAGGTCGACCGGGTGGACCTCACCGGCCTGGTCGCCGTGGCGGACGCCGGTGAGCCGGCGTACCTGATCGTCTTCGGGCTGGATGTGGCACCGCCCGAGCAACTGCCGGCGGCCAGACTGCGGGCCCTGCTGCGCGACGGACCACCGGCCGGGCAGCACCTGCTCGGCTGGTGGCGTACGGTGCCGTCGTTCGCGACGCTTATGGAACCGGACGAGACCGTGGACAAGCTGACCGCCGTGGCGGTGGCGGGTGTGCCGGGGGCCCAGCTCACTCCGGTCTTCGGCCGCCCGGTGGAGTGGCGACCCCGACCCGACCGGGTGGTGCTCTGGGACGGGCCGGCAGAGCGCGGCGTGGTGCTGGTTCCGTACGACGTGCCCGGCAGCGTGCAGGGGGAATCCAGATGACTCTCGATCAGTCGCCGGTCACCACCCCCGGGCCGGTTCGGCAGCGCTCGGCCAGCGCACCGGGGGATCCGGTGCGGGCCGCCTGGTCCGACTATCTCGCCGCCGCCCGGCAGCTCGACGGGGTACGCCGTGGCGCGGCGACCGCCGCGGGCGAGCAGGCCCGCGCGGTCCAGGCCGCGCGGGAGGAGCTCGCCGCGGTACGCACCCGGCTGGCACCGCAGGAGAGCCGACTACGTGAGCTGGGCGTACCCCCGATCTCGCTGGTGCCGACACCGCCAGAGCTGGCGGAGGCGACCCGGTCGATGAGCGGCGGCCCGGCGGCGGTGTTGACGGCGTTGCGGGATGCCCGACGGTGGGCTGTCGGAGCGGATGACACGCTCGCCGCCCGCGGCCTGTCCCAGGTCGCGCACTGGCCGTCGCGCGCCCGCAACCTCCTGGTGTACGGGCCGCTGGGGTTGCTCGTTCCGGTGCTTCTGGCGGTGGTGTATGCGCTGGCCGGCACCGGTGCGGTGACCGGGTTGGCGTTGCTGGTGGGGCTGCCGGCACCGGCGGTCGCGTTCGGCCTGGGGTGGTTCGCGGTGGGCCGTTGCTTCCCGCCCGGCCCGGGTGGGCGAGTGGATCGCACGCCCCGGTTCGGCGCGCTGGTCTGCCTGGTCCCGGCCGTGGTGGTCAATGCGGGAATCGTGCTGGCGATGCTGTCGTCCTGAACAACCGACCGTCGGTCAGCGAGGGATGATCAGCGCCATCGCCTCGGCCCGGGACTTGGCGTCGTGTTGCAGAGTGCCCCGCACCGCAGACGTGATCGTCTTGGCACCGGATTTCTGGATGCCCCGCATCGCCATGCACATGTGTTCGCACTCGAGCACGACGACCACGCCGCGCGGCGCCAGCCGCGTCATCAGCAGGTCCGCGATCTGCGAGGTGAGCCGCTCCTGCACCTGGGGCCGCCGGGCGAAGACCTCGACCAGCCGGGCCAGCTTGGACAACCCGGTGATCCGGCCGTCGGGACCGGGGATGTAGCCGATGTGGGCACTGCCCCGGAAGGGCAGCAGGTGATGCTCGCAGAGGCTCATCACGTCGATGTCCCGGACCAGCACCAGTTCCTCGTGGTTGGCCTCGAAGGTGGTGGTGAGCACCGTGCCCGGGTCGACGCGCAGGCCGGCGAAGAGTTCCGCGTACGCCCGCGCGACCCGGGCCGGGGTCTGTTGGAGGCCGTCGCGGTCGGGATCCTCCCCGACCGCGATGAGGATCTCGCGGACGGCCTTCTCAATCCGGCCGAGGTCCATGGTGTCCTCGACGGGACGACCGGTGAGCCGGCCGTTGATCAGCCGCGCGGCGATGTAGTCGAGGCGATCGGTGTCGGGCTCGGTGGCGGAGGCGGCCAGTCCCCGCTGCGGGGAACTGGCCGCCGTGTCGTCGGTGCTCAGTGCGAACCGTCCGAGGAGTTGTTGGAGCTGCCGCCACCGACGGTCGCCTCCGCGCCGTCGGCCTCCGCCTGCACCTTCAGCGCGTCCTTCTCCGCCGGGGTGAGTACGGGCGGCTCGGTGGAGGGCTGCCGCTTGCCGAAACCGTTGTACGGGGCCATCGGCGGTCGCTTCACCACCCGGGCGCAGATCCGGGCCATGTCGGCGGTGGAGAGGGTCTCCTTCTCCATCAGCTCGAGCACGATGTTGTCCAACACGTCCCGGTACTCGACCAGGATCTCCCAGGCCTCGTCGTGTGCCAGTTCGATGAGTGCCCGCATCTCGCCGTCGATCTCGGCGGCGACCGCGTCGGAGTAGTCCCGCTCGTGGCCCATGTTGCGACCGAGGAACGGCTCGTCGCCGCTGGTGCCGTACTTGATGGCACCGAGCTTGGAACTCATCCCGTACTGGGTGATCATCGCGCGGGCCAGCTGGGTGGCCTTCTCGATGTCGTTGCCGGCACCGGTGGTGGGCTCGTGGAAGACGAGTTCCTCGGCGGCCCGGCCACCCAGCGCGTACGCCAGGGTGTCGACCATCTCGGCGCGGGTCTGGGTGTACTTGTCCTCCGTGGGCAGCACCAGGGTGTGGCCCAGGGAACGGCCCCGGGACAGGATCGTCACCTTGTGCACCGGTGCGGCGTGCGGCAGCGCCCAGGCGACCAGTGCGTGCCCACCCTCGTGGTACGCGGTGATCTTCTTCTCCTGGTCACTCATCACCCGGGTACGACGCTGCGGGCCGGCGATCACGCGGTCGATCGACTCCTCGAGCGAGTCGTTGGAGATGGCCCGCTGGTCCTTCCGGGCGGTCAGCAGGGCCGCTTCGTTGATCACGTTGGCGAGGTCGGCGCCGCTGAAGCCCGGCGTCCGCTTGGCCACCGAGTCGAGGTCGACGTCGGGCGTGAACGGCTTGCCCTTGGCGTGCACCCGCAAGATGGCCTTGCGGCCCTCCATGTCGGGAGCGTCCACCGGGATCTGCCGGTCGAACCGGCCCGGACGCAGCAACGCCGGGTCGAGGATGTCCGGCCGGTTGGTGGCGGCGATCAGGATGACGCCGCCCTTGACGTCGAAGCCGTCCATCTCGACGAGGAGCTGGTTCAGGGTCTGCTCGCGCTCGTCGTGGCCGCCGCCCATGCCGGCGCCACGGTGCCGGCCGACGGCGTCGATCTCGTCGACGAAGACGATTGCGGGCGCGTTCGCCTTGGCCTGCTCGAACAGGTCACGGACCCGGCTGGCACCGACACCGACGAACATCTCGACGAAGTCGGAACCGGAGATCGAGTAGAACGGCACCCCGGCCTCGCCGGCTACCGCTCGGGCGAGCAGCGTCTTACCGGTGCCGGGCGGGCCGAAGAGCAGCACGCCCTTCGGGATCTTCGCACCGAGCGCCTGGTACTTCGCCGGGTTCTGCAGGAAGTCCTTGATCTCGTGCAGTTCCTCGACGGCCTCCTCGGAGCCCGCCACGTCGGCGAACGTCGTCTTCGGCGTGTCCTTGGTGATCATCTTCGCCTTGGACTTGCCGAAGTTGAGCACTCGGGAGCCGCCGCCCTGCATCTGCGACATGAAGAACAGCAGCAGGAGCACGAGCAGCACGATGGGAAGCAGGTTGACCAGCAGGCTGACCCAGATGCTGTCGGACGACACCTCGGTGTCGGCCGGCCCGGTGACCCGGTTGTTGGCCTTGGCGTCGAGGACCTGGTTCCAGACCTCGTCGCCGACCTCGTAGGGGAATTGGGCCTCGATCAGCTTGGTGGTGGTATCGCCGAACTCGGTCTCCTCGGCCAGCTCGAGCTGGATCGTCTGTTCCTTGTCCTGGAAGACGACCTTCTCGATGCCGCCCTTGTTGAGCTGGTCGAGCGCGACGGACGTGTCCACCCGGTGGTAACTGGGTCCACCGGTGAACAACTGACTGAGCACGACGGCGCCGAGGATGACCAGGATGACCCAGAACACCGGTCGGCGGAAGAAACGCGTACGTTCCATGCTGTTGTCGAGCGCCGAGACGCCCGCATCCTCCTGATCGACGTCCTGACCGACTGTGGGTGTCGCCGCCTGGGCGGCTGCCGGAGCCGCCGTGCGGGCCGGCCTCGACCCCGGGACGCGATTGCCGCGCCACGGTCATTCGACGGTACACCGTGCGAGACCGATATGAGCTGGCGAGCCCAGCACTTACGCGCACGGCGAACCGGATGTCAGCCGGCGTGGCCCGGAGTCGGATCCCCGGGTCACCGTGGTCAAAGGTAGTCCGATCAGCTGAAAGTCGGCTGAATGTCGGGCGGACGCGCCCGCGGCGACAGTCGGGCCCGGCGGCGTGGCGGCCGGGGGCGTCGACGGTTCCGCGACGAGGGCTGACGGTCCGGCGGCACCGCGACGCGACGCCGCCGCACGGTCAGGAGCGGGCGTAGACCTCCGGCTTGAGCACTCCCACGTACGGCAGCTCCCGGTAGCGCTCACCGAAGTCGAGGCCGTACCCGACGACGAACTCGGTCGGAATGTCGAAGCCCACGTACCGGACCGGAACCGTCACCTTCACCGCGTCCGGCTTGCGGAACAGCGCGACCACCTCGACGCTCGCCGCCGACCGGGACTCCAGGTAGCGCAGCAGCCAGGACAGGGTCAGCCCGGAGTCGACGATGTCCTCCACGACGACGACGTGCCGACCGGCGATGTCCCGGTCGAGGTCCTTGAGGATGCGCACCACGCCGGAGGAGGTGGTGCCCTGCCCGTACGAGGAGATGGCCATGAAGTCCAGCTCGGCCGGGGGTCCGTGCCGGCCCAGCGCCCGGGCGAAGTCGGCCATGAACATGACCGCGCCCTTGAGTACGCAGACGAGCAACAGCCCGTCGGTGACGTGGGAGTAGTCCGCGGAGACCTGCTTGGCCAGCTCCGCGGTCTTCTCGCGGATCTGCGCCTCGGAAATGATCACGTGGTCGATGTCGGCGTCGTACCAGGAGCCGTCAGCCATGACCATAGCCTGCCGTACGCCCCGGGTTCACCGTCGGCGGGGCCGCCCGTTTCGAGGCAGCCCCGCCCAGTGATTTTTCGGATGAAGGGAACATTCGCCTCAGCAGTGGCGTGACTGCCACCTGCGGCCCCCGTCGGAGGGCTTCCAGTCCGCGGAGTCACGGCTGTCGGCGGTCAGCCCCAGGGCGGACAGCAGGGCGAGGGTCAGGAAGAACAACAGGAAGAACAGGAAACCCATGGCGGCGCTCGCTTTCTGGCGTCTGCGGTTGTCGTGTCGCCGCCGGTGCGCACCGGACATCTACCAGTCTGCGTACCCCGCCAATCCCCGAACAGTGGCAGGAATGCCACTCCTACTCGATTTCCTGCCACTCCTACGGTTACCCTCGTCACATGCTTCGTTCCGTGGCCGTACTCGTCCTGGACGGCGTCGCCCCGTTCGAACTCGGCGTGCTCGCCGAGGTGTTCGGCACCGACCGCACCGCCGACGGACTGCCCGGCTACCGCTTCGACGTGTGTGGACCCGGGCAGGCCCCGGTACGCACGTCCGCCGGCTTCCACCTGGTACCGAACGCCGACCTGGATCCGCTGGAGCAGGCGGACCTGGTGGCCGTCCCCGCCCACGACCCGACCACCACCGCACCGGCCGAGGTCCACGAGGCGCTGCGTCGCGCCGCCGACCGGGGCGCGTACCTGTTCAGCGTGTGTGCCGGCGCGTACCTGCTGGGCGAGGCGGGACTGCTCGACGGCCGGGAGTGCACCACCCACTGGCGGCACGTCGACGAGTTGCAGCGCCGTCACCCGAGCGCCCGCGTGCGCTGCAACTCGCTCTACGTGCAGGACGGTCGACTGCTCACCAGCGCGGGCACCGCCGCCGGTATCGACGCCTGCCTGCACCTGGTACGCCAGGCGCACGGCTCGGCCACCGCCACCCGGCTCGCCCGACGGATGGTGGTACCGCCACATCGCGACGGCGGACAGGCCCAGTACATCGAGGCGCCGATCGCGAAGGCACCCGAGGCGCCCACCCTGGAACCGGTACTGGAGTGGCTGATGGGCCATCTGGACCGGCAGACCAGCGTCGACGAGTTGGCCGCGCGGGCCGGGATGGCGCCACGGACCTTCGCCCGCCGGTTCCGTGCCGAGACGGGCACCACCCCGCACGACTGGCTGACCAACCAACGCGTCCTGCTGGCCCGCCGGCTGTTGGAGGACACCACGCTCACCGTGGAGGGGGTGGCCGAACGGGCCGGCTTCGGTGACGCCGCCGCCCTGCGGCACCACTTCACCCGCCGGGTCGGCGCCACGCCGCAGGCGTACCGCACCACGTTCCGCGATCGTGCTCCGACCGGTTGACCGGTCACCGGCCGGTCGCGCAGCTGTCAGAAGCCGCCGGCACCGCCGTCTACCCGGGGCTCGGAACCGACGACGTATCCCCCGTCGTCGCGTCGCCAGATCGCCTGCCCGTAGCCGAAGACGGTGGGATCGGGCGCGACGGTCACCTGGTGCCCCCGGTCCCGCAGGTCGGCCAGCCGCGCGGCACCGCCGGGCCCGGCGATCAACTGCTCCTCGACCAGCAGCGAACGACCCGCGTGCCAGTACCAGCGAGGGACGTCCAGCGCCGCCTGGGGGTCGAGGCCCGCGTCCACGGTCCCCGAGACGAGCTGTACGTGGCCCTGGGGCTGCATGTGCCCACCCATCACCCCGAACGGCCCCACCGGCGACCCCTGCCGGGCCAGGAAACCGGGGATGATCGTGTGGTAGGGCCGCTTCGCCGGGCCGACCACGTTGGGATGGTTTACGTCGAGCCGGAAACCGAGACCACGATTCTGCAGCGCGAACCCGTACCCGGGCAGCACCACGTGCGAGCCGAAGGCCAGGTAGGTGGACTGGATCAGGCTGACCATCATGCCGCTCTCGTCGGCCGTGCAGAGGTACACCGTTCCACCGCGTTCTGGCGCGTCGGTCACCGGGTCGGCCGCCGCGTCGGAGACCGTCGCGCGGCGCCGCGCCAGATGTTCCGGCGTGAGCAGCCCGGATGGGACCGGAGCAAGGTCGGGATCGGCGACATGGGCATGCGCGTCGGCGAAGCCGAGCTTGACCGCCTCGATTTGCCGGTGCAGCCACCGCGACTCGTCGGCCGGGTCGAATCCGTTCAGGATGCCCAGGGCGAGCAGCGCGGCCAGTCCCTGCCCGTTCGGCGGCAGTTCCCAGACCTCGTGGTCCCGGTAGCGCACCGACACCGGGTCGACCCAGACGCTGGCGTGGGTCTCCAGGTCCGCCGCGGTGATCAGCCCACCGGTACGGGCGGCATGGTCGATCAGGGCCGCCGCGATCCGCCCCCGGTAGAACTCCTCCGCCCGGCTGTCGGCGATCAGTCGAAGCGTCCGGGCCGCGTCCGGATTGCGCCACCGCTCGCCCGCCCGGGGAGCCCGCCCACCCGCTGCGAACACCCGCCCGAACTCCGCGTACTCGGGACCGGTCAGGCCGGCGTGCCCGGCGACCGCGCGGGACCAGGCCGCCGCTGTCGTCGTGGAGACGGGGTGTCCCTGCTCGGCGTAACCGATGGCGTCGGCGAAGAGGTCCGCGAAGGGCAGCGATCCGAACCGCTCGTGCAGGTCGCGCCAGCCCGCCGGCACGCCCGGTACGGTCACCGGCAACCAGCCCCGGGCCGGCATCGCCGGGCCGACCGCCTGTGCGCCGCCCAACGCGTCGGCGGGTTCGACGCCTCGACCGCCGGTCGCCGCGAGTACCAGGTCCCGGGTCAGCCCGGCGGGCGACCGGCCGGAGGCGTTCAAGCCGTGCAGCCGGCGGCCGTCCCAGACGATTGCGAAAAGGTCACCGCCGATGTCGTTCGAGGGAGGTTGCACGACGGTGAGCGTGCTGGCGGTGGCCAGCGCGGCGTCCACGGCGTTGCCACCACGACGCAGCACCGCCAGGCCGGCGGCCACGGCCAACGGATGGCTGGTGGCCACGGCGCCACGCGGCGCGTACAGCGGTTGCCGGGGATGGGTCACCCTTCGACCACCGCATCGTCGGGCGCTGACCCCACCGCCTCGGACACCGGTGCCGGGTCGGCCGGCGAAGCCGGTGACGACTCCGACACCAGCCGATCGTCGCGGCGGAGCACCCGAAGCCCGCCCGGCAGGTAACTGGCTCGCTGGCCGCGCCACGCCGTGACCAACGCGTCGAGCGCGGCGACGTGGCGGTGCGACAGTGCGGCCGGCGGGGCGCCCAGCTCGTGGGCCCAGGTGCGCAGCACCCGACCGCGCACGGCGGGCGCCAGCTCCGCCAGGATCCGGGTGGCCAGGCCACCGGCGGGATGCCGGGCCCGGCTCAGCGCCTCGACAGCGAGCTCGTCGAGGACCGCGTTGTCGGCCGCCACCAGCGCGGCGGTACGGGCGAGGTTGTCCAGCACGCCCGGTCCGAGCGCCCGGATCAGCACGGGCAGCACGTCGGCCCGGACCCGGGAGCGGGCGTAGGCCGGGTCGCTGTTGTGCGGATCGTCCCACGGCACCAGCCCGAGAGCCACGCAGGCGGCACGGGTCTCCGCCCGCCCGATCTCCAACAGCGGCCGTACGAGTGGGGTGCCGGCCAGGTCCCGGCGGGCCGGCATGCCGGCGAGTCCGCGCGGGCCGGCACCCCGGGCCAGCGCGAGCAGGACCGTCTCCGCCTGATCGTCCCGGGTGTGGCCGGTGAGCAGTGCAGAGGCGCGGTATCCACCGGCGACCTCGGCCAGCGCCTGGTAGCGGGCGTCCCGGGCCGCCGCCTCCGGGCCACCGGGCCGGCCGGCAACCTCGACCCGGACCACCTCCACCGGAGCCAGGCCGGCCTCAGTCGCCCAGCGCGCCACCGCCTCGGCCCGGTGCCGCGACCCGGCCTGCAACCCGTGATCCACGGTGACCAGCCCGGCGGCGCGGCCCGCCCGGGGTGCCACGAACGCGGTGGCCGCGGCCAGAGCCAGCGAGTCGGCGCCGCCCGAGCAGGCGACCAGCACCGGACCGTCCGTCGGCAGGTCGGCCAGGGCACGACGGACCGCGATCCGGATCGCGGCCACCGGTGGTGCGAGTGGGGCCATCGCTGCGGCGACGCGCTCAGCCGGCGGTCGGTACCGGGCCGACCGGTCCGTGCACCCGCGCCACCCAGGCGTCCGGTTCGCTCAGCTCGGACAGTCGGGGCAGGGTGAGCGGCGACTCGAAGACCCGGTTGAAGCCGGCCATGCCGACCCGGTCCACCACGGCGTGCACGAACTTGCGGCCCTCGGCGTACTGCCGCATCTTGACGTCGATGCCGATCAGCCGCCGGATCGCCTTCTCCACCGGGTTGCCGGCCTCGCGCCGTCGGTTGAAGGCGGACCGGATCCGCTCCACACTCGGGATCACCTGCGGCCCGACGCCGTCCATCACGAACTCGGCGTGCCCCTCCAGCAGGGTCATCAGGGCGGTCAGTCGGTCCAGCACGGCCCGCTGACCGGGCGTCTGCACGATGTCCAGCACGCTGGACCGGCTCTGCGGGTCGCGGACGGCGTCAGCGAGGGTGCTCACCCCCCGACGCAGCCGCTCCAGCAGGTGCTCGCCACCCTGGGCGGCATCGACGAACGCCTGCACCTCACCGAGGAAGTAGGCCCGCATCCAGGGCACCGAGGTGAACTGCGTCCGGTGGGTCACCTCGTGCAGGCAGACCCAGAGCCGGAAGTCGCGTGGATCCGCGCCCAGCTTGCGCTCGACCTCGACGATGTTCGGCGCGACCAGCAGCAGTTGCCCCGGGTTGGCGGAGAAGACCTCGTACTGCCCGAGGACCCGGCCGGAAAGGTAGGCCAGCACGGTGCCGGCCTGTACCCCGGTCACCCGGGAACCGATCGCCTCGGTGAGCGCACCGGGCTGCTTGTCCTGAGCGAGTCGGCCGACCAGCGGGGTGATCACCTCGCGGAGCCCGGCGATGTTCGTCGCCGCCCAGTCCCGCCGATCGACCACCCGCACCGGCGGATGGGTCACCTGCGAGGTCAGCCCCGTGTAGTCGGCGACGTGCCCGGCTGCCTCTTCGGTCAACCGGCGCAGCTCGGAAACCACCTCGGTGGCCTCGGAGTACGTCACCCGGGGGCCCGACTTGCCCAGGGCCCCCGCCGTCGCGGTAGCCAGATCCCAGTCCACGAACTGCGCCATGCAACCCACCGTACCCGCGCCGCGACACCCGCCCGGCCGGCTGGTCCGGCGGCAGGGTGGCGACGGCCCGTCGGAGGACAGTTGCGCCCCCGCTTCACGGAGCCCTTCGACCGGTGCCCGTCGTTCTCAGCGGCAGCCGCAGCCGGCCAGGGCGGCGGCGATCCTGTCCAGCGCAGCGCGCGCCGGCTCCATCCCGTCCGGCGGGACGTCGTCGGTGAGCACCGCGAAGGTGAGCAGGCGCCCCTCGGCGGTGGTGACCACTCCCGCGATGGCGTGCACCCGGGTCAGGGTGCCGGTCTTGGCCCGGACCACACCGGCACCGGCGGCGGTGCCGGGTGTCGCGCCGTATCGATCGCGCAGCGTGCCGGACCAGCCCGCGACCGGCAGACCGCCGAAGATGCCGGCAAGCTCGGGCCGGTCCGGGCTGGCCGCGAGCGCCAGCAGCTCGGTCAGCAGGGCCGGGCTGATCAGGTTGTTCCGGGACAGTCCGCTGCCGTCCGCCAGGTCGAGCCCAGCCACCGGCAGGCCCAGCTCGGAGACCACCTCGGCCATCGCCGACGCGGCACCGGCAAAGGAGGCCGGCCGGTCGCGGGCCAGGGCGACCTGGCGGGCCAGCGCCTCGGCGACGATGTTGTCGCTATCGCTGATCATGATGTCGACCAGCCGGATCAGCGGCGGCGAGTGCACCGCGCCGAGTTCGGCACCGGGTCCACCGCCACCGACCGGTTCCGAAGCGGTCGTCCCGGTCGGCGCTGGCGGGGCGGTGCCCTTGCGTACGGTGCCGACCGGCACCCCGAGCAGTTTGGCGAAGGCACGGCCGGCGGCCAGGTCCGGTTCGGCAACGCGTTCGGCCCAGCCCGGGCCGGCCTTCGGATTCGTGCGTGCTCCGTCGAGCATCAGTGCGGTGATCGCCCCGCCGTAGCCGCCGGTGGGAATGTCGTCGTCCCAGCCGGGTTCGTACACGGGGCCGGAGTAGCGCGAGGAGTCGACGACGACCCTGGTGGGTGCGACCCCGCCCAGCGCCTTGCGGACCTGATCGGCGAGGTCGGTTAGGTTGGCCGCGCCCGGGTAGAAGCCCTTCGGGCCGGCTGCCAGCGTCGGATCCCCGCCACCGACCAGAACCACCTCGCCGGGTTGTGCACCAGCCACCGCCCGGGTCGGGATCCGGTGGCCGGGGCCCCGGGCGGTCAACACCGTCACGGCGGTGACCAGCTTGGTCACCGAGGCCGGCACGGTCCCCTCCCCGCCACCGCGATCGAAGAGCATCTCCCCGGTCAGCGCGTCGGCCACCGCCACGTTGACCCGGCCGCCCAGCGCGGTGTCGTCGATAAGCGGTTCGAGGGTGGTCCGGAGCCCGTCCGTGCTGGGCGCCGGCGCGCCGCTGTCGGCAGCCACCAGCACCGGGACCGGCGCGGACTCCACCGTCCCGGTTGCCGCCGGTGTCGCGGGTGCGTCGCCCAGCCAGCGGCCCACCGGCCCGGGCCGGACCACGACCAGACCCACCGCGACAAGCATGAGCACCAGCACGGCAGCGAGCACCAGCGGCAGCCGCCGCCGCGGCGCCGGCCCGACCGGGGGCGGCACCGCAGCGGCCGGCGGATCACCCGGCGTGCCGGCCGCCGGCGCTACCGGCGCCGGGCGCACCGGCACGGTTGCCGATCCGGTCGGCGGCCCGGCGGGGCTCGTGGGGACGGCGGCACCGGAACCGTTGGCCGGACTCGTCGGGGCGGCGGCCGGCGCGGCCGGGCTCGTCGGGACGGCAGCGCCAGGCGCGGCGGCCCGTCCGGACGCGGTCCCCGGGGGCGGTGTCGCCGGTGGTTGCGCGCCCGAGGGCGGATGCGCCTCGGGCCGGTTCACGGACGTCGGTGTGACGGGCGGCGTCGGAGGTTGTGGCCGGAGGACCTGCGCGTCCGGCACGGGTACCCGTCCGGCGGCCGGCTTGACCGGCGGTTGGTTCGCACCGCCCTCGGCGGCACCGCCGGGACGGTAGTGTGAATCTTCCCTCCCCACGACCCCCTCCTCCCCCACCGGGAACCGGCCTGGGTGACACTACTTCGGTCCGAAGACTATGCGGCGGCCGGAGTCGGCGGGTTGGCAATCGCCCGCCCGGCTCCGCCGCCGGTTCCGTCAAGCCAGCGTGGGCCAACGAGGGAGCGTGCAGATGGATTTCGACGTCACGGTTGAGATCCCCAAGGGTCACCGCAACAAGTACGAGGTGGACCACGTGACCGGGCGGATCCGGCTGGACCGCACCCTCTTCACCTCCACGCAGTACCCGGCCGACTACGGCTTCATCGAGGGCACCCTGGGTGAGGACGGTGATCCGCTGGACGCCCTGGTGCTGGTGCCCGAGCCGACCTTCCCCGGCTGCCTGATCCGGTGCCGCACGATCGGCATGTTCCGGATGACGGACGAGAAGGGTGGCGACGACAAGGTCCTCTGCGTCCCCTACGAGGACCCGCGCCAGGAACACCTGCGCGACATCCACCACCTCGGCGAGTTCGACCGGTTGGAGATCCAGCACTTCTTCGAGGTGTACAAGGATCTTGAACCGGGCAAGTCGGTCGAGGGCGCGACCTGGGTGGGGCGCACCGAGGCCGAGGCCGAGATCCAGGCTTCGTACCGGCGCGCCAGGGAGGCCGAGGAGCGCGGCGAGTCCACCCACTGAGGTGTCCGACGGGTCCGGGGATCGCTCAGCCGAGCAGCCCCCGGGCCCGCTCGTAGAGGCCGAGCACCGCGCAGGCGACCGGCACCACCGAGACCACCAGCAGGGTGTCGGCCAGGTCAGCGACCCGTCCGAGGTACGGGGAGACCGGCCGGCGGGCGTACGTCGTGCCGCCCGCCACCACCAGCAGCGCGCCCAGCAGCCCGCCGGTGACCAGGATCAGCCGGACCGCCGCGTCGGCGGCCCCGGCCAGCGCCCCGCCGAGGACCGCGTACCCGGCCAGGCCGGCGAGCACCGGCGCGATCCGGTGCCGGACCGTCCTGAAGAGCCGGGCCCGTAGCAGCAGCACCGTCGCGGTCACCCCGACCAGCAGCCGACCGGCGGTGCCACCGGTGCTCACGAGGATCACGGCCGCGCCGACGGCCAGCACTGCCTGACCGATCAGCAGGCCGGTGAGCATTTCCTCGGTACGGGCCACTGCTGCGTGCACCCGGCCACGGTCGGGCAGGTCACGCGCCTGGTCCGGGTCATCCGACCCATCGGTGGGCAGGGTGATCGGCGGCAACGGCACCTTGCCCAGCCGGATGGCCAGCAGCGGGACAGCCCCGACGGCGAAGGTGAGCGCGCCGATCAGGACGGCGGCCGAGCCGGCCGGGCCGAGCAGCAGGCCGCCGAGAGCGGCTGCTCCAGCGCCCGCACCCACCACCGTGCCGGCCACGAAGATCCGTAGCCGGGTGGCCACCCCGAACAGTCCCAGCACCGAGGCCAGCAGCAGCGTCACCGACCCGGCGAGCAACTCCGGTGCACCCACCCAGCGCAGCGCGCCGATCGGCCCGATCGGGTCGCCCGAGCCGACGGCGAGGGCGCCGGCCAGTGCCGCGTAGGGCAGCGCGTGTCCGCCCAGCACAGCGCCGGCCGACCCGTCGCCCTGCGCACGGGACAGCACGGTGCCAGCCAGCACCAGCAGACCCGCCACCACGGTCGCGGCCGGCCAGCCGGCGGGGTCGCCGGGCCCACCGGCGGCCAGGGCCAGCAGGCCGACGACGAGCGGAACACCGGCACCGACCAGAGCCACCGCCCGGGTGGCACCGGGTGACCAGGCCCCGCCGCGTCGGCGGGCGGCGTCGGCGATGGCCTCCACCACGTCGTCGTACTCGAACTCCGGCCACTCGGTGCGAGCCGGTACCAGGTGCAGCACCTCGCCGTCGCGGACCCCCTGAGCGAGCAGCGCCTGCCCGCCGGTCAGCACGGTGCCGTCGGCTCGCCGGAGCAGCCAACCGCCGTGCTGCTCCCCCTCGTCGGCGAGCCCGTCGCCAGCGTGGCGCAGCACCTCGGGCAGCAACTCGGCGAGGGGTACCTGATCCGGTAGCGCCACGTCGACCCGCCGTCGGGGCGTGCTGACGGTGAGCCGGGCAAGCCCGACGGTCATCGACTCACCTCCATCCCGAGCCGGCCTGCTGCTGCGCGGACGACAGGACTTTACCTACCATGAGCCAGGCTCGGGTCACCGTGCGCAGTCGGGAGGTCAGGTGTCCACTGTCGTCATCCGGCGGCCGGCGCGACGCCCGGCGCCCGAGATACCCGTCGGTGACCTACCGGTGCAGGCGCCCCCGGAGATTCCGGCCGCCACCGACACCCGCTGGCACCAGTTGCTGATGCTGCTGCCGATGCTCGGCGGTACGGTCGCGATGGCGATGATGTTCGGCCGGGGCGGCGGAGCGTACGCGTACGTGGTCGGCGGCATGTTCGGCCTCTCCTCCCTGGCGATGCTGGCGACCTCCTGGGGCAGCGCCTCCGGCAACCCGAAGAAGTCCGAGATGATGGCCGCCCGCCGGGATTACCTACGGCACCTGGCCACCCTGCGCCGACAGGTTCGGCAGACCGCGGAGCGACAACGCGCCGGCCTCTGCTACCGGTACCCCGATCCGTCGCTGCTCTGGTCGACGGTGCACAGCCACCGGGTCTGGGAGCGACGGCCCATGGACCCGGACTTCGCGGTGATTCGGGTCGCCGTCGGGCCGCAGACCCTGGCCACACCGCTGGTGCCGCCGGTCACCCGCCCGCTGGAGGAACTGGAGCCGATGACGGCGGGCGCGCTGCGGCGCTTCCTGGACGCGTACTCGGTGGTGCCCGACCTGCCGGTAGCTCTCTCGCTGCGCAGCTTCGCCCGGGTCTTCGTCCGGGCCGCTCCGGCCGGGCCCACCGGGTCGCCGGCCGCGCAGGCGCTGACCCGGGCCATGCTCGTCCAGCTCGCCGTCTTCCACGCCCCGGACGAGCTGCTGGTCGCCATCTGTGCCGGGCCGGAACGGCGCGGCAGTTGGGAGTGGGTCAAGTGGTTGCCGCACGCCCAGCACCCCACCCGCACCGACGCGCTCGGTCCGGTACGGCTGGTGGCCAGTTCCGCGGTGGAGTTGGAACGACTGCTCGACGGGGTGTTGGCCAGCCGGTCGAGGTTCAGCCCGGTCGGACCGGCCACGGACGGGCCGCACCTGGTGGTCGTGTTCGACGGCGGCGACCGCACCGGCGCCACCGAACTGGTCGGAGACGGCGGGATCGACGCGGTCACCCTGATCGACCTGGACGCCCCGCCGCCGCGCCTGCTCGACCGGTTCTCCCTGCTGCTGGAGCTGCGAGACGGCCGGCTGCACTCCCGCTCCTCGGACGGGCCGGCCGAGGTCGGCACCGCCGACGCGCTCGACGTCGCCGAGGCCGAGGCGGTGGCCCGGCGGCTGGCACCACTGCGGCTGGCTGCCACCCCGGGTGCCGACGCCGCACCCGGCGCCGAGCCGGGTCTACCCGAGCTGCTCGGCATCGGCGAGCCGGAGGGCTTCACCGTCGAGCAGGGGTGGGTTCCGAGGTCCCCGCGGGACCGGCTGCGGGTGCCGGTCGGCGTCGGCGTGGACGGCGGCGCGGTCGAGTTGGACCTGAAGGAGTCGGCGCAGGGCGGCATGGGTCCGCACGGACTGCTGATCGGAGCCACCGGCTCCGGAAAGTCCGAGCTGCTTCGTACGCTGGTGCTCGGGCTGGCCGCCACCCACTCCGCCGAGCAGCTCAACTTCGTGCTCGTCGACTTCAAGGGTGGGGCCACCTTCGCGCCCTTCGACCGGTTGCCGCACACCGCCGCTGTGATCACCAATCTGGCCGACGCGTTACCGCTTGTCGACCGGATGGTCGATGCGATCAACGGGGAACTGGTCCGCCGGCAGGAGCTGCTGCGCCGCGCCGGCAACTTCGCCAGCCTGCGCGACTACGAGCGGGCCCGGGCGGCCGGCAACCCGCTGCCCCCGCTGCCGTCGCTGCTGCTGATCTGTGACGAGTTCTCCGAACTGCTGTCGGCCAAGCCCGACTTCATCGACCTGTTCGTCCAGATCGGCCGGCTGGGCCGCTCCCTCGGGGTGCACCTGCTGCTGGCGAGCCAACGGTTGGAGGAGGGACGACTGCGCGGGCTGGACACCCACCTGTCGTACCGGATCGGCCTGCGGACCTTCTCCTCGCTGGAGTCCCGCACCGTGCTCGGGGTGCCCGACGCGCATGAGCTGCCCCCGTCGCCGGGGCACGGTTTCCTGCGCTTCGGCACCGAGCCGCTGCTGCGTTTCAAGACCGCGTACGTCTCCGGCCCGGTACGTCGGCGCGCCCTGGCGATCGACGCGACCGGACCCGAACGTCCCCGGCTGCTCGCCTTCTCCACCCACGTCACACCGGTACCGCAGCCGCCCGCCCCGCCGGCTGTCGAAGACGAGGCGGACGCCACGGAGACCGTGCTGCGCCTGCTCGTCGACCGGCTGGCCGGGCAGGGCGCGCCGGCCCACCGGGTGTGGCTGCCGCCGCTGGATGTCGCTCCGGCCCTGGACGAGTTGGTAGGTCCGCTCACGGTCGACCCGGTCCGGGGGCTGACCTTCGGCAATCCCGAGCTGCACGGCGCCCTCCAGGTGCCGGTGGCCGTCGTGGACCGGCCCTTCGAGCAGCGCCGCGACCTGCTGTGGTTGGCGTTGGACGGGGCCGCCGGCCATGTCGCGGTGGTCGGCGGTACGCAGAGCGGCAAGTCCACCGCGCTGCGTACGCTGATCTGTGCCCTGGCCCTCACCCACACGCCGACCGAGGCGCAGGTCTACTGCCTCGACTTCGGTGGCGGTGGGCTGGCCTCGGTGCGTGACCTGCCGCATGTCGGTGGGGTCACCGGCCGGGCCGATCCCACCGGCGTGCGCCGCACCGTCGGCGAGATGTCCACCCTGCTAGCCGATCGGGAGCGCCGCTTCGCCGAACTGGGCGTGGAGTCGGTGGCCGCCTGGCGACAGCGGCGCGCCAGCGGCGACACCGGCACCGACCCGGGCGATACCGACGCGTACGGCGACGTGTTCCTCGTCGTGGACGGGTGGACGACCCTGCGGACCGAGTACGAAGATCTGGAACCGCTCATCACCGACCTGGCGACCCGGGGACTCTCCTACGGCGTGCACGTGGTCGCCACCGCGGTGCGTTGGCTGGATTTCCGACCGGCCATCCGGGACCTTTTCGGCTCCCGGCTGGAACTACGCCTCGGTGATCCGTCCGACTCGCTTGTCGCTCGACGGTCGGCGGCGCACGTGCCGGAGCAGACCCCGGGGCGTGGCATCACCTCGGAGAGCCTGCATTTCCTCACCGCGCTGCCGCAGCCGACCGGAGCGGACACCGCCGGGCTGGTGAAGCGGGTCAACGACGCGTGGTCCGGCCCGGTCGCACCCCCGGTCCGGCTGCTTCCGGCCGTGCTGCCGTACGCCGACCTCGACCTCGACGCCACGACAGGGCTGCGGATTCCGGTAGGCGTCGCCGAGGCGGACCTACGTCCGGTGGTCCTCGACTTCGCCACCGAGCCACACCTCGTGGTCTACGGGGACGCCGAGAGCGGCAAGTCGTCGTTCCTGCGCGCCCTGGCCACCTCGATCGTCGCCCGGTTCACGCCGGAACAGGCACGGGTGATCCTGGTGGACTATCGGCGCAGCCTGCTCGGCGTCATCTCCACGGAACACCTGATCGGCTACGGCACCGCGGCGGCACACACCGCCGACCTGGTCGAGTCGGCCGCCGGTTACCTGGCGGGCCGCGCACCCGGCCCGCAGGTCAGCCCGACGCAGCTGCGGGAACGGTCGTGGTGGTCCGGGCCGGAGCTGTTCGTGCTGGTCGACGACTACGACCTGGTGTCCAGCGGGCCCGCGAACCCGCTGCGGGCGCTGGAGGAGCACCTGCCGCACGCCCGCGACGTCGGGCTGCACCTGGTGCTGGCGCGCCGCTCCGGCGGTGCCGCCCGCGCCCAGTACGAGCCGTTGGTGCAGCGGCTACGGGAACTGTCCACCGCGGGCCTGGTGATGTCGGGCAGCCCGGAGGAGGGTGTCCTGGTCGGTCCGGTCCGTCCTGGTCCGCTGCCACCCGGGCGCGGTCGGCTGTTCACCCGACGCGAGGGCGTACGCCTGGTCCAACTGGCTCACCTGCCGCCACAGTGACGTCGACTCCACGGAACGTCCCTGTAGGCGGGTCGAAACCGGTAATCTCCGATCGTCATGTGTCCCGCGACGAATGGCTGAGGATGTGACCAGGCTGCGGCACACCGGCCCGGCGAGGGCCGGCCGGTTCGCCAACCGCGTGCTGCTCGCAGCGGCCGCCACCGCGCTGTCGGCTGCCGTCGCCGTCATGCCGGCCGCCGCCGTGCCGGTCCAGGCTCCCGCGCTCGGCACGCCGGCTGCCCACAACCCCGATGCCGCGCGACGCGCCGACCAGGTCCGTGACGAGCAGTGGCAGCTCGACAAGTTGAACGCGCGGGCGGCGTGGCGCACCTCGACCGGGCGCGGTGTGGTCGTGGCCGTGATCGATTCCGGGGTGGACGGTTCCCATCCGGACCTGACCGGTCAGGTGCTGCCCGGGCTCGACCTGGTCGCGCCGAACGGGGCGACCCAAGCGGATCCGGTCGGGCACGGCACCACGGTGGCCGGCCTGATCGCGGGTCGCAACGACGACCGCCGGGGGGTGGTGGGGCTCGCGCCGGACGCCCGGATCCTGCCCGTGCGGGTCCTGGATGCGGAGAACCGCTACGACGACGCGCTGATCGTGGCCAAGGGGGTGCGGTGGGCGGTCGACAACGGCGCGAAGGTGATCAACCTGTCGCTCGGCGGCAACGGCGACAGCGCGGCGCTGGCCGCGGCTATCGACTACGCCTTCGCCCGGGACGTGGTGGTGATCGCCTGCACCGGTAATCTCGCCACCTCGCCCGAGGCGAAGGTGTGGTATCCGGCCCGCGAACCTGGCGTCATCGCGGTCTCCGGCCTGGAGCGCAACAGCGACAACCTGTGGAGCGGGGCGATCACCGGTCGCACCACGGTGCTGACCGCCCCCGCCAGCGGACTGGTGGGCGCACGTCCGCCGGGTGGTTACTGGCGGGTGCAGGGCACCAGCTTCGCGGCACCGCTGGTCGCCGCCACCGCCGCCCTGGTGCGGTCGCGTTACCCGCAGATGTCCGCCGCTGACGTGGTGAACCGGCTGCTGGCCACCGCCAGGGACATCGGACCCACCGGGCGTGACGAGCGGTTCGGGTACGGGCTGGTCGACCCGGTCGCGGCGCTTACCGCACAGGTGCCGCCGACGGACAGGAACCCGTTGGACGACAACGACCCGCCCGGGGTGACCGGCTTCGGTCCTGCGCCCGGTGCCGCGACGACGGGCGATCCCGACGCCGAGCAGCTCGGGCTGACCGGGTCCGGGCAGGAGACCCAGTGGCGGGCGCGGGCCGCCGGTTCGCAGGACGACGCCGGCTCGGAGCGGCTCTGGATCGGCTCGGCCATCTTCGTCGCGCTGCTCACCGGTGCGGTGCTGATGCTGCGCCGGTTCCGGCAGTCGCACCACTGACCGGTCCCGGTCGACGCAACATTCCACAGATTCTGCGCATCCGCCCGGGAAGGTCCCGTTCAGCGGGGTAAAACCATCGCCGTGGACACCTTCGAACGAGTCGACTCGGCGCCGCCCTCCGGTCCGGACGGTGTGGGACAACGGGACGACCGGTCAGGTGTGTGGCCGACCCACACCGTCTCCGGCGTGCTGCTGGTCGTGCCGTTCGCGCTGCTCGCCACGCTGGTGCTGGGTGACTGGCCGCCGCTGCGTCGACTCGACCTGGCGATCACCACTCAGCTGCACGGGTACGCCCTGGACCACCCGGTCTGGGTCCGGGCGATGAGCTTCTGGACCGACGCCTTCGCGCCGATGCCCCTGCGGGCCGTGGCGCTGGTCCTGGTGATCTGGCTGGCCCGCGACGGTGCGCGGCGACTCGCCGGCTGGGTCGCGAGCACCATGGTGCTCGGTGGTCTGCTCGGGCCGCTGCTCAAACTGCTCGTCGGCCGGCAGCGACCGGATCTGCCCGACCCGGTGGCGCAGGCGCCCGGTCTGGCCTTCCCGTCGGGCCACGCGCTGAACGCGATGCTCGCCGCCGGGGTGCTGCTTGTGGTGTTCCTGCCCCGGACCAGGCCCGGCTCCGTGACCCGCGCGGCCGTCTGGCTCGGTGCGCTGACGATCGTCCTGGTGACCGGGTTCAGCCGGGTGGCGCTCGGCGTGCACTGGAGCAGCGACGTGCTGGCCGGGTGGCTGCTCGGCGCGGCGGTGGTCGTCGCCACCGTCACCGCGTTCGCGGTCTGGTCGCGGCGCCGGTCGGGCTGACCCGTCGTCAGGTGCAGTCGCCGGTGTCGGTGCCCCGGGTGCGTTCGGCGCCGGCCAGCGCCACCGGTCGGGCCTCGGCGGCGGTGACCGCGAACCCGGTGTTCGGGTCGTCGGCCGCCGCCGCGAAGATCACCCCGAGCACCAGGCCGTTCGAGGAGACCAGTGGACCGCCCGAGTTGCCGCTGCGGACCAGGGCCCGGATCGTGTAGATCTCCCGGTTGACGTTCCCCGACGAGTAGATGTCCGGCCCGGTGATCCGGTCGACGTCGCGGATCCGCGCCGACTGGGCGTTGTACGGCCCGTCCAGCGGGAAACCGAGCACGATGGCGTCCGCGCCGGTGGAGGCGTTGCCGGCGGCGAAGCGCATCGACGGGCCGGGCAGCCCAGGCACGTAGAGCACGGCCAGGTCCCGGTCCGGGTCGTAGACGACCACCTCGCCCTCGTACCGGTCCCCGCCCAGTTCCACCGCGACCGAACGGGTGCCGGCGACCACGTGCGCGTTTGTCATCACCCGGTCGTCGGCGTACACGAAGCCGGACCCCTCGATCCGGCGCGAGCAGCTCGGGGCCGACCCGAGCACCTTCACCACCGAGCGCTGACCGCTGCTCACCACCTCGGAGCCGGCGAGCGCCGGGTCCGGCGGCTCGACCTGCCGAGCCTGGGTACGCCGCAGCCCGTCGAAGACGTCCGGGAAGCCGTTGGTGTCGACGGTGTCGCGCAGCGCGGTGGAGAGCTGCTGAGCCTGGTCGGGCAGCACCCGGTCCACCACGTTGAGCAGCGCGCTGCTCTTCACCGAGGCGGCGAGCCAGGGCAGCGAGGAGGAGCCGAGCGGCACGGCGACCAGCCAGGCGACAAGCAGCACCGCGAAGAGCGAGACGAATGCGCCGCCGATGTCGTCGGCCCGTCGTCCCACATCACTGGCGATGGTGCGGCGCAGGTGCGATCCGAGCCAGCCGGCCAGTGCCTGACCCACCACGGCGAGACCGAAGATGGCGACCAGTGAGATCAGCACCCGGGTGCCGCTGTCCACGAACTGCTGGGCAAACATCGGGCCAATCTGAAGGCCGATCAGGGCACCCAGGAAGAACCCGGAGAACGAGAGCACGCCGATGACGAACCCCTGTCGGTATCCGCTGATCGCGAACACGAGCATGAGCAACAGCAGGACGAGATCCACGGCCGACACGGCTCAAGCGTACGGGGCCGGGGCTCGCGCGAAGACGATCGCTTGCGGAAGGTGACGGTCAGATCAGCGCAGGGCGCTCTCGTCGACCTCGTCGGTGCCGGCCGACGGGGCGGGTGAGGCGCCGATCGGCGGAAGATCGATCACTCGGCTGCGCGGCCACGGGCGGCTCCAGCCACCCATGTCCAGCAGCGCGGCCAGCACCCCGGCCGTGAACCCCCAGACCAGCATCCCGCGTACGGAGAAGGCGGGGCCGACCCAGCCACTCGAATGGCGTACCCGGACCCGGTTGTCCGGGTCGACCAGCTCGGCGATCGGCAGGCGGGCCACGTGCGCCACCTCGGCCGGTTCCCGGGAGTCCACCGGATGCGGCGCGTGCCACCAGGCGAGCACCGGGGTCACCACGAAGTCGCTGACCGGGATCCACAACCTCGGCAGCTGGGCCAGCACCGTGACGCTTGTCGGGTCGAGCCCGACCTCCTCGTTCGCCTCCCGCAGCGCCGTGGCGGCGGCGTCGGCGTCCTCCGGGTCGGCCGCGCCGCCGGGGAACGCCGGTTGACCGGCGTGGTTGCGCAGGGTCGCGGCCCGCTGAAGGACCAGCACGTCCGGGCCGGTGACCGCGTCCTCGCCGAGCAGCACCAGCACGGCGCTCTCCCGGCCACCCTGCTCCGGCGTACGGAGCTGGGTGAAGTCCTCCGTGCGTGCGGTGTCGAGCCGACCCAGCAGCGGCCCCAGCCAGCCGGGCGGCTGGCGATCCGCTGGTTCGGACACGCTCACGCCGGCACCGTGAGGCCGAGGTGCTGTCGGACAAGCTCGGCGAGGCGGGCGTCGTCCAGCGCGCCGGAGCTGTCGATGTGCCGTACCCGGCTCTGGTCGTCGAGGAAGACGGTGAGCGGGACGGCGTTGCGACGCAGTGCCCGCTGCACCGCCTCGCCCTGGTCGACAAGCATCGGGAACCGCACGCCGAAGTCCTCGCCGATCGACTGGGCGCCGTCGCGGCTGTCCCGGCTGTTCACCCCGATGACCCGCAGCTGGCCCTCGGTACGTTCGTGCAGCCGCTGGAAGGCGGGGAGTTCCTTGCGGCAGGGCGGGCACCAGGAGGCCCAGATGTTGACCACTGCCGGTCCGCGGATGTCCCGCAGGGCGACCGGGGCCCCGCCGGTGAAGCAGGTGAGGGTCAACTCGGGCAGCGGATCGCCCGTCGCCTCCCCGTTGCCGGGGCCGACCGGACCGTCGGTGAGGTCGGCGCAGCCCTCGAAGGGGGACGGGCGGGCGGCGGCCGTGGCCTGCCGGGCCGGTGCCGGTGTCTCGGAGTCGGCGGTGCAGGCGGTGGCGAGCAACAGCAGCAGCGGCAGGGTCAGCAGCGCGAGTCGGCGGTTCACGGTGCCTCCGCCTGGACGGCCTGCGCCGGCACCAGCTCGGGATCGACACCGGCGGCGGCCGCGAGGGCACGGACGCGGGGGCCCTTGAGCAGCTTCGCGGCGGCGGCTGGTTCGGTCGGTCCGGTGCCGTACGAGGGGCAGAGCTTCGCCAGGGTGCACGCACCGCAGGCGGGCTTGCGGGCGTGGCAGACCCGGCGGCCGTGGAAGATGATCCGGTGCGACAGCATGGTCCAGTCCCGCTTCGGGAACATCGCCCCGATCTCGTGCTCGATCTTGACGGGATCGGTCTCGGTGGTCAGCCCCCAGCGCCGCACCAGCCGTTGGAAGTGGGTGTCGACCGTGATGCCGGGCACGTCGAAGGCGTTGCCGAGGATGACGTTGGCGGTCTTACGACCGATCCCGGGCAGGGTGACCAGGTCGGCCAGCCGGTTGGGCACCCGACCGGCGTACCGCTCGACCAGGGCTTGGCCCAGTTGGATCAGCGAGTTGGTCTTGTTGCGGTAGAAGCCGGTCGGTTTGATCATCTCTTCCACCTCGCCACGATCGGCCCCGGCGTAGTCGGCGGCGGTCGGGTAGCGGGCGAACAGTTTCGGAGTGACCTCGTTGACCTTCTTGTCCGTGCACTGGGCCGACAGGATGGTGGCGACCGCCAGTTCCAGCGGGCTGCCGTGGTCGAGCTCGCAGTGCGCGTCGGGGTGCGTCTCGGTCAGCACCCGGCCGATCCGCCGCGCGCGACGGGTGCGTCCCAGGTCGGTCTCGGTGGCGCTTCTGGTCACGACGGCCAGCCTACGTCGCCGGTCCGACCGGCTCGGACGCCAGTGCCGTCGCCGATCAGTCCGCGTCGGGCGGGCTGATCTTCCCGGAGTCGGTGAACCGGGCTCCGGTCTCGGCGAAGTCGAGCTCGGTGAGGTCCCGCAGCAGCCCGAGACCACGGTCGTCGGGGTCGATCGTCGGCTTGCGTGCCCCGTCCATGTAGGTGGAGGTGAACGAGCCGCCGGCCCAGGTGCCGTCCGCTTCGAGTGACACCTTCAGCACGCCACCCCAGCCGAGCCGACCGTTGTTGCTGAGCGAGTTGCCGCCACCGGCGAAGTTGCCCAGGCTGTACGCGATCAGCCTGCCCTTGTAGAACTCCATCCCGCGCAGCACGTGCGGGCCGTGCCCGACGATCAGGTCGGCACCGGCGTCGATCATGGCGCGGGAGAACTTGATCGGGTCGCCCCGGTTCTCGCCGAGGAACATCTCGGTGCCGGGCCGCACCCGCGTCATTTCCGACCCTTCGGCCCCCATGTGCACCTGTACCACGACGATGTCGGCCTGGCCGGCGGCCTTCTTGATCACCTTTTTCGCGGCCGGGATGTCGGTGAGGCTGTTCGACCACTGGTACGACGAGAAACCGGCGACGGCGACCTTGACGCCCTTCACCTCGACGACAGTGATCTGGTCAGGTGCGCCGGTGTGCTCCAGCCCGTGTTCCTCCAGGGCCTTCTGGGTGTTCTCGTAACCCTTCGGCCCGAAGTCGTACCCGTGGTTGTTGGCCTGGTTGAGCAGGTCGAAACCGGCGTCGGCGAGATGGGCGGCGTACTCCGGCGGCGCCCGGAACTGGAAGCAGCGGGTGGAGTTGGCACCGCACTTGCCGGCCCCGGTGTCCACCGTCAACGGCTCTTCCAGGTTTCCCATCACCAGGTCGGCGGCGAGCGCCTTCTTCACCGAGTTGAAGAAACCCTTGCCGTTGTTCGGGGGGAGCCGGTCGGGTGCCATGGCCATCACGATGTCGCCGGTGGCGGAGAGCGAGATCTTCTTGACCTCGGGGGCGGCCGATTCGACAGGTGCGCCCTCGCCACCGCCCGTGCCGGGTTGCCAGAGCGGCCCCTCGTCGGTGCTGGCGCAGCTGGCGAGGAGGAGGGCGGCGAGCAGCGCCACCACTGCGGCCAGGGTGCGGCGGCGGGGTCGGGGCACGAAGGGTGCGGCAGCGTACATCGTGCGCGACCCTACCGGGCGGATATCGCGGAATCGACCGCCGATCGGGTGAGGAGATTCAGCCCTGGAGCCGATCCGACCATGGCACGACGGTGTCGCGGCCCACCGACAGCACGGCGGCGTGCACCGCCCGGGCCAGTGGCGCACCCCAGGTGGAGCGGGGTCCGCCGTAGGCGTTGATCGGCCCGTCCGACGGGCAGAGCACGGCGACCGCGTCCGTCGGCGTACCGGTGCCGGGCAGCCCCAACTCCGCGATCGCCTGTGCCTTCGCCTCGGTGGCCGTGGCGACCGCGTTGACAAGTGCCGCGTCACCGAGCCGCGCCGGAACGTACGCCACGATGTTCACCGTGCCGACCGGTTGCGCCGATGCCGCCACCGTCGGTGCCGCTGCCGTCGGTGCCGCCGCCGGCACCGGAGTGCCCAGACCGACGGTGGCCCAGACCAGCACGCCGGTGTCGGTCCGCCGCACCACCTCGGCCACGTCGACTCCGGTCATCAGGCCCACGCCGGGCCCGTCCAGGTCGAACTCGCGGGCCAGCCCGGCCAGGTGGTCGGCGGGGTCGTTCCGGTCGTACGACATGGGCACCGTCGCGTTCAGCACCCACCGGCGTACGCCGATCCCACCGCCGAGCGGGGCGGAGCTGACCGCTCGCAGCGCCCCCTCGGCACGCCAGATGAGCACCGGAATGTCACGTTCGTCCTCGCGCCGGGTGGTCAGTAGGGGCTCGGGCAGCACCCGGTGACCCTACGTCCGGGTGTCCACCCCGCCGACCCCGGCCTGACCAGGCGCGGGATTCTAAAGGGCGATCACGACGGGCACGTTACGCCCAACGATCAAGATTCCAGGGGTGCACCTCTGATTCCTGCTCACGTGCGCCTAGACTGGTCGGCGCGCGAGGGATCAGCGGACGGCGGACCCAGGCCGAGCAGACGGCACGCGCAACCGGAGGTGCGCGATGGACGAGGTACTGGCCCGCAGCGGGATCTTCCAGGGTGTCGACCCGGAGGCGGCCGAGGCGCTCGCCAAGGAGATGGAGACGATCGAGGTCCGCAAGGGCGAGGTCGTCTTCAACGAGGGCGAGCCCGGCGACAGTCTCTACATCCTGCTGTCCGGCAAGATCAAGGTTGGCCGCCGGGCAGCGGACGGCCGGCAGAACCTGATCGCCGTGATGGGTCCGTCGGACATGGTCGGTGAGCTGTCGCTCTTCGACCCGGGCCCGCGTACGGCGACCGCGACCGCGGTCACCGACAGCCGACTGGCCCGACTGCGTAAGCAGGCGCTGCGGCCGTGGCTGAACAACCGGCCGGAGATCGCCGAGCAGTTGCTGCGGGTGCTGGCTCGCCGACTGCGCCGGACCAACGACGCTCTCGCGGATCTGATCTTCACCGACGTGCCCGGCCGAGTGGCCAAGAACCTGCTCCAGATGGCGGGGCGCTTCGGCACCCGCGACGGCGGCGTGCTGCGGGTGACGCACGACCTGACCCAGGAGGAGATCGCCCAGCTCGTCGGCGCCTCCCGGGAGACGGTCAACAAGGCTCTGGCGGATTTCGCCTCGCGCGGCTGGCTCCGGCTGGACGGCAAGAGCATCATCATCCTCGACCCGGAGCGCCTGGCCCGCCGCGCCCGCGTCTGATCCCCCGAAGCCCACGTAGCTGGGTGTGCAACTTCAGGGTTGGTGCTGCCTGCCGCGCGCCTGGATGCAGCAACACCCTGAAGTTGCACCATTGACGGCCTCGCACGGCGTGGGAGTGGTCCCTCAAAAAAGTCAAGCTTGACTGTTTGTTTTTCGGGGGGCAGGCTTTCTCGCATGTCCGCTGCATCGACGCGCGTCCCTCAGCAGGAGCGCAGCCGCGCCACCCGGGCCCGGCTGCTGGAGGCGACCGTCGACTGCCTGGTCGAGCACGGCTGGTCCGGCACCACCACCACGGTCGTGGCGTCGCGGGCCGGCGTCTCCCGGGGTGCCCAGCTGCACCACTACCCGACCCGCACCGCCCTGGTCACCGCCGCCGTCGGGCACCTCACCGAACGGCGGGCGGCCGAGTTGCGGGCCGAAGCCGACGCCCTGCCGGCCGGCGCCGACCGGCTGGACCGGGTGGTGGACCTGCTCGCCGCCGCTTTCACCGGCCCCCTCTTCGTCGCCGCCCTCGAACTCTGGGTGGCCGCCCGCACCGACGCCGAGCTGCGGGCCGCGCTGCTGCCCCTCGAAGCCCGGATCGGCCGGGAGATGCACCGACTGACGGTCGAGCTGCTCGGGGTGGACGAGCGGCGTCCCGGCGTCCGCGAGGCGGTGCAGGCCACCCTGGACCTGCTGCGTGGGCTCGGCGTAGCCAACCTGCTCAGCGACGACTCGACCCGCCGGGCCGCGCTGCTGCACGCCTGGAAGGCCCAGTTGACGGCGCTGCTCACCAGCGCGGAGATGGCACCCTGACCGGCCCAACCCGCCCGGAGGCACCCATGGTCGACCTGACCGCCCTGCTCACGGATCTGGCCACCGAGTCCGAGCAGCTCGACGCGCTCGTCGCGGCGCTGCCGCAGCAGGAGTGGGAGCGGCCCACCCCCGCGGCAGGCTGGACCATCGCCCACCAGATCGCCCACCTGGCCTGGACGGATCACGTGGCCCGACTCGCCGCGACCGACGCCGACGCGTTCTACGCCTCGGTCACCGCCGCACCGGATCCGGCCCGGCTGGTCGACGACGGCGCGATCGCCTTCCTCGCCCCGCCCGAGGTGCTGCTGGCCCGCTGGCGGGAGGGCCGTTCGGCGCTCGCGGCGGCCCTCGCCGCCGCCCCCGCCGGGGAGAAGCTGCCCTGGTACGGAACCCGCATGTCGCCGGCCTCGATGGTGACGGCCCGGATCATGGAGACGTGGGCGCACGGCGAGGACGTGGCCGAGGCGCTCGGCGTCACCCGGCCCGCCACCGACCGGCTACGGCACGTCGCGTACCTCGGCTTCCGTACCGTCGGGCACAGCTTCGCCGCCCACGGCCGCGCGGTGCCCACGGCACCGGTCCGGGTGGAACTGGCGGCGCCCGGCGGCGATACCTGGGCCTTCGGTCCGGCGGACGCGGCGGACCGGGTGACCGGTCCGGCGCTCGACTTCTGCCTGCTGGTGACCCGACGCCGGCACCGCGCCGACACCGCGCTGGTCGCTACCGGGCCGGTCGCCGACGGGTGGTTGGACGTGGCCCAGGCATTCGCCGGCCCGCCCGGCACCGGCCGCCCGCCACGAACGGCGGCCTCGGGAGCCAAGCCATGAGCGCACGGTGGCACCGAGCAGCCGCGACCCCAGGGGGCTACCGATGAGCGACGTGCTGCGGATCGGCAACGCCTCCGGCTTCTACGGTGACCGGTTCTCCGCCTGGCGCGAGATGCTCGACGGCGGCGAGCTGGACGTGTTGACCGGCGACTACCTGGCCGAGTTGACCATGCTCATCCTCGGTCGCGACCGGATGCGCGACCCCGACCTGGGTTACGCGAAGACGTTCCTCCGGCAGTTGGAGGGCTGCCTCGGCACCGCGCTCGACCGCCGGGTCACGCTGGTCACCAACGCGGGCGGGCTCAACCCGGCCGGCTTGGCCGCCGCGATCCGCGCTCTCGCCGACCGGCTCGGGCTCCCCGTCCGGATCGGGTACGTCGAGGGCGACGCCCTGGCCCGACCGGACGCGCTGACCGCGAACGCGTACCTCGGGGCGTTCGGTATCGCCGCCTGCCTCGACGCCGGGGCCGACGTGGTGGTGACCGGCCGGGTCACCGACGCCTCGCTGGTCGTGGGGCCGGCCATCGCCCGCTTCGGCTGGGGGCGTGGCGACCTCGACGCGCTGGCCGGGGCCACCGTCGCCGGGCACCTCATCGAATGCGGGGCGCAGGTCACCGGCGGCAACTTCAGCTTCTTCACGGAACTGCCCGACGGTGGGCGCCGGCCGGGATTTCCGGTGGCCGAGCTGCGTAGGGACGGCTCGGCGGTGATCACGAAGCATCCCGGCACCGGCGGCGCGGTCACCGTCGAGACGGTCACCGCCCAGTTGTTGTACGAGGTGGGTGGGCCGGCGTACCTGGGCCCGGACGTGGTGACCCGGCTCGACTCGGTCCGACTGAGCCAGGACGGCCCGGACCGGGTTCTCGTCAGCGGTGCCCGGGGCACGCCGCCGCCGGAGACGCTGAAGGTGGGCGTCAACAACCTCGGTGGTTTCCGCAACTCCATGACGTTCGTGCTCTGCGGGCTGGACATCCCGGCCAAGGCGGCCCTGGTACGGGAGCAGTTGACGGAGGCGGTCGGCCCGGACGGGTTGGAGTTCACGCTGGCTCGCACCGATCACCCCGACGCCGCCGACACCGAGACGGCCAGCGCCCTGCTCCACGTACACCTGCGCGACGGTGACC
The DNA here is from genome assembly GCF_016863575.1 of Micromonospora sediminimaris. Taxonomy (NCBI): domain Bacteria; kingdom Bacillati; phylum Actinomycetota; class Actinomycetes; order Micromonosporales; family Micromonosporaceae; genus Micromonospora; species Micromonospora sediminimaris. The sequence continues at coordinate 64,146 of NZ_BOPD01000019.1, forward strand.
GGGCGCGGGCCGGGCGGGCGTTCTCGGCGGCGGCGGTCGAGCTGGCCCTGGCCTCCTACCCGGGCTGCACCCTGACCACCCTGCCCGGCGACGCCACCCCGTACGGCGTGTTCACCGCCGACGTCGTGGCGCAGGGCGAGGTCGCTCACGTCGCCGTGCTGCCCGACGGCACCCGGCTGCCGATCGACCCGCCGTCGGTGACCGGGACGGTAACCGACGGGCCGACGTCCGAGCTGGGCGAGCCGGCAGCGGTGGGTCCGAGCCGACGGGCGGCGCTGGGTGAGGTGGTGGGTGCCCGGTCGGGTGACAAGGGCGGCGACGCGAACCTGGGCGTCTGGGCGCGTACCGACGCGACCTGGGCCTGGTTGCGTGGCTGGCTCACCGTGGCCCGGCTGACGGAGCTGCTGCCGGAGACCGCTCCGTTGACCGTCGAGCGGTACGAACTGCCGAATCTGCGTGCCGTCAACTTCGTGATCCGCGGGCTGCTCGGAGCCGGGGTGGCCGCCTCCACCCGGTTCGACCCGCAGGCCAAGGCTCTCGGCGAGCTGCTCCGCTCCCGGATCGTCGACCTGCCGGTCGAGCCGGCGACCGGCGACGCCCCGGCACCGGTCGGCGGGGAGGTACGGCCGTGACCATAGTGGACACTCCGGAGCGGCGGCAGCTGCGGGAGCTGACCCGCGCCTTCGTCACCCGGGAGGTGCTGCCGCACCTGGCCGACTGGGAGCGGGCCGGCGAGGTACCCCGCGAGTTGCACGTGACCGCCGCGAAAATCGGCCTGCTCGGCATCGGCTTCACCGAGGCGGTCGGCGGCAGCGGCGGTGACCTGCTCGACTCGATCCTGGTCACCGAGGAGATCATCCGTTCGGGAGGCTCGTCGGGGTTGGTGGCTGCCCTCTTCACGCACGGCATCGCGCTGCCGCACATGGTCGCCGCGGCCGGTGCCCGGTCGGGCGGCAAGCTCCCCAGACCGCCCGGCGACGCCGTCGAACGCGTTGACCCGGCGGGCCGGGAGCACGACCTGATCGACAGGTACGTCCGGCCGACGCTGGCCGGTTCGATGATCGGCGCGCTGGCCATCACCGAACCCGACACCGGCTCGGACGTCGCGGGCATCCGCACCCACGCCCGCCTCGACGGCGACCACTACGTGGTCAACGGCGCGAAGACCTACATCACCAGCGGAGTCCGGGCGGACTTCGTGACGACCGCGGTCTGCACCGGAGTGCCGGGCAGCGGAGCGCTGAGCCTGCTGGTCATCGACAAGGGCACCCCCGGCTTCACCGTCGGGCGACGGCTGGAGAAGCTCGGCTGGCACTGCTCGGACACCGCCGAACTCTCCTTCGTCGACGTACGCGTGCCGGTGGCGAACCGGATCGGCGAGGAGGACACCGGCTTCCTCGCGATCATGCAGCAGTTCGCGGCCGAACGTCTCTCCCTGGCCACCCAGGCGTACGCCATCGCGCAGCGCTGCGTCGAGCTGGCCGCCACCTGGTGTCGCGACCGGTCCACCTTCGGCCGGCCGTTGGCGAGCCGGCAGCTGGTCCGGCACCGGCTGGCCGAGATGCACACCCGGGCCGAGGCGGCGCGGGCGTACGTGCACCAGGTGGCCGCCCGGGTGGCCGCAGGTGAGCCGGTGGTGACGGAGGTGGCGATGGCGAAGAACGTGGCGGTCGAGGCCGCCGACCGGGTCGTGGACCAGGCCCTGCAATTGCACGGCGGCTTCGGCTACCTGCGGGACGCCGAGGTGGAGCGGCACTACCGGGACGCCCGCATCCTCGGCATCGGCGGTGGCACCACCGAGATCATGAACGAGATCATCGCGAAGGGCATCGGCCTGTGAGCACACTCGACACCGCGATCGACAGGTCCACGCCGGCTTTCCGGGCCAATCGGGACGCGCTGCTGGAACGTCTCGCCGAGCTGGACGCGGCGCTCGACCAGGCCCGGGCCGGCGGTGGCGAGAAGTACGTGGCCCGGCACCACAAGCGCGGCAAGCTGCTCCCCCGCGAACGCATCGAGCTGCTGCTGGACCAGGACAGCCCCTTCCTCGAACTGTCACCGGTAGCCGCGTTCGGCACGGACTTCCCGGTGGGGGCCAGCGTGGTGACCGGGATCGGCGTGGTCGAGGGGGTCGAGTGCCTGGTCGTCGCCAACGATCCGACGGTACGCGGCGGCGCGGTGAACCCCTGGTCGCTTGCGAAGACCCGGCGGGCCGGCGAGATCGCCCTGGCCAACCGGCTGCCGATGGTGAACCTGGTCGAGTCGGCCGGCGCGGACCTGCCCACCCAGGCGGAGATCTTCATTCCGGGCGGCCGGGTGTTCCGCGACCTGACCCGGCTCTCGGCCGAGCGGATCCCCACGGTCAGCGTGGTCTTCGGCAACGCCACCGCCGGTGGTGCGTACGTGCCCGGGATGTCCGACTACACGATCATGATCCGGGACCGTTCGCAGGTCTACCTGGCCGGGCCGCCGCTGGTGAAGATGGCCACCGGCGAGGACGCCGACGACGAGTCGTTGGGTGGCGCCGCCATGCACGCCACGAAGTCCGGTCTGGCCGACTTCCTCGCCGCCGACGAGCGCGACGGCATCCGGCTGGCCCGACAGTGCGTACGCCGGCTCAACTGGCGCAAGCGGGGTCCGGCACCGCGCAACCCGATGCCGCAACCACCGAAGTACGACCCGGAGGAACTGCTCGGCATCACCAGCGCCGACCTCAAGGTGCCGTTCGACCCGCGTGAGGTGCTCGCCCGGGTGCTCGACGGCAGCGAGTTCGACGAGTTCAAGCCGGCCTACGGCACCGCGCTTGTCACCGGCTGGGGTGAGCTGCACGGGTACCCGGTCGGTGTGCTGGCCAACGCCCGGGGCGTGCTGTTCAGCGAGGAGGCGCAGAAGGCGACACAGTTCATCCAGCTCGCCAACGCCGCCGACACGCCGCTGATCTTCCTTCAGAACACCACCGGCTACATGGTCGGCACCGAGTACGAACAACGCGGCATCATCAAGCACGGCGCCCTGATGATCAACGCGGTGTCGAACTCGACGGTGCCGCATCTGACGGTGAACCTGGGTGCCTCGTACGGCGCCGGCAACTACGGCATGTGTGGCCGGGCGTACGAGCCGAGGTTCCTGTTCACCTGGCCGAACGCCAAGTCGGCGGTGATGGGCCCGGCGCAGTTGGCCGGGGTGCTGTCCATCGTGGCCCGGCAGGCCGCCGCGGCCCGGGGTCGCGAGTTCGACGAGGACTCCGACGCGGCGATGCGGATGATGGTCGAGCAGCAGATCGAGTCCCAGTCCGGCGCGCTGTTCCTGTCGGGCCGCCTCTACGACGACGGGGTGATCGACCCCCGGGACACCCGTACCGTCCTCGGCCTGTGTCTGTCGGCCATCCACAGCGGACCGGTGAAGGGCGCCGACGGCTTCGGCATTTTCCGGATGTGAGCGCGAGGAACGCAGCGAAGCGGAGTCCCGCAGTCGCGAACGAAAGGAGGCACGGCAGATGATTCGCAAGCTGCTGGTCGCGAACCGGGGGGAGATCGCCCGCCGGGTCTTCGCCACCTGTCGGACCCTCGGGATCGAGACGGTCGCCGTGCACTCCGACGCGGACGTCGACGCGCCCTTCGTCACCGAGGCCGACCAGGCCGTCCGGCTGCCCGGAAACACCGCTGCCGAGACGTACCTGCGGATCGACCTGATCCTGGACGCGGCCCGCCGCTGCGGTGCGGACGCCGTCCATCCCGGCTACGGCTTCCTCGCCGAGAACGCCGAGTTCGCCACGGCGGTCGCCGACGCGGGCCTGACCTGGGTCGGTCCGCCGGCCAAGGCGATCGCCGCGATGGGCGACAAGCTGGCCGCCAAGGCGCTGCTCGCCGAGGCCGGCGTACCGATGCTGCCCACCTGGACCGACCCGGCGCAGGTGACGAGTTTCCCGGTGCTGGTGAAGGCGTCCGCCGGGGGCGGCGGGCGCGGCATGCGGGTGGTCCGCGACGCCGACGGGCTCGCCGAGGCCGTCGAAGGCGCGCGCCGCGAGGCGGCGGCGGCGTTCGGCGACGGCACGGTCTTCATCGAGCGGTACGTCGAGCGTGGCCGGCACGTCGAGGTGCAGATCTTCGGCGACAGCTTCGGCGCTGTGGTGGCGCTGGGCGTGCGGGACTGCTCGATCCAGCGCCGGCACCAGAAGGTCGTCGAAGAGGCGCCCGGCGTTCTTGGCGACGAGGCGCGGGAGCGGCTGCACGAGGCGGCGGTGGCCGCCGGACGGGCGGTCGAATACGTGGGCGCCGGCACTGTCGAGTTCCTGCTCGCGCCCGACGGGGAGATCCACTTCCTGGAGATGAACACCCGCCTCCAGGTCGAGCACCCGGTAACCGAGCTGACCACCGGACTGGACCTGGTTCGGCTGCAACTTCTGGTCGCCGAGGGCGGGGCGTTGCCGCTGGCCGCGACACCGGCGGCCACCGGACACGCGATCGAGGTACGCCTCTGTGCCGAGGAACCAGCGCACGGCTACCGACCGGCGACCGGCACCCTGCACCGGTTCGCCCTGCCCGGCGTGGCGGCCGAGTTCGGGCCCCTTGCCGCACCCGGGCTGCGGCTGGACTCCGGCGTGGTCGACGGGTCGGCGGTGAGCATCCACTACGACTCGATGCTCGCCAAGGTGATCGCCTGGGCGCCAACCCGGGCGGAGGCGGCCCGTGCCCTGGCCGGCGCGCTGGCCAGGGCGGAGTTGCACGGTGTGGCCACCAACCGGGACCTGCTGGTCCACGTCCTGCGTAGCCCACAGTTCGCTGCCGTCGACATCGACACCGGTTTCCTGGACCGGCATCCGGAGGTCTTCGCCGCGCTGCTGCCCGCCGAACAGCACCCCCTGGTCGCGTTGGCCGCTGCGCTGGCCTCGGCCGCCGCTCGCCGGGCTGCCGCGACGGTGCTGGCCGGGCTGCCCTCGGGATGGCGCAACGTGCCCGCCTTCCCGCAGGTCACCCGCTTCGCTGCCGCTGATGGGGACGAAATCGAGATCCGCTACCGGCTGGACCGCGCCGGCCGGCTCACCGAGTGGACGACGTCGCCTGCGGGCTCGGGATCAGCGACCTCCACCGCCGGCGGCGAGCCGACCGTGAGCCTGGTCGAGGCGTACCCGGAACGGGTCGTGCTCGATGTCGACGGGGTGCGGCGGGTCTACCGGGTACGCCGGGTGGGGTCGGAGGTCTTCGTGGACGGTCCGGACGGGGCGGCGGGCCTGACCGAGCTGCCGCGTTTTCCGCTGCCCACCGCGGAGCTGGCCGCCGGGTCGTTGCTCGCGCCGCTGCCCGGCGCGGTGGCGCGGGTGCACGTCGAGGTCGGTCAGCGGGTCGCCGCCGGTGACCTGCTGCTGACCCTGGAAGCGATGAAGCTGGAACACCCCGTGCTCGCCCCCACCGCTGGTGTGGTCACCGAGCTGCCGGTACCGGCCGGCGGTCAGGTGGACACCGACGCCGTGCTGGCCGTGGTCACCCCCGATGAGGAGTCGCCGTCATGAACTTCGACCTCACCCCCGAGCAGGACCAGCTCCGCGACGCCGTGCGGGCGCTGGGCAGGCGGTACGGGCACCGGTACTTCGTGGCGAAGGCGAAGGCCGGCGAGCACACCACCGAGCTGTGGCAGGAGGCCGGCGAGCTCGGCTACCTCGGCGTCAACATCCCCACCGAGTACGGCGGCGGGGGCGGCGGCATCACCGAACTGGCCATCGTCTGCGAGGAACTGGCCGCCAGCGGCTGCCCGCTGCTGCTGCTCGTGGTCTCCCCCGCCATCGCGGCCACCGTCATCAACCGACACGGCACCGAGGAGCAGCGCAAACGCCACCTGCCGGGCCTGGCCGACGGCTCCCAGAAGATCGTCTTTGCGATTACCGAGCCGGACGCCGGCTCGAACTTCCACCGCCTCGCCACGGTGGCTCGCCGTGACGGTGACGACTGGGTGCTGTCCGGCCGCAAGTGCTACATCTCCGGCGTCGACGAGGCACAGTTCGTCCTGGTGGTGGCCCGCGTCGCCGTCGATGACGGCAATGCCGGCGCTGGGGAGGCGGCTCCGCAGAAACTCAAGCCGGCGCTGTTCATCGTGCCGACCGACGCGGCCGGGCTGACCTGGTCCAAGCTGGACATGGAGATCGTGTCCCCGGAGAACCAGTTCCTGCTCTACCTGGACGACGTGCGGCTGCCCGCCGCGGCGCTGGTCGGCGAGTCGCTGGACGCTGGGCTACCGGCACTGTTCGCCGGGCTCAACCCGGAGCGCATCACGGTCGCCGCGATGGGTGCCGGCACCGGCCGGTACGCCATCGAACGCGCCTCCGAGTACACCGCGACCCGTTCGGTGTGGGGCGGCCGGACGATCGGCTCCCACCAGGGGGTCGCACACCCCCTCGCGCATGCGGCGGTGCAGGTGGAGCTGGCCCGGCTGATGATCCAGAAAGCGGCGGCGCTCTACGACGCCGGCCGCGACCTGGAGGCCGGAGTCTCCGCCAACATGGCCAAGTACGCGGCCGGCGACGCCGCCGCGCTGGCGGTGGACACGGCCGTGCAGGCGCTCGGCGGCGCCGGCATGACCACCGAGTACGGCGTGGCGACGCTGCTCGGCGCGGTACGGGCCGGCCGGATCGCTCCGGTCAGCCGGGAGATGATCCTCAACTTCGTCGCCCAACACCTCCTCGGCCAGGACAAGTCGTACTGAGTCCCGTGACGTGGTCGTCGCGAGTTGCGGCATGTCGCGGGATAAGTCGGGTGGGAAGGCGCAACATGCCGCGACCCGCGGCGGAGGCGTCCGGTTTCCCCGTCGCCGTGTCCGACTCCGACGCGCATACTCACCGTCGTGAACGACACCGGAGCGGCCGGTCAGGCCCTGGACGACGCGATCGAGAACGTGTACGCCCTCTTCGCCCGCCATCAGCTGCCGGCGGACCTGACGGCCTGCGACCACTGTGTGAGCCCGGAGGAGGTGGATCTCTTCCGGCGTACGCCGCTGCGCCAGCTCACCCCGGATCAGCTCGGTGTCTACCTGCTCAACCCCGGCACCTTCGGTGACGACACGGAATTCCCGCACCTGCTGCCCCGGCTGCTGGAACTGTACGCCCGCGACCAGATGGACGGGTGGAGCTCGCCGGACGCGGTGACGAGACGGATCTCCTCGCAGTGGCGCGACTGGTCGGCAGCCGAGCGGGCCGCCGTGACGCGCCTGCTGGCGACCTGGTGGCGGCACATGCTGCACACCTTCGGTGGGCCGAACGAGGCTTGGTATCTGCTGGACGCCGTCCTGGAGTGCGGTGCCGACCTCACCTCCTACCTCGCCGCCTTCACCGAGGTCGGCGAGGTCGCCGCGGCCCGCCACCTGGCCGACGTCATCGACTGGTGCGTCTTCTCGACCGTCCCGGACGACGACCGTTCGACCTTTCAGCGCTGGCTGGCCGGAGACGAGCCGCTGGCCGTTCTCGACGCCGCCGCGACGCACGTCGCCGACCCGGCGGCCGCCAGAGAGATCAGCAGGGGACGAGAGCAGGCCGAGACGCTCCGCGGCTGGCTGCGCGAGAAGGGCCTACGTCCGGACTGATCGGGGCATCGCCGCGCCCCGCCGACCACTCGGCGAGGCCGAACCGGATCAACTATCGGCAGGCGGCGTCTACCCGGTGGACCGGGCGTACCCGGCGGCCCAGCCCTTCGAGCAGGGAGTCCTCGACGTGGAAGTCGTGGATGCGCAGCCGGTACCGGGGCAGTTCCTCCTCCGAGGGGCAGAGCACCTGACCGCGTACCTGGTCGACCGGCACGTAGCGCACCCCACCGCGTTCCTGAAGGATGACCATGTTGACGTCGTCGGTGGTCACCACGTGCCCACGGATCTCCTCGGTGGCCTCGGCGGAGGTCACGCCGGGTTCACCCACAGTGGTCACGGTCAGCGGCAGCACCGGTGTGCTGATCACCGGCAGCGCCGCCCAGACCAGCACCACCAGCACGGCGAGCTGGGTCACCGGGGCGAGTGGTTGGATGACCACCCGGGGCAGCGGGCCGGCGACGAAGAGAGCCAGCAGCGGGGGTACGACAAGCAGCACGATCGGCAGCAGCTCGCCCTGCCGCCCGGCGTCGCGCAGCGTCGGTACGAGCAGCCAGAGGTAGCCGGCGTACGCCGCGACGACGATCAGGACGCGGAGGGCGGGACGCTCGTGCAGGCGCTCCGGCCGGAGTTGGAAGGCCGCCGCGACGGTGGGCAGCAGCAGCGGGAGATACAGCAGCGGCCAGGTCACCAGGGCCATCAGGAAGCTTGCCGCGACGAACCAGCCCGGCGTGATCTCCATCCACCGGGCAAAGAGGGGTCGGCGGGTCAGCCGGTGCCCGCTGGCGGCGAGTACCCCGCCGAGCGCGAACACCGCGACCAGCACGGTGGAGAGCAGGCGGGCCGCCGTGGTGAGGAAGCCGGCGAGCAGGTTCACCGGTCCCACGTTCGCCACCAGCAGCAACGTGGTCTGCAACTCACCGCCGGCCTCGATACCGAGCCGTAGCACCGAGAAGATCGCCGGTACGCCAACCACGGCCGTCCAGAACGACTGGCTGGCCCGTGCCCGTCGCTCGGCCGGATCCCAGCCGCCGGTGGTCTCCGTCCGGGCCGCACCGGGCGGCGGCTCGACCCGCCCCGCCGTGCTCGGCAGCGCCGAAGGTGGCGGGGCGGTCGGCTGCACGGGGGCTCGCAGTACGGGCGGCGGTGGGCCGCCTGCGCCCGGCTCGTCGGAGGCGGTGGCGGGTGCCGCACTCATCGTTGTGGTGCCTTGTCGTCGAAGTCCACAAGCCTCGGCACGTCGAGCGGTTGCGGCTGCCGCTTCTCGCCCCGCAGCCACGGCCCCAACGTGCGGTTGTACGCGGTCAGCCACGGGCTGGCTTCTCCGCTGCGCCCCTGCTGGTAGCTCTTGTCGAGGAAGTAGGCGACCAGGTCGCGCAGGGCCGGGTCCCCGATCGGCACGCCGACGCCGAGCAGTTCGCTGGTGCCGAAGGGCATGTCGACGATCTCGAACTCGGTCGGGTAGCGGGCCAGGAAGCCGGCGAGGATCGTCTCGTCGGAGCTGACCGCGTCGTACTTGCCGGCCCGAATGCCCTTGACGCAGTCCCAGACGTCCTTGACCACAAGCGTGCGGACCTGGTTCTTCTCAAGTTCCGCCTCGGTGGTGGAACCGCCGCTGGTGCAGATCCGGTACTTCGGGTTCCGCAGGTCCTCGATGGTACGGATGGTGTCCTTGTGCCTGGTCGGCACCAGCACCTCCTGGGTGGTCACGAAGTACGGACCGGCGAAGCTGACGAGCTTCTTGCGTTCTTCCGTGATCGAGAAGCTGGATACCACGAGGTCCACCACCCCGCCCTGGAGGGCCGGAATCCGGTCCTCCGTGGACACGGCCACGAATTCCAGCCGGTGCTCCCCCTCGTAGCCGAGGGAAGCGGCGATGTACCTGGCGATCTCGACGTCGAACCCGATGTGGTTCCCGTCGCGTATCTCGCCCATCAGCGGTTCGTCGTCGGCCACCCCGATCCGCAGGACGGGCTGGCCCCAGATGTGTGACTCGCGCAGCTTCTCCTGCACGGACGGCAGTTCCGGCTCCTTCTGACTGTCGCAGCCGGCTGCCGCGCCGAGCAGCAGCGTCAGGGCGACCGCCGCAGTGGTCGCCGCCGCACGCCACCGGGAACTGGAGAGGCTTACCGCCATGGCCACCTCGCTACGTTTCGAGTTTCGGGTTGCACCGAAAGTAGTCGTCCGTGTCGAGTTACCACCATCCGGTGGTCGGTTCCGGCGTGGGTCACCGGCCGGAGAGTTTGATGAGTGACAGCAGGTGGGCGACCAACGTGATGGGGACGCCGAAGGCGGGGACGAGGCTCATCGGCAGGGTGGACATGAGTCCGGTGTCGACGTCGGTGAGCAGGAGGCCGGCCGGGCTGGCCGAGTAGAGGACGCCGAGGGTGACGGCGAGGATGAGATCGGCGATGCCCAGGGCTGTCCAGGCGACGAAGATCCGGTTGGCGCGGTCGACCACGAAGGCCGCCACCAGTGGCGCGGTCAATCCGATGGCCACGTCGCCGATCCCGGCCGGCAGCGCGAAGCCGGCCGGCAACGCGTCGACGGCGACGAGCGCCAGGAACGCCAGTCCCGCTACCCGCCAGGTCTGCAACAGGGCGAGGAACCGCAGATCGAGGCGGCGGGCCCAGGCACGGAACCGCGACGAGCGTACGGCTAGGACGAGCACCGTGAGTGGCGGTACGCCGGCGGCGAGCGCGAGAGCCACTGGCGGATCGCCCGGTGGCGCGCGGAACGCGCCCAGGGCGCTGGCCACAAGCGCGGCGCAGAACCAGCCGACAGCGACGAGCGCGGGCAGGGTCAACAACGAAGCATGGGTACGCACGGGCACGGTCACGAGCCCTCCAGAGTCACTTGTATTTTGCAAGTGACTCTATTGGGGTAGCTTGTGTATCGCAAGTGACTCGGAGGTGCGGATGTCTTCAGCCCGGAACGTGGCCCCCCGCTCGGACTGCGCCATCGCCGGCACGTTGGATCTCGTCGGTGACAGATGGTCCCTGCTCATCGTGCGTGACCTGCTGTTCCGCGGCAATCTCCGATTCGCGGACCTGGCGGCCTCAACCGAGGCGATGCCGACCAACACGCTCACCGACCGGCTACGTCGGCTGGAGGAGTGCGGGATCCTGGTGCGCCACCCCTACAGCGAGCGGCCCCGGCGGTACGAATACCAGCTGACCGAACGCGGCCGGGACCTCGCGCCGGTGCTGGACAGCCTCGCCACCTGGGGCATCGCCCACCTGCCCGGCACCCGACGTCTCGGGGCCGGCTGACACCGCCGTCCCGGCCGCGCACAACCGGCGGTAGCCGCTTGGGTTCACCGCGCGCCGGCGCACCCTGAGCGGCCAGGTCGCTCTTGGCGGTCTCCGCGCGCTGGGCCACCTCAATCTCCGGCAGCTCCTCGAACGACTGGATGTCGCCGTGGCAGACCTTGCCCCTCTTCGGCAACGTCAACCGCAGCAGGTACGCGTCGATGGCGCCGGTCACACAGTCCGACGTCCCGTACGCGGTGATGTCTGCCGCACAGAAAGCGCATTTCCGACTCGCTCGGCACTGTCGCAGCCCCCTCTTCGTTCGGCAAGCTGTTGTTCGTCAGCTGTTCCGCCTGGTGAAGCTGGCTGCTGTTGACAGATCGGCAATCTCCGACATTCTGGACGGGTGAGACGGTTCCCAGGATCCGACGCACGGACCGTGGCGGTGGCTGCGGCCCTGGCAGCGTTCTGGCTGCTCGCGGCGCTGGTGGTGGGGCGCCGGCAGGATCTGCTCGGGGTGGCGGGGGCGCTGCTCTGCGTTCTGCTCGCCACCGTCGCGGGGGTGGCCGTCACCGCTGCCCGGCAGCGTGACGCGGATGTTCGACCGGATAGCGGGCAGCCGTCCGGAGGGCCGGGTATCGAGCCGTCCGGCATTGATGCCGACACGCTGGAGAGCCTGGGCGATCGGGAGGCGGTCCGCGCGCTGCGGGACCGGCATCGACGCGATCGGTGGGGACGCTGACGCCCGCGACTCTCCCGGGAGGTCAGCCGCTGGTGAGCGTGGGCGAGGCAAGGCCGTTGAGACCCCGACCGGCCAGGCATCGATAGGTGAGGTCAGTGTCCGCGTCAGCCGGCGGTAACACCTCAAGATTCCATCCCGCCGCCTGACGCATCCCGCTGACCAGACGGAACGTCTCCTCGTTGCAGACCTGGCGTACTCGGGGATCCGCGACGATCTCGTCGTGGCCGGCATCGGCCAGGCCGGCCGGCAACTTCCCCTGGGCGTAGCTCTCCCAGGTGTGCCGGGCGTCGCACGGCACTCGGCTGGCTTCGGCCTGCTGGCCACGCACCTGCACCGGCCCGAAGCACTCCAACTCCGCAGCGCACTGGGCACCCGTGGGAAGCGCCTCCTGATGAGTGGCGCAGCCCGGGCGGAGCAGACCGGTGGCCGCCGGGCGGGCCGGCATGCTCGGCTGTGGCGACGGTCCACCACCGGCGGCCCAGGCGCCGACACCTGCCGAAGCGGCGAGGGCCACCACCCCTGCGGCCCCGAGGAACCAGCGGCGGCGACGGCTGCGCTCGGTGGAGCCCTCCCTGGCCGGCGGGGCGGCACGGCCGGCATCGTGGATGTTGGCGGCAACGCCGCTGGTCGGTGCCGCTGGAGGGGTCGACCCCCCGCTCGGTGCGGCCGAGCCGTCCAACGTCAGATTGGTGAGCATGTCGCGCAGTTCCGCGGCGGACGGCCGGTCACCGGGATCGTTTGCCATGCCGGCACGCAGCACGTCGACCAGGTCCTCCGGGATGCCGGGCAGGCTGGGAACCGGCTGGTGGAACATCTCCAACACGGTGACCAGGCTCGGGTTGCGCTCGCTCTGCCAGCGCGGGGGCCGGCCGTGCATGACCGCGTAGAGGGTGGCGCAGAGCGCGTACACGTCGACGGCCGGCGAGGGCGGACTGTGACTGAACATCTCCGGCGGCGCATACGCCGGGGTGAGCACTTCCAGCGCGACGGAGGCGTCCCGCATCTCGGCGACCACGGCGAGCCCGAAGTCGGCAAGCACCGCCGGGTTGAAGTGCGAGTGGAGGATGTTGGCGGGCTTGACGTCGCGGTGCAGCACGCCGGCGGCGTGTGAGTGGGCGATGGCGTCCGCGATCTTGACACCGAGATCCCGGGCCTCGACCGCGCCCAGCGGCGAATTGCGCATCCGCTCGGCGTACGAACCGTCGCAGAGTTCCATGATCAGGTAAGGGTGCTGGTCGATGGTGACCCCGACGTCGAACAGGTCGACCACGTGCGGGTGGGACGACATCCGACCGGCGGCACGCGCCTCGCGCAGAAAACGGGCCTGATCCCGGTCGCTGGCCAGGGTCCGGTTCTCCACCTTGACGGCGACCTCGCGGCCCACCGAGATCTGCGTCGCGCGGTAGACCGTGGCGTAGCCACCCCGGGCAAACACCTGCAAATTAGTCAGACCGGGCACGATGGGCGTCGGCAGGGCGCCGGGCGGGGTGTCGGTCACAGTCTCGAAAATACCGAACTCTGCCGGCCGCTCAGTGAACCGCATCGGTGGCCGGCCCCACACCCGATGTCCCGGCACCGCGCCGGTCGTCGTCCTGCTCCGATTCGTCGGCAGTCGATCCGCTCCCCGCCGCCGGGGCGACCGCCCCGGACCGAGCAGCCGTGCCAGCGGGTCGGCGCGCGTCCCACCAGAGCCCGGCGGCAGTCGCCACCGCGCCCAGGCCCTCCCAGGCCGCCACCCCGAAGAACCGCCCCGGTGCGATGTCAGCAAGCACCGCGAGGGTGAAGACCGTGAACGTGACCAGCCGGAACACGACGGTGAAGCGGTAGAAGGCGCGCCACTCGGTGGCTGCGGCGAGCAGGTAGTAGACCCCCATGTTGAACGAGGCCATCGAGGAGGCCGTCACGAAGACACCCGTGTAGTCACCCGGTGCCCGGCTCTGCGGGATCTCGAAGCCGAGCACCCGCAACAGCGCCTCCGGCCAGAGCAGGCCGACCGCCCCCATCACCAGCGCGAGCGCGCCGAACACCGCGATCGTCCACCCCGCGACCGAACGCGGCAGCCTCATCTTCGCCCCCCTCGACGGCGCGACCGACGACATCGACGGTCGCGTGCACCCGCCACGCTAGCGGCCGGCCCCGACCGGCCACATCCCCGAAACCGCCAGATCCGTACCGGCCATCGATCGACCGGGCGTACCAGGTCGAGAGCCCGACCCCGCCGGGTGACGTTTCCGGGACATCGCGCCACAGTGCGATCACACCGGCGGCGTGGCCGGGCGCGGGCACGCCGAGGTCGCGGGCGGGTGCGGTCAGCCGGGGGTTCGCAGGCGGTTCAGCAGCGCCTCCGCAGCGGCCCGCTCACTGCGCTGCTCGGTGGCGTACGCCAGCCGGACCGCGTCCTCGGCGCTGGCCTTCGCCTCCGCCGGCCGCCCGCACGCGGCCAGCGCCTCGGCCAGAACGCTCGCCGCGACCACCTGGCTGCGGACATCCTCGGCCTGCACCCGCACCGCGCGGTGGGCCCAGTCCAACGCCTGTTCGCGCTGGCCGTGGGCGAGCAGGGCCGAGGCGTACCGCGCCATCGACTGCCGGCGGGAGAAGAGCAGGGACGGGGTGGTGGCCGCCATCGTGGCGACCGGAGCGAGCAGGCCGACCGCGGTGCCCGAGTCGCCGGCCGCCAACCGGGCGGTGGCCAGCAGCACCCGGGGAGCGACCTGGGCCGGTGCCTGCGGATTGTGTGGTTCCACAGTGGTGAGCACCGCGCGGGCGTGCCGCTCGGCGCCGGCCACGTCACCCATTTCCAGCGCGACGAAGCCGCGCAGCGTACCGGCCATCCCGGTGAGCAGCGGGTGACCGGTCCGGTGACCGTACGCGAGCGCGTCGGTGAGCAGGTCCGCGGCGTGCTCCGGCTCGCCCAGCCCTCGGGCGACCACGCCCCGGACCACAAGCGCGAAGCCCTGCCCCCAGTCGTCCGAGGCGGCGGCGAAATCCCGGTACGCCCGCCGGGCTTCCCGGTCGGCGTCGACCAGCTCACCCAGCTCGGCGTTGGCGTACGCGTCGACCGCCCGGAGGGTGCCCACCGCCCACGCCTCGCCGACCCGTTCACCGAACGGCAGGAACACCCGGGCCAGCCGGCGCGCCTCCCGCAGCCGACCAGCGAGCAGCCGGGCGAAGGCGGTGGTGCCGCGCAACCACGCCCGTCCGTACGGGTCCTTGAGCTCGGCGAAGAGCCGGGCGGCCCGGCCGAGGACCGCGTCCGTGCCGGCGAAGTCGCCCCGGGTGGTGGTCACCCAGGCGAGGTTCTGCAACGACCACGCCTGTCCCCGGCGGTCCCCCGCGCCCAGACTCACCTGGTACGCCGCCGCCAGCCGGCTGCTGGCCTGGCCCAGCCGGCCGACCAGGAAGTCGGTCATGCCCAGCCGGCGCATCGCCGAGGCACGCAGGGCGGGCAGGTCGGCGTCCCCGGCCACCTGAAGCGCCTCCTGCCAGCAGGACTCGGCCCGCCGTAGATCACCCATCACCTGCTGGGCCTGCCCGGCGAGCAGCAGGGCACTGGCCCGGGTCGCCGGATCTCCCACGTTCGCGGCGATCTTCTCGGCCGAGGCCAGCGCGTCGGTGGCCCGACCCACCTGGAGCAGTGCCCGGGCGTGCGCCACCCGGTCGACGGCGGGGATTCCGTCGCGGGCCAGTTCGGTGGCGCGTTCGGCGTACTCGACGGCCAGTGCCGGCTCCCCCGCGTGCAGGGCTCGGCGGGTGGCCCGGCCGAGCGCCGCCACGCCCAGCGGCGCGACCGCCCGGGCCGGCGCGTCCGGACGTAGGGTGACCGCGTCGGCCAGCGCGGTGGCCCGCTCGACGTGCTCGGCCACGAAGTCGTCCCGGGACGCCTCCGGGAAGCCGCCCGGGCCGGTTCCGGTGCCGCTCGGGCTGGCGACCTCGGTCACCGGAGCCGCCCAGCGGGCCAACGCGGCGTGCCGTTCCGCCAGCTCCGCCTTGCTGATTCCGGAGTACGCGGCCTCCCGCATCAGCGGGGTGGCGAAGGCGTACCCGCTGCGGGTGCGGTGCAGCATCCGGCGTTGCAGCAGCTCCTCCACGGCCCGTTCCAGCTCGACGGCGGCGACGGCGGCCGGGCGGCCGTCACTGGCGGTGCGCTGCTCCCGCAGCGCCTCCAGCGCACCGTCGGGCACGGTGTCGCCGACCACCGCGGCGTCCCGCAGCACCGAGCGGGCCTCCGCCGGCAGGGCGTCGATCCGGGCGGCGAGCACCGCCGCGAGGTCGCGGGAGAGCAGGCGGCTGCCCAGTGAGCCCGGTGCCAGCCGCCAGGTGTTGCGTGCCCCGGCGGTGAGCGCCCCGCGTTCCATCAGCAGGGTGACCAGCTCCGCCAGGTAGAAGGGGTTGCCCTGGGCGGTGGCGAGCAACCGGTCGGCGTCGGGTTGGGGCAGCCGTCCACCGCCGAGGTAGCTGGTCAGCAACCGGGCCGCGTCGGCGCCTCGCAGCGGCGGCAGCGGCTGCACCTCGGCGTCGGACACCCGGGCCAGGGTGCCAGCGGTACGGACCAGTTCGGGTCGACCGAGCAGCAGCACCAGCACCGGACCGGCGAGCCGGGACAGCGTGACCTCCAACGCGCCGATGGTCTCCGCGGTGGCATCGTGCAGATCGTCCACGATCACCACCAGCGGTGCCTCCTCAGCGAGCGCGCTGAGCAGGTCGGCCACCGCGTTGGGCACCGCGTCGACGTCGGCGGGCGCCTGGGCGGTGCTCCACTCGCCCTGGTCCGTCGGGCCGCCGGCGGGGAGTTCCGCGTACCCGAGCAGAGCCAGCAGCTGATCGGTGGCGACCGGGGCCGGCTCCGTCCGGGTACGGCTGAGCCGTTGCCCGAGCCGGCGCAGCCGCTCCTCCACCGCGGCCCGGGTGACCGCCGTCGCGGTGTCGTTCGGCAACCCCGTCGCGGCGCGTACCAGGTCGGCGAGGGGCGCCAGCCGGCGACGCTCGCCGAACGCGGCACAGCGCACCGAGAGAACCCGGGCACCGGTATGCGCGGCGTACCGGCCGGCACCTACGTCGTAGCCGGCGGCGAGGCGTTCCACCTCGGCGGCGAACCGGGACTTGCCGATGCCAGCCTCGGCCGTCATCAGCAGCACCCGGGGCTCGGTACGGTCGATCACCTCGGCGAGTCGGCCGGCCACCCGACCGATCTCGGTCTCCCGGCCAACGAACGGCGCTTCGTCGCCCAGACCCGAGCGGGTACCGGGTGCGTCCAGCAGGCCGAGCAGCTCGTACGCCTCGACCGGCTCCCGCTTGCCCTTGAGCCGCAGCGGTCGCAGCGCCCGCCAGCTCGCGACGTGCCGGGTCGCCGCGGCGGTACGCCCACCGGCGTAGACCGCACCGACGGCGGCGGCGTCGGCCAGCCGGGCTGCGGTGTTCACCGTGTCGCCGATGACGGTGTACTCGATGGCGGCCTGGATGCCGGCGATCACGTCACCCGTGTTGAGCCCGACCCGTAGTCCCAGCGGCGCGCCGCCGCCCCGCTCGTCGTCGAGCACCCGGCGCACCGCACGCTGCATCGACAACGCGGCGCGTACCGCCCGCTCGGCGTCGTCCTCGTGCGCCACGGGGGCACCGAAGACCGCCATGATCCCGTCACCGGTCAGCTTGTCGACATGCCCGCCGAAGGTCTTGACCGCCCCGGCCAGCGCGGCCAGCACCCGGTCGGTGACCGCGCCGACGCGTTCCGGGTCGAGATCCTCCGACCAGGAGGTGAAGTCGGACAGGTCGCCGAAGAGCACGGTCACCACCCGGCGCTCGGCGGCGGGCAGGGTCGCGGCGGCCGGCAGCGCGGCGCCGCAGTTGTGGCAGAACCGGGCGCCGGGCACGGCGACGGTTCCGCACACCGGGCAGGTCACGCTGGATCCAACCTCGCGTCGCCGCCGTCGGATTCCCGGCCGAGGTATTCGAGTTGGGCGCGCACCGACCATTCCGCCGCCCACCACAGCGACCGGTCGACGTCGGCGTAGACCGCGGCGACCACTTCGGCCGCGGTCCGCGCCCCCGCGTCCAGCGCCGCCCGGACCTGGTCCAGGCGGGCGCGGCGGTGGGCGAGATAGAAGTCGGCGGCGGCGCCGCAGTCGGCCAGCGCCGGGCCGTGCCCGGGCAACGCCGGCACGCCCCGGTACGTCGAGAGCAGCTCCAGACTCGCCAGGTAGTCACCGAGGTGCCCGTCCGGGTGCGCCACGACGGTGGTGCCCCGGCCGAGGATCGTGTCACCGGTGAGCACCACCCGCTGACCGTCGTGCTCGGCGAGGAAGCAGACCGAGTCGGCGGTGTGGCCGGGGGTGGCGAGCAGGCGGATCTCCAAGCCGAAGCCGCTCAGGTCCTGCCCCGGCCCGGTCAGCGGCTCACCGCCGATGGTGTGCGCCGGGTCGACGGCAAGGACGGCGGCGCCATCGAGCAGGTGGTGCAGGCGTGACGAGCCCTCGGTGTGGTCCGGATGGCCGTGGGTGATCAGCACCAGCCCGATCGGCCCCTGCGCGACGATCGCCGCGAGGTGCGCCTCGTCCGCCGGGCCCGGGTCGACGACCACGGCCGGCTCGCCCGGCCGGGCCCGCAGCAGCCAGGTGTTGGTGCCGTCCAACGTCATCGGCCCCGGGTTGGGTGCCCGCAGCAGCGCCGCCCAGTCCGGCAGTTCGCTGGCGAGGGCGGTCACCGCCCCCGTCACATGCCCTCCCATGGCTGCGATCGTACGACCCCACGAACGCAGCCCCGCGATCTTGCAGTTCCGGTCCCCGATTCGTCCTCGTTAGAGTTCTTCGTCCGGTCGGGAACTGCAAGATCGCGGCAGGTCAGGAGACCTCGACGATGACCTCGACCTCCACCGGCGCGTCCAGCGGGAGCTCCGCGACACCGACGGCCGACCGGGCGTGCCGGCCCGCCTCACCGAAGACGGTGCCGAACAGGTCCGACGCGCCGTTGATGACACCCGGCTGCCCGGTGAAGCCGGCTGCGCTGGCGACGAACCCGGTCAGCTTCACCACCTTGACCACGTTCTCCAGACCGACAAGCGAGTCGATCGCGGCGAGCGCGTTCAGTGCGCAGCGTTGGGCCAGCTGCTTGGCCTGCTCGGCGGAGACACCGGCACCGACCTTGCCGGTGGCCAGGAGCTTGCCTTCGGCCATCGGCAGTTGCCCGGAGACGTACACGTGCTGCCCGGACTGCACCGCCGGCAGGTAGCTCGCCACCGGCGGCACCACCTCCGGCAACTCCAGACCGAGTTCCGCCAGCCTGGCGTGGGGTCCGTTGGCCACGGCACTCATGCCTTCGGGCGCTTCAGGTAGGCGACCAGCTGCTCCGGGTTCGGCCCGGGCACGACGGAGACGAGTTCCCAGCCGTCCTCACCCCAGTTGTCGAGGATCTGCTTGGTCGCGTGGACCAGCAACGGGACGGTGGCGTATTCCCACTTCTGCATCGGTGGAGTGCTCCCTCGGTGGCATGGACACTTCGGGACACAGCCTACGGTCCGCCGGCCGGCCGGGACGCGGGACGCTGGTCAGCATCGGGCCACTGCTCGGGAGCGGCCCGTTGCTCGGGTGCCGGCGACAGTTCCCCGCAGGGGCCGGAGTGGTCGTAGGGCTGGGGGCAGCGCGTGCGATCCGGCAGCAACAGGTCGCAGAAGACCCGGTGCCGGTTGTTCTGGTCGTCGGCGGTCGACACCTCGGTCTCACCGGCGTCGAGTTCGAGCAGGAAGTTCAGCGAGGTGGCCAGCCGACCGGCCAACGCGGTGGCGGCGGCCAGATCGGTCACCCGGATGGGCAGGTGGATGACGTACCCAGGGCCGTCCTCCTCCCGTCCGCCGGTCGGCTCGGCACTCGTGACCGGGTCGACGGGACGCCGATACGACCGCTCGTTGACCGGCAGCCGGCCGGAGGAGTCTCCGCCAGCTGTCCGGCTGCCCCGTCGCAGCCCGGCGGGGAACTGGGCTCGGGGGGTGTTGTCCGTGTCGCGCATGCACTGCCTCCGGGCGTCGTACCTGGTCACGGCGTCGCCCACCGGTCCGGGACCCATCCGCCCGGCCCGGGCCGGGGCGTGCCGGAGCGACCGTAGGACCGGGGCACCGGTCCCATCAACAGGACGCGCGCGCCTGATCGCGTTCGGTCACATTTGCGACACCCGGCCAGCGGAAAGTTGATCGCGATCGTCGTACCGGACAGACCGGGCCCTCCGCAGCGGCGCCGCGGACCGCTACCCTTCCCGTCTGGACGGGCGCCCGGCCCGGCCACCCGATCCCACGCGCACCGCCTTCATGCGGTGCTGCGCCGCACCCGGGGGGACCGATGACCCAGCCACCCGTCGGCGGCCCGACCGGCCCCACCGACCTCCCGCCGGCCGGCTCACCGGCCCAGCCCTCGCCACCGGCCACCGGCCACGGTGCGCCGCCCGCGCCGCCCGAGGGCGGGTATCGGCCGCAGCACTCGCCGGCCGGACCGCCGCGTAAGCGGGGGCCACTGCTGGCCTCGCTCACGCTGGTCGTGGTGCTGCTGCTCTGCGCCGGAGGCGGGGTGGCCGCCTTCCTCACCCTGCGCAACACCGAGTCGGGCGAGGGCGCGCCCGATCCGTCGGTGGCGGTCGACGACTTCCTGACCGCGATCTACCAGGACCGGGACGCCGCCAAGGCGGCGGCTATGGTCTGCACCGCCGCGCGCGACCAGGACAAGATCCGGGCCAAGGTGTCCGAGGTCGAGGAGTATGTCTCGACCTACCAGAACCCCCGGTTCCGGTGGGACACGCCGACCGTGGACAACGAGACCGGCGACCGGGCGACGGTCACCACCACGGTGACCGTCACCACCGCCGACGAGAAGATCGCTGATCAGGATCTGCGCTTCACGGTGATCCGTAAGACCGGCTGGTGGGTCTGCGAGGTCGCCTGAGCACGCCGGATGGATAGGCTCGACGGGTGGGAGCAGCGCAGCGACCGACTGACCGGGCCGGCATCGACTGGCCCGCCCGCCTGCACGTGGTGACCGGCAAGGGCGGCACGGGCAAGACCAGCGTGGCCGCCGCGCTGGCCCTTGGCCTGGCCGCCGGTGGTCGACGCACCCTGCTGGTGGAGGTGGAGGGGCGTCAGGGCATCGCCCAGCTCTTCGGCACCGAACCGCTGCCGTACGCCGAGCGGCACCTGGTCGACGCCCCCGGCGGCGGCACGGTGGCGGCGCTCGCGGTGGACGCCGAGGAGGCCCTGCTCGAATACCTCGACATGTTCTACAAGCTCGGCGCGGCCGGCCGGGCGCTGCGCAAGTTCGGTGCGATCGACTTCGCCACCACGATCGCTCCCGGTCTGCGCGACGTGCTGCTCACCGGCAAGGTCAAGGAGGCCACCACCCGCACCGTCGACCAGCGACGGGTGTACGACGCGGTGGTGCTGGACGCGCCACCGACCGGCCGGATCGGGCGTTTCCTGAACGTCACCGCCGAGACCGCCCGGCTGGCCAAGATGGGGCCGATCAAGACGCAGAGCGACGGAGTCTCCGCGCTGCTGCGCTCACCGATGACCGCCGTGCACGTGGTGACTCTGCTTGAGGAGATGCCGGTGCAGGAGACGGTCGACGCGATCGCCGAGCTGACCTCGCTCGGTTTCGGTGTGGGGCGGGTGATCGTCAACGGGACCAGGGCACCGCTGCCGACCGGACGATTGGTCACGGAAGCGGAACTGACGCGGGGACTGCGCGCGGCGGGGCTGCCAGCCAGCACGGGGATCGTCACCGGCCTGCACCACGAGGCGCGGGACCTGATGATCCGCCGGGAGTTGGAGGATTCGCTCCGCACCGATCTGGTGGACCTCGGCGTGCCCCTGGTCGAACTACCGCTGCTGCCCGACGGGGTGAACCGCGCCGGCCTGGAGGTGCTCGCCGCCGCGCTCGTCCAGGCCGATTGACTCACACCTCACCTCGGCCTGGCGCGCGGAGCCGGTCAGCCCGATACGCTCGATTGGTGCCTTCCGACAACGCCGCGCCGCCGCTGGACGTCGACCGGATCCTGGCTGATCCGGGAGTTCGGATCGTGGTCTGCTGCGGTGCGGGCGGGGTGGGCAAGACGACCACGGCCGCCGCGCTCGCGTTGCGCGCCGCCGAACAGCACGGACGCCGCACGGTGGTGCTCACCATCGACCCGGCGCGGCGGCTGGCCCAGTCCCTCGGCCTGACCGAGCTGGACAACACGCCCCGGCAGGTCAAGGGGATCGACGTCGAGGACAGCGGCGGCGAACTGCACGCCATGATGCTCGACATGAAGCGCACCTTCGACGACGTGGTGCTGGCGCACACCGATCCGGCGAAGGCGGCGGAGATCTTCGCCAACCCCTTCTACCAGGCCATGAGTTCCACCTTCGCCGGCACGCAGGAGTACATGGCGATGGAGAAGCTCGGCCAGTTGCACGCGCGGGGCGAGTGGGACCTGATCGTGGTGGACACTCCCCCGTCGCGCTCGGCACTGGACTTCCTCGACGCACCGGCCCGGCTGTCGCGGTTTCTCGACGGGCGGATGCTAAGGCTGCTGCTCGCGCCGGCAAGGACCGGCGGTCGCAGCATGTTCAGCCTGGTCACCGCCTCCTTCGGGATGTTCTCCCGGGTGGTGCAGAAGGTGATCGGCACCCAGTTGTTGACGGATCTGTCCGGCTTCGTCGCCGCGCTCGACTCGATGTTCGGCGGGTTCCGGCAGCGCGCCGAGCAGACGTACCGCATCCTTCAGGCGCGGGAGACGGCGTTCCTGCTGGTCGCGGCGCCGGAGCCGGACGCGGTCCGGGAGGCCGCCTACTTCGCCGGCCGGCTGGGCGCGGAGCAGATGCCGCTCGCCGGCCTGGTACTCAACCGGGTGCACCGGCCGACGGTGACCGAACTGGGCACGGCGGAGAGCCGGGCCGCCGCCGACCGCCTGGCCGCGGCCGGTGGCCATGAGGGCACCGTCGAGGTGTTGCGGGCGCACGCCGCCCTGGCCGAGCAGGCGGTACGGGAGCAGCAGGTGGCAGCGCGGTTCACCGAGGCGTTTCCCCAGGTGCCGGCCGTGTCGGTGACGGCGCAGCCCGCCGACGTGCACGACGTCGACGGGCTACGGACGATCGCGGCGGCGATCAGCCGCCACTGACCGACGGGTGGGTGCGGCCGGAAGCCGCAGCCGACCGTGCCGGTGGTTCAGTTGCCGGTCGCGGCCAGGATCTTGTCCTTGCCGGCCTTGTCCTTGGCGTTCTTCTTCATCGCCGCCTCGAACATCTTGCGCCAGCTGGTGACCTGGGGATGGCGACGCAGCAGCGCGCGACGTTCCCGTTCGGTCATGCCACCCCACACGCCGAACTCGATCCGGTTGTCCAGCGCGTCGGCCAGGCACTCGTACCGGACTGGGCAGCTCCGGCAGATCCGCTTGGCCACGTTCTGTTCGGCGCCCTGTACGAACAACGCGTCCGGGTCCCCGTTCTGACACGCCGCCAACGACGGCCAGTCAGTGATCATGCCCATCTGTACACGTCCCCCCTTGCTGTACTACCGACGCCGTCGCGGGCCAGCCGGCAATCCCCCCGGGTCGTCCGGCACGCCTTACCCCAAGGCGGCACAGACGACATGTGGCGCTGTCGCCGCCTACATCATGCTCTGTAGTCGCACGATTACGCAACGTTGTCGGCGAAATCCATCATTCCGGACACTCCCGGCTTCTCGGGCCCGGGACCGCCGCTTACCCCACCGAGGTCGCCGAAAACGCTGCGAGCCACCTCCATGAGGAGGAAACTCGGCTCGAATCCACGCAACCGGACACCCGGTGCCACGCGTCTAGCACAACGAGGCCGGCGCGCGCAGGAAATGGGGAAAAGACGCCCCAGCGCCCCTCGTTACCTGTTCGCGTACCCTGTCGAGGTGACCTGGATGCGGAAACGTGACCACAACGTCCTGACCAACGCCGCATCGCTGCTCATCTGTGGGCTGTTGGCCGGCGTGGTGGTCGCCGCTGCGGCTTTCCCCGCGGTGGCGATGTCGGGCCTGGCCGCGAAGGCCGGCGCGGAGACCTTCGGCGCGCTACCGAAGGAACTCACCGTGGCCCGCGCACCACAGATCAGCTACCTGCTCGCCTCCGACGGCAAGACACCGCTGGCCACCATGTACGACGAGAACCGGCGGGACGTCAAGCTCGCCGACATCTCGGAGAACATGCGCAACGCGATCATCGCCGCCGAGGACCACGACTTCTACAACCACAACGGGGTCGACCTCAACGGCGTGGCCCGGGCCTTCGTCAACAACAGCCAGGCCGGCGCCGACCGGCAGGGCGCCTCGACGTTGACCATGCAGTACGTCCGGATGGGCATCGCGTACTCGGCCACGCACCCGGCCGACGTGATCGCCGCGACCGAGGACACCAGCGCCCGCAAGCTGCGCGAGATGCGGTACGCACTCCAGCTCGACAAGGAGATGTCGAAGGACGAGATCCTGGAGCGCTACCTCAACCTCGCCGCCTTCGGCAACGGCGCGTACGGCGTCTACGCCGCCAGCCAGGTCTACTTCAACAAGCCCCCGAAGAACCTGAAGATCGAAGAGGCGGCCATGCTGGCCGGCCTGGTGAAGGCCCCCACCGCGTTCGACCCGACCACGAAGGACGGTTACCCGCACGCGGTCGACCGGCGCAACTACGTGATCGACAACATGGTCAAGACCGGGGCGATCACCCAGCAGCAGGCCGATGAGGCCAAGGCCGTCAAGCTGGTGGTCAAGGGCAAGCGGGCCCCCAACGGCTGCGTCGCCACCAACAAGAACGCCTGGGGCTTCTTCTGCGACTACTTCTACCGCTGGTGGATGTCGCAGGAGACGTTCGGGTCGACCTCGTACGACCGGGAGCGGCGGCTCAAGAGCGGCGGCTACACGATCATCACGACCCTGGACAAGCAGGCCCAGACCGGCGCCGACAAGGCGGTGCGCCGGGCGAAGCCGGTGACCGCCAAGGAAGCCGCCATGGTCGCGGTGGTCGAGCCCGGCACCGGCCGGGTCCGGGCGCTGTCGGTCAACCGGAACTTCAAGCTCGACAACCCCGACAAGCCCAAGAACAAGCCGCACAGCGACCCGAAGCAGCGCGAGAAGGGCAAGCGGGGCAACTATCCGAACACGGTCAACCCGCTGCTCACCGGCGGCGACGGCATCACCGGCTACCAGGGCGGCTCGACCTTCAAAATCTTCACCATCGTGGCCGCGCTGGAGAAGGGCATCCCGCTCAGCTACACCTTCAACGCGCCGCAGCAGTTCAGGTCCGAGTACATCATCGACAGCAGCAGCCCCGCCGCCTGTCCGGGCACGAACCTCTACTGCCCGACGAACTCAGGCAAGAAGGCCGGCGGCGTGCAGAACATGTGGAGCGCCTTCTCCGCCTCGATCAACACGTACTTCGTTCCGTTGCAGCAGCAGGTCGGCGCGGAGAACGTGGTGGACGTGGCCAAGCGCCTCGGCATCCAGTTCCGGCAGAGCAAGGACGCGGATTTCGCCAACACCAAGGAGGCCGCGCACCAGTGGGGCGCGTTCACCCTGGGCGTCTCGCAGGTCACCCCGCTGGATCTGGCAAACGCGTACGCCACCCTGGCCGCCGACGGCAAGTACTGCGAGCCGATCCCGGTGCAGGAGATCCGGGACCTGGACGGCAACAAGCTGGACGTGGCCAACCCGCGCTGTGAGAAGCGGATCAGCACCGAGGTGGCCCGCGCGGCGGTGGACGCCGCCCGGTGCCCGGTCGGCGACAACTCCTCCACCAGCAAGTGCGGCGGCAGCCGGACCGCGGCCCAGACCAAGGGCATCGTCGACGCCCCGGTGGCCGGCAAGTCCGGCACCACCGACTCCGAGAAGAGCGCCGCCCTGGTCGCGATGACCAAGCAGTACGCGGTCGCCGGCATCATGGCCGACCCGGACTGGCCGCAGACCAATGCCAAGATGAAGCACAACCAGCCGGACGGCATCAACCCGCCGGTCTGGGAGACGCTGCGCGACGCCATGAAGGGCAAGAAGCGGATCGACTTCGACCCGCCCGGTAAGAAGATCTCCCTGGGCGACCAGCGCACCATCCCTGGCGTCGGATGCCTGTCCCTCGACCGGGCCAAGTCCCGCCTCTCCGGCGCTGGCTTCGAGCCGATCGTCTCCAGCAGCCGGGTCACCTCCGACTGCCCCGCCGGGACGGCCGCCGGCACCAGCCCCAGCGGGCGCACCATCAAGGGCGGCATCGTGACGATCATGGTCAGTGCCGGTAAACCCAGCAACGGCGGCGGTGACGACCGGCCGGGGAACGACTCACCCTCCGGCCCGCCCAACAACCCGGGCCGTCCGCCGGACCGACCCGGCGGCTGACCGCCGCAGCAGCGCTCGAACGGGCGGGCACCCGAACCAGGGGGTGCCCGCCCGTTCATGTGGCGTGACCTGCCGCCAGCAGGAGATAAGGGCCGGGATGGATATTCGGCTGGGACGATTCAGAGGCCCAGCTGGCGGCGTACCTCGGCTGCCACCCGGCCCCCCTCGGCCTGGCCGGCCACCGCGGCCTGAGCCGCCTTCATCGCCGGGCCCATCTGGGCCTTGCCGGTGAAGCCGCCCGCGGCGAGCGCCTGCGTGACCAGCTCGGTCAACTCGGCGTCGGAGAGCTGCTTCGGCAGGTAGCGGTCCAGCACCTCGCCCTCGGCGCTCTCCCTCGCGGCCTGCTCGGCGCGGCCCGCGTCGGCGAAGGCGGTGGCGGCCTCGCGGCGCTTCTTGGCCTCCTTGGTCAGCACGGCCACCACCTCGTCGTCGCTGAGCTCCCGCTTGGCCTTGCCGGAGACCTCGGCAGTGCCCACGGCGGCCAGGGCCATCCGCAGCGTGGAGGTGGTCAGCTCGTCGCGGGCCTTCAGGGCGGCGCGCATGTCGGCGGTGAGGCGGTCCTTCAGCGTGCTCATGGACGGTCAAACTACCCTGATCGGCATGCGAAAGCGCACACTATTCCGGCTCGCGACCGCAACCGTCGCGACGGGTGCCGCCGCCCTGGCGTACGCCTCCCTTGTCGAGCGCAACATGTTCACCCTCCGCCGCTTCGACGTGCCGGTGCTGCCGACCGGCGCCGAGCCGCTGCGCGTGCTGCACCTGTCGGACCTGCACATGACCCCCAACCAGGTACGCAAGCAGCAGTGGGTCGCGTCGCTGGCCGCTGTGGATCCCGACCTGGTGGTGGTGACCGGCGACAACATGGCGCACCCGGGCGCGGTGCCGGGGGTGTTACGGGCACTGCAACCTCTACTCGACTACCCGGGTGCGTTCGTGTTCGGCTCGAACGACTACACCGGGCCGGTCTGGAAGAACCCGTTCACCTACTTCCTGCCTGACCGGGAGTACACCGAGGGCGTCGAGCTGCCCTCCGAGGAACTGCGTGACGTGCTCGTCGGGGCCGGCTGGGTCGACCTGAACAACCGGCGGAGCACGGTCAAGGCCGGCGGCCGCGCGATCGACATGGCCGGGGTGGACGACCCCCACGTCGAGCGGGACGACTACGCCTCGGTCGCCGGGCCGATCTCCCTCGACGCCGACCTCTCCATCGCGCTCACCCACTCGCCCGAGCCCGCGCTGCTCGACGAGATGGCCGCTGACGGCTTCGGGCTGCTGCTCGCCGGGCACACCCACGGCGGGCAGGTGTGCGTACCGGGGGTAGGAGCGTTGGTGACCAACTGCGGGCTGCCCCGGTCGATGGCGAAGGGCCTGCACCGCTGGCCCGGATCGGACTCCTGGCTGCACGTCTCCGCCGGGCTCGGCACCCATCCGACCGCCCCCGTCCGGTTCGCCTGCCCCCCGGAGGCCAGTCTGCTCACGCTGATCCCACGCTGACCACCCGCGCCCCGGGTACCGAGTTTGAGCCTCGGGACGGGTGGGCTACTATTTGTCGGCACGCCTCGGGGTGTGGCGCAGCTTGGTAGCGCGCTTCGTTCGGGACGAAGAGGTCGTCGGTTCGAATCCGGCCACCCCGACCAGGTGAGGGGCACATCCAGCCACTGGATGTGCCCCTCTTTGTGGTGTGCCAACGCCATCGCCCGGCCGATGCATCGAGCACTCTGAGTTTCCGACGTCAGGTTTGGCCGATGGGTCGACGGGGATGCGCGGTCATGCGCATCGACGTGGACGAGCCCGACGCCCGCGACCTGTTCTGGGAAGGGATGCGGGACGTCGCCGACGCCGCCGCGCGCCATCAGGATCAAGCCCTCTACCAGGCAATTGTCAAGATCGGCAGAGCTGCTCTGGCACAGGGCATCGAGGTGGTCTCGTCGGGCGGGCTGTTCCTGCAGTGCCCGATCTGCGACGCCCTGCCCGGCCAACGCTGCGTCAACGTTGCCGGTCATCCGCTCGGAGATCGTGCCTGTCACCCGGAGCGCGTGGAGTTGTCGGCCAAGGCATTCAAGGGCGAAGTGCCGATTCCCCCTCCGCTGCGCTGACCCCCTGGTCCGGCGTGCCGACGCCGAATCTGCCGCCTCAGCCGACCCGGCGGCGGTGTTCGCGGCGCAGCCGAGCGGCCTGCACGGCGGCGACACCGAGGAGAATCAGGAGCACCGGGCCGCCGCCGAGGACGACGAGGCCGGCACCGATGTTCGCACCGATCGCTCCGGCGGTCACGATCCGCCAGGCGAGACCGATCAACACACCGGCGACAAGCAGCGGTACGAGCGCAGACCACACGCGCGGATCGAGTTTGCGGGTGACGGTGGCGCCGATCAGCAGGGCCAGCGACGCCAGCAGGAGCGCGCTGGCCACGACCACCAGGACCCGGTCACCGGTCGCGCCCAGGCTGACCGGCTCCACCGCGTAGTCGAGCGACTCTCCCTCGGCCGCGAGTCGCCGCGCCGCCTCGCCGGTCAGGTCGCCGACGAGCCAGGCGGTCACCACCGGAGTGCTCAGCAGCAAGGCCACCACCAGCACCGCAAGACCACGCCTCATCCCGACACCCCTTTGTCCCGCCGGGCCGCCGAGTCGGACGGACCGGAGCGGTCACCGGCAACCTCAGCGAACCACCATAGTGATTCTCGTCGTTCTTTGTCGCCGTGCGCCGGTCAAAAGCCGCAGGTCATGCCGGCGGTGTGGCTCACCTGCACGGTGTGCGTGACGCAGCCCGACCGGGACACCACGTGCAGCAGCAGTGCGGTCGGCTCGGCGACCCACCCGATCTGCTCGTCGTCGCTCATGGTCAGCGTCGACTGCCGCCAGGTGCTGGGTGCGACGGTCAGCACCGTGCCCGCGAAGGTGGCGGTCACCGGACGGTGCAGGTGGCCGGCGGCGACGCGTACCACATGGGGGTGTCGGCGCAGCACCTCGGCGAGCTCGGCGCCGTCGGCGAGCCGGATCGAGTCGGCGATCGGGATGCCGACCTCGACCGGCGGGTGGTGCAGGCAGACCACGGCCGGCACGTCGGGGCGCGCCGCCAGCGCCCCGTCCAGCCAGGCGAGCTGCTCCTCACCGAGCCGCCCGCCGTTCGAGCCGGGGACCAGGGAGTCGAGCACGACGACTGTCGCTCCAGGGTGATCGACCTGGTAGTGAGCGGAGAAGCCACCGCCGAGCCAGGGCGTGCCGCCGAAGGCGTCGAGCAGCGACTCCCGGTCGTCGTGGTTGCCGGTGACCAGGTGCACCGGCAACGGGAACCGGCCGAGCACCTCGCGCAGCACGGCGTACTCGTCGGGCCGGCCGTGATCGGCCAGGTCGCCGGTGATGACCACGCAGTCGGGTCGGGGATTCAGCGCCAGCACCCGGCCGAGCGCCCGGTGCAGGCCGGCAGCCGGCTCGGCACCGAGGACGCCGGTGGTCAGGTGCGGATCGCTGAGGTGGGCGATGAGCATCGGGCCTCCACTAGACCGGAGAATCCCACGCTATCGCCGCCGCGCCCGACGCGTGGGCCCACAGGCCGTGTCCACACCCTGTGGATAGCACATGTGTACGACCACAGCCGGCTCTCAGCCACGCGTGAGTACGCTTGATCCGCGACCCGGCGCCACCGGGAACCGATCCGACCTGGAACGACGTGCGAGTGGATCACCAGCGAGTCATCCGTGACGTCACGGTCCGCCTGCCCATGGCGTCGACCGTCACCGAGGTCTGCGAAGCGGCCGTCGACGCTCTCGCCCGGTACACCCCTGCCACGATCGCCGTCCTGCTGCACGTGCACGGCCGGCTCCGCTGCGTCGCCGCCACCGGATCCTGGCAGGTCTTCGCCACCGTCGCGCCGGACGCCGGCATCGTCGGGCGGGTCTACACAGGTGGACGTTCCGCCGTCGTTCCGGACGTCACCGCCGACGCCGCGCACATCCCGGTTCGCCCGGACGTCACCGCGGAGGTGTGCGTACCGGTGCTGAACCCGGCGGGCCGGACCATCGGCGTACTCGACCTGCAATGGACCGGGCCGGCCGACCTCGGCTCGTGGCGGCTGGTCGCCGAGCGGGTCGCCGCCCGCCTCGGCACCCGGATCTCGGCACTCGGTGGGCCGGCGGAGAGCCGCAGCGAGAAGCTGCTCCGGCACGTCTCGGCGATGACCGCCGCCGGCACCGAGTGGGACCTCATGACGGCCGCGATCGCCGCGGCCCGGGACATCTCCACCCTCGCCGCAGCTGTCCTGCTGCTCGGTGGCCGGGGCGGCCCGCGACTCGGTCCCCCGACGGTCGCCCCAGGCGAGTTGGAGACCCGGATGCGTAGCGAACTGGCCGAGCTGGATGCCCCGGCCATCGGGCGCATCATCGACCGGGCCCACCGCTACGGGGCGGGCTACACCCTGGGTGAGGCCGGTCATCCACCGACCGACGAGCATCACCCGCTGGTCCGGGTCGGCGTCAGCACGCTGGTCGCGGTGCCGTTCGGGCCGCCGGAGCGAGGCGGGGTGCTGCTGGTCGCCGACGAGCGGCTGCTGCGACCGGACCCGACCACCGTCAACCTGCTGGAGCTGCTGGCCGGGCAGGCGTGGAGCTGCCTGGACCGGCTACGCACCCTGGAACGGCTGCGCGAGCAGGCCAGTTCCGACCCGCTGACCGGGCTGCGGCACACCGGCCCGTTCGGGCAGCGGATCGCCACCGTGACGCCGGGTCGCACCGCCCTGCTGGCCATCGACGTGGACGGCTTCAAGATCATTAATGACACGTACGGCCACCAGGCGGGCGACCGGGTGCTGATCGGGCTCGCCCGGGCGTTGGAGGACGCCCTGCGCCAGGGTGACGAGTTGTACCGGATCGGCGGGGACGAGTTCGTCGCGGTGATCGAGGTGAGTCGCCCCGAGGAGGCGGTCCGCGTCGCGGAACGACTCACCGAGGCGGCTCGCCAGGTGGGCCGCACGATCAGCGTCGGAGTGGCCCTGCCTCGCCCCGGCGAGTCGCCCGAACTCGCCCTGCGCCGCGCCGACCAGGCCCTCTACGCGGTCAAACGACAGGGCCGCGACGGCGTCCACCTCTCCGCCGCCTAACCCACCCCACCCCTGCCTCGGTGATCAAGAAGTTTTGGTCCTCGGGGGAGATCGAAAATGACGCAAACCTCTTGATCAACGCCAAAGAGCGGGGGTGGGGGTCAGGCGGTGAGGGTTTTGGCGAGGAGTTCGGCGATCTGGGCGGTGTTGAGGGCGGCGCCCTTGCGGAGGTTGTCGCCGGTGACGAAGAAGTCCAGCGCCCGCGGGTCGTCGACGGCACGGCGGATCCGACCGACCCAGGAGGGGTCAGTGCCCACCGCGTCGATCGGCATCGGGAACTCGCCGGCCGCCGGATCGTCGACCACGATCACCCCGGGCGCGTTACGCAGCACACCACGGGCGCCCTCGGCGTCGATCTCGGTGGCGAAGACGGCGTGCACCGCGACCGAGTGGCCGGTCACCACGGGTACCCGTACGCAGGTGGCGGAGACCTTGAGGTCACGCAACCCGAGGATCTTGCGCGACTCGTTGCGCATCTTCATCTCCTCGGACGACCAGCCGCCATCGGCAAGCGAGCCCGCCCAGGGGACCACGTTGAGCGCCAGGGGTGCGGGGAACGGGCCGAGGTCGTCGCCGACCGCCTGCCGCACATCGCCGGTACGCGAGCCGAGCAGCCGGTCGCCGGCCGCCTTGGCCAGCTGGTCGTGCAGCGTGTCCGCGCCGATCTGACCGGCTCCGGAGGCTGCCTGGTACGAGGCGAGCACCAGTTCCCGCAGGCCGTACTCGCGGTGCAGCGGGGCGACCGCGACGATCATCGCGAGAGTCGTGCAGTTGGCGTTGGCGACGATGCCCCGGGGCCGGTTGCGCAACTGCTCCGGATTGATCTCGGGCACCACCAGCGGAACGTCGGGATCCATCCGGAAGGCACCTGAGTTGTCCACCACGATGGCACCGCGACTGACCGCGATCGGCGCCCAGTGCGCGGCGACCTCGTCCGGCACGTCGAACATCGCCACGTCGACGCCGTCGAGGGCCTCCTCGGTGAGGACCTGGACGGTCAGTTCCTCGCCCCGGCAGCGGACCTTCCGACCGGCGGAGCGTTCGGAGGCCAGCAGGCGGATTTCGCCCCAGACGTTGCGCCGCCCGGTGAGCAGCTCACACATCACCGTGCCGACGGCCCCCGTCGCCCCGACCACGGCCAGGGTGGGCAGCCTGGCCACCCGGGCTACCGCCCCGTCCCCGCGTACACCACGGCTTCGGTGTCACCGCCAAGGTCGAAAGCCTGGTGGATGGCGCGGACCGCCGCATCGAGGTCGGTGTCCCGGCAGACCACCGAGACGCGGATCTCCGAAGTGGAGATCATCTCGATGTTCACCCCGGCCTGGCCCAGCGCGGCGAAGAAGCCGGCGGCCACCCCCGGATGCGACCGCATCCCGGCGCCGATCAGGGAGACCTTGCCGACGTGGTCGTCGTAGAGCAGGCCCTTGAAGTTCAGGGTTTCCTGGATCTTGCTCAGGGCAGCCATCGCGGTCGGACCGTCGGTCTTCGGCAGGGTGAAGGAGATGTCCGTACGACCGGTGCCCTCGGTGGAGACGTTCTGCACGATCATGTCGATATTGATCTCAGCGCCCGCGACGGTGTCGAAGATGCTCGCCGCGGCGCCGGGCTCGTCGGGTACCCCGACAATAGTGATCTTGGCCTCGCTACGGTCGTGGGCGACTCCGGTGATCAGTGCCTGCTCCACAGAGAGCTCCTCCATCGATCCGGTGACCATGGTGCCGGTGTTTGTCGAGTATGACGAACGGACATGGATCGGCAGCCCGGCCCGCCGGGCGTACTCCACGCTACGCAGGTGCAGCACCTTGGCGCCGCAGGCGGCCAGCTCCAGCATCTCCTCGTAGGTGATCTGCCTGATGTGTCGGGCGTTGGGCACGATCCGAGGATCGGCGGTGAACACCCCGTCGACGTCGGTGTAGATCTCGCAGACGTCCGCACGCAGCGCCGCGGCCAGCGCCACGGCGGTGGTGTCGGAACCGCCCCGCCCGAGGGTGGTGACGTCCTTGGTGTCCTGTGACACGCCCTGGAAACCGGCGACGATGACCACTGCGCCCTCGTCCAGTGCGCCCTTGAGGCGACCCGGGGTGACGTCGATGATCCGCGCCCGGCCGTGCACCGACGTGGTGATCACGCCGGCCTGGGAGCCGGTGAACGAGCGGGCTTCGTACCCCAGGTTGTGGATCGCCATGGCGAGCAGCGCCATGGAGATCCGTTCGCCGGCGGTGAGGAGCATGTCCAGCTCCCGGCCGGGCGGCAACGGGCTCACCTGGTTGGCCAGGTCGAGCAGTTCGTCGGTGGTGTCACCCATCGCCGAGACCACCACGACCACGTCGTCGCCGACCTTGCGGGCCGCGACGATACGCTCGGCCACCCGCTTGATCCGCTCGGCGTTGGCGACGGAGGACCCGCCGTACTTCTGCACCACGAGTGCCACGACGGTGCACTCCCTCCCAGTTGCCCTGAGCGTGCCGACGCCGCCGGCACCGGGGCCGGCGGCGCGGGTCGGACGACCTCAGGGTATCGGTCGTCTCTGACCGCCAGGTCAGGTGATCCCACGATCCGGCCCGCCGGGGCGACCGGAGTGGCCTGCGACACGCCGGAAAGGCCGACCTTTCCGGGGCTGTGCCGAGCCCTGCCCAACACCCAGAATGGCCGGGTGCCCGCCGCCCATCATCCGAACCGTCAGCTGACCGTCGCGCTCGCGCTTGCCGTGCCCGCACTCCTCGCCGCCTGCTCGTCCGACCCGCCCACCGACCCCGCACCGCCGCCGACCGCCGCGCCACGCCCGGCCGGTCCGGATGCGGCCCGGGACGAGTTGGCCGCCCTTGCCGCCGCCGCTCAGGACCGGCACCTGGTCGCCCGGTACACCTTGCGGGCGGACGGGACCGCCGACCGTCTGATCGTCTTCACCAGCGCGAACGACGGCAGCTGGCGGGTGGACGTGCCGGGCGGAGCGCTCGGCGGCACCGCCGACATCACGCTGGCCGCGATCGCGGACGGGTTGTTCCAGTGCGGGCTGCCCTCCGCCGCCCGGCCGGAGCCGGCGAGCTGCGTACGCCTCGGTGAGCGGGACGACACGCTGCCACGCCGGCTGGATCCCCGGGTGCAGCACCCGTTCACCGACTGGCTCGACGTGCTGACCGACCGGCGCGCCCCGCTGGCGGTGTCGCCGGCCATGGCACCCGCCGACGCGACCGGCAACTGCTACTCGGTGGAGACCACCGCGGCATCGATCAACCCGCCGCTGGACGTCGGCATCTACTGTTTCGACGCCGACGGCACACCGACGGCGGTACGGGCGGCGTTCGGCACGCTGACCTTGGCCGCCCCACCCGAGCCGGCCCCCGGCACCGTGCAACTGCCCGGTCCGGTGGTCGAGGGTGAGCCGCTGGGCATGGCCGCGCCGGTGGATCCCACCCCGCCCGTCGGCCCGGATCCGACAGGTACGGACGAGCACGCGGGAACGCCCTGACGACCTATCCCGTTACGGGTGTCATTGCCCACATTCGTCCACCCCTGCCGGCTCGATCAAAACGCCCATACGGGACACTTCTCCCATGACCGACCTCACTCCGCTGCTCGCCTTCCGCTGGAGCCCCCGCTCCTTCGATCCGGTCGCGGAGTTGACGCCAACCGAAGTGACGACCCTGCTGGAGGCGGCCCGGTGGGCGCCCTCGGTCGGCAACCGGCAACCGTGGCGGTTCGCCGTCGGGCACCGCGAGGACGAGACCTTCAAGCGGATCCTGGTCAACCTGCCGGCGGACGAGCAGCGGTGGGCCGGGCGGGCCAGCGTCCTGCTGCTCGCCGCGCACCACGCCACCGACAACCCGTTCGCGGCGTACGACCTGGGGCAGGCGGTGGCCCACCTGACCGTGCAGGCCACCGCGTTGGGGCTGCACGTACGCCAGGTGACCGAACTCGACCGGCCCGGCCTGGTCGCCGACCTCGATCTACCCGCCGACGTGCGACCGTACGTGGTGACGGCGGTCGGGCAACTCGGTGATCCGTTCAGCCTCCCGGCCGACCTGTTGCGCCACGAGACATCACTACGCCACCGCCGGCCGTTGGCCGAACTGCTCCTGAGCTGCTCGAACGCTTCGAGCTGAAGGAACGAAGGCGAGCCTCGTCCCAAACTACGGACGAGCCTTCCCAGACCAACGTCCATCACGTAGTGTCACTCTGTCATGTGGCAGGCGCACCTTCTCCTTGGTCGCCGCGACGAGGCCTGACGGCCGGCACCTCGTCGCGGAGTTGAACCGCGCCGCCAGCATTTCCCGGAACCTTCTCGGCTTCGCCGCCGACCTCCACCGCTGACGTCACATGACCACGGGAGAACTCCGCCATGGCTCACCCAGCCGGCACCACCGACATCGACTCCGATCCGTTCGCGCGGCAGCGCCCGAGCCGGATGCCGTACGCCCGTTACCAGCCGTACCGGCAACAGTTCCGGATCGACCTGCCCGACCGCACCTGGCCGACCCGACACGTCGAGGCCGCCCCGCGCTGGTGCGCGGTCGACCTGCGGGACGGTAACCAGGCGCTTATCGACCCGATGTCACCCGAGCGCAAGCGCCGGATGTTCCAGCTCCTGGTGCAGATGGGCTACAAGGAGATCGAGGTCGGCTTCCCGTCGGCCAGCCAGACCGACTACGACTTCGTCCGCCAGCTGATCGAGCAGGATCTGATCCCCGAGGATGTCACCATCCAGGTGCTGACCCAGTGCCGGGAGCACCTGATCGACCGCACCTTCGAATCGCTGCGCGGGGCCCGCCGGGCGATCGTGCACTTCTACAACTCGACCTCCACCCTGCAACGCCGGGTCGTGTTCGGGCTGGACCGGGACGGCATCACCGACATCGCGACCAGCGGCGCCCGGCTCTGCCAGAAGTACGCGGAGATCCACACCCCGGACACCGAGATCTTCTACGAGTACTCGCCGGAGTCCTACACCGGCACCGAGCTGGAGTACGCGCTGGAGGTCTGCGCCAAGGTCATCGAGGTGATCGACCCCACCCCGGACCGCAAGCTGATCATCAACCTGCCGGCCACCGTCGAGATGGCCACGCCGAACGTGTACGCCGACTCGATCGAGTGGATGCACCGACGCCTGCCCCGCCGCGACAGCCTGGTGCTCAGCCTGCACCCGCACAACGACCGCGGCACCGGCGTGGCCGCCGCCGAGCTGGGCCTGCTCGCCGGCGCGGACCGGATCGAAGGCTGCCTGTTCGGCAACGGTGAGCGCACCGGCAACGTCGACCTGGTGACGCTGGGCCTGAACCTGTTCTCCCAGGGCATCGACCCGATGATCGACTTCTCGGACATCGACGAGATCAAGCGGGCCGTCGAGTACTGCAACCAGCTGCCCGTGCACGAGCGCCACCCGTACGCCGGCGACCTGGTCTACACCGCCTTCTCCGGCTCCCACCAGGACGCCATCAACAAGGGGTTCACCGCGTTGGAGGCCGACGCGGCGGCGGCCGGGGTGCCGGTCGACGAGTTCACCTGGGCGGTGCCGTACCTGCCGATCGACCCGAAGGATCTGGGCCGCAGCTACGAGGCGGTGATCCGGGTCAACTCGCAGTCCGGCAAGGGTGGCGTCGCGTACATCATGAAGACCGAGCATCAGCTCGACCTGCCCCGCCGGCTCCAGATCGAGTTCTCCGGCGTGGTGCAGCAGGTGACCGACCACGACGGCGGTGAGGTCGACCCGGCCACCATGTGGCAGATCTTCGCCGGGCAGTACCTGCTCGACCACCAGCGCGACCCTGCGGTGGCGCTGTCCGAGTACACGATCGGTACCGCCGACGGGAAGGTCGAGATCGCCGCCCGGATCCACACCGGCGGGCAGGATCGCTCGATCACCGCGATCGGCAACGGCCCGATCGACGCGTACGTCAACGCGCTGGGCTCAGCCGGGGTGAGCGTACGCGTGCTCGACTACCACGAGCACGCGCTCTCCTCCGGTGGGGACGCCCAGGCCGCCGCGTACGTCGAGTGCGAGGTGCAGGGGCACACGGTCTGGGGTGTCGGCATGGACGCCAACATCGTCACCGCCTCCATCAAGGCGGTCACCAGCGCCGTCAACCGCGCCCGAGGCTGAACCGACAGGCAGGGCCCCGCACCGGCGCGGGGCCCTGCGTCATCTCGGCGTGGAGACGGGCAACGAGTGGCAGGGCTGGGCCGGTGGCGGGCGACGGGCCGGCCGATGGACCAGCAGGGCGGCGATGAGAGCGCCGGCCACCAGCAGACCGGCGCACCAGAGCAACGCGCCACGGTAGGCCGCGGTGAGTTCCGCGGGCTGTTCGTACCCGGTGCCGGTGAGCCCGACCAGCAGCGGCAGGGCCGCCACCGCGAGCAGCCCGCCGACCCGCGAGGCGGCGTTGTTGAAGCCGCTGGCCACTCCCGCGAAGCGGTCGTTGACGGCGGCCAGTACCGAGGCGGTCAGCGGCGCCACGACCAGGGTCAGCCCGACGCCGAAGATCGCCACGCCGGGCAGCACCTCGCGCCAGTACGACGCCCCCGGCCCGATCTCGCGCAGCATCAGCAGCCCGAGGGCGGCCAGCAGCGGCCCGACGGTCAGCGGCAACCGGGGTCCGATCCTCGTCGACAGCGCACCGGTGAGCGGCGAGCCGACCAGCAGCAGCAGGGTCATCGGCAGCAGCGCGAGGCCGGTGAGCAGGGCCGACCAGCCGACCACGTTCTGCAGGTACACGGCGATGAAGAAGGTGAACCCGCCGAGGGCGGCGTAGACCAGCACGGTGAAGAAGTTCAGCACCGAGAACAACCGGCTGCGGAACAGGCCGGTGGGCAGCATCGCGGTCTCCCCACGACGTCGTTCGAGGAACACGAACGCCACCGCGGCGACCACCCCGGCCAGGGCCGCGGCCACCACCGCCGGGGAGTCCAGACCCCGGTCGGGGGCGTCGACCAGGGCGTACGTGACGCCGGCCAGGGCGAGTGCGCCGAGCAGGGCACCGGCCACATCGAACTGGCGGGTGCCCCGCTTCCGGGACGCGTTCTCGTCCCGGCTCTCGGGAACCCAGCGGAGTGTCGCCAGCACGACCAGCACCGCCAGCGGCACGTTCAGGAAGAAAATCCACCGCCAGGAGAGGGCGTCGATCAGCCAACCGCCGATGAACGGGCCGAGCGCGGTGGAGACACCGGAGAGCCCCGACCACGCTCCGATCGTCTTCGCCCGGTCGTCGGGATGGAAGCTGGCCTGAAGCAACGCCAGCGAGCCCGGGGTGAGCAGGGCACCCCCGGCGCCCTGAAGGAACCGCGCGGCCACCAGCCAGTCGGTGCGCAGGGCGAGCCCGCAGAGGATGGAGGCGGCGGTGAACCAGACCACGCCGAGCAGGAACACCCGCCGACGCCCGAAGCGATCGCCGAGTGCCCCACCGAGCAGGACGAACGCGGCGAGCGTCAACAGGTAGCCGTTGATGGTCCATTGCAGACCGGCCACCGACGCGTCGAGATCGGCGCCGAGGTGCGGCAGCGCCACGTTGACCACGGTGCTGTCCAGGAAGACCATGCCGGAGGCGAGTACGGCGGCGGCCAGGGTGCCCCGGCCGGCGCTGCTGCGCAGGCGGAGAGCGGACGAGGGTTCGGGCATGGTTACCAATCTGCCGTGCACCATCCGTCAGACACCACGAAACGCCGAAACCCTAGCCGGGTACTGTGCGGGATCGCCGGAAGCCCGCAAGCTGGAAAGGTGTCGTCTGTGCGTACCAGATCAGGACCGCGCGTCCCGGGGGCGCTCGCGCTCATCGCGGCGCTGACCCTCGGCGCCGCCGGCTGCGTCCCGCTTGAGGAGGAGCCGGTCACGCCGCCGAGCGGCAGCGGCAACATCGACCAGATGCTCTCGGAGCTGACCGTCGCCGAGGCGGGTTCGATGCGCGGCTACAGCCGCAACCGCTTCCCGCACTGGCGCAAGACCGGCCAGAACTGCGACGTCCGCGACACCGTGCTGGAGCGCGACGGCAAATCCATCGAGCACTCCGGCTGCAACGTGGTCGGTGGGCGGTGGGAGAGCGTCTACGACGGCCGCACCTTCACCGACCCCTCCGACGTGGACATCGACCACATGGTCCCGCTGGCCAACGCCTGGCGCTCCGGTGCCGACGAGTGGGACGACTCGAAGCGCGGTGACTTCGCCAACGACCTCGACCGGCCGCAGCTGTTCGCGGTTTCCGCATCCTCCAACCGGGCAAAGGGTGACCAGGACCCGTCCCAGTGGAAGCCATCAAACCGGTCATACTGGTGTCAATATGCCGGGGACTGGGTGGCGGTGAAGCACCACTGGCAGCTGACGGTGACCAGTGCCGAGCAGGCCGAACTGGCCGACATGTTGGAGGGCTGCACATGGGAGAGCAAGCCGTAACCGGGGCCGACGGGGCACCGGCGCCCGAGCGTACGCCGGATCCGGGCGGCGAGGACGCGGCGGCGGCCACCGGCAGCCCCGGCCCGGCCACGGCCGGCATGACCGTGGACGGCGCCGCCGCGGCAGAGGTGGAGGTGCCGGGCGCCGGGATGACCGCCGACGCTGGCGGTGCCACCGGCCCACAGAGCCGCACCGCCGACATCGTGCCGGGACCGGGCGGCGTGATGACCGACGAGGTCGGCGTGGTGACCGGCGAGCTGACCCTGCGTACCGACTTCGCCGACGGCCGGGTCAGCCTGCACGTGCAGTACAAGGACGCCGACGAGTGGTACGCGGTCACCGGCGGCAGCGCACCGCTGACCGACGCTTCCGGGCTGGACGCGGTACACACCATCGCCCTCGGCCTGCTGCACCGCCCCGAGGGCTGATCGCCCCAGCGTCGTCGGCAGTGACGGCAAGGGGCCCTTCCGACAGCTCGGGCGTCAGGAAGGGACCCCTTGCGCGCACGACCTACACGAAGGAGCCGGGCTCGGTGGGGGCGGAAACGACCGAGGGATCCTCACCCTCACCCGCTGGCCGGGTGATCTCCACGCTGACCTTGTGCCGACGCAGTTCCCCGCTGGCGATCTGCTCGGCCCAGTGGCAGGCGACCCGACTGCCGCCGATGTCCCGCAACTCCGGCCGCTCGTCGGCGCAGCGGGTCGGCTGCGCCCACGGGCACCGGGTGTGGAAGCGGCAGCCCGACGGCGGGTTGGCCGGCGACGGCAGATCGCCGGCGATGAGGATGCGCTCTCGGCGGTCCTCCACGTCCGGGTCGGGCACCGGCACCGCCGACATCAGCGCCCGGGTGTACGGGTGCAGCGGTTCGGTGTAGAGCCGGTCGCTCGGCGCCTCCTCGACCAGCGCGCCCAGATACATCACGCCCACGGTGTCCGAGATGTGCCGGACCACCGCCAGATCGTGCGCGATCACCAGGTAGGTCAGACCGAGGTTGTCCTGAAGTTCGTCGAGCAGGTTGACCACCTGGGCCTGAATCGACACGTCGAGCGCGGAGACCGGCTCGTCCGCGACGATTAGTTCCGGCCCCAGCACCAGCGCCCGGGCGATGCCGATGCGCTGCCGCTGGCCGCCGGAGAACTCGTGCGGGTAGCGGGACAGCGCCCAACGCGGCAGCCCGACCTGGTCCAACGTCTCGGAAATGATCTTGCGACGACTGTTCCGGTCACCACCGATGCCGTGCGCCTGTAGCCCCTCGGTGAGGATCGACTCGACGTTCTGCCGGGGATCGAGGCTGGACATCGGGTCTTGGAAGATCATCTGCATCCGGCGGCGCATCGTGCGCAGCTTGTTCGGTGCCAGCGTGGTCAGCTCGACCCCGTCGAAGCTGACCTCGCCCGAGGTCGGCGGGGTGAGCTGGAGCAGCGCCCGCCCGAGCGTGGACTTTCCGCAGCCCGACTCGCCGACCAGGCCGTACGTCTGGCCGCGCGTGATGCGCAGGTCAACGCCGTCGACCGCCTTGACGTGGCCGACCGTACGGTCGAACAGCACCCCCCGCTTGATCGGGAAGTGCACCTTCAGGTCCCGTACCTCGACGAGGACGTCCTCTCCGCTGAGCCGATCGATTCGCTCGCTCACGGCGTCTCCTCCTCACTCGGAGCGGCGGCCAGGCCCGGCGCGGCCGGCGGGTCGTCCGGCACCGCCTGCGCGGGCACCGAACCCGGCGTGGCCTGTCCCGGTCGCGTCTCCCGAGCCTCCGCACCGGGCGTCAGGCCCGGCAGCGGGGCCGGGTTGACGCACCGGTAGCTGCGGCCGTCGTGGGTCAGCACCAGGTCCGGCGGCTCGCCGACGCAGGCGTCCACCCGTCGGTCGCAGCGCGGGGCGAAGGCGCAGCCGTCCGGCCAGGGGAGCAGGTCACGCACCGAGCCCGGAATCGGGTTCAGCCGCTCACCGCGTCCCGCGTCCAGGCGCGGCACCGAGCCGAGCAACCCCACGGTGTACGGGTGCCGGGGCTGACGGAACAGCGGACGCCGCCGCGCGGTCTCCACCACCCGACCGCCGTAGAGCACGTTGATGGTGTCGCACATGCCGGCCACCACGCCCAGATCGTGCGTGATCATCACCAGCGCGGTGCCGGAGTCCCGGACCAGGTCCTTCAGCAGTTCCAGGATCTGCGCCTGGATGGTGACGTCCAGCGCGGTCGTCGGCTCGTCGGCGATGAGCAGCCGGGGCTGGCAGGCCACCGCCATGGCGATCAGGGCGCGCTGGCGCATCCCACCGGAGAGCTGGTGAGGGTACTCCTTCAGCCGCCGCCTCGGGTCGGGGATGCCGACCCGGTCCAGCAACTGCGCCGCCTCCTTCGCCGCCGCCTCGCCCTTCATGCCACGGTGCCGGGTCAACACCTCGGTCACCTGAAGCCCGATCGGCACGACCGGGTTCAGCGACGACAGCGGATCCTGGAAGATCATCGCGACGTCCCGGCCCCGGATGTCCCGGCGCGACCGGTCGTCGAGCTGAAGCAGGTCGGTGCCGTCGAAGACGGCCTTGCCGGCCACCTGAAGGCCGGGCTGCTTGGGCAGCAGGCCCATGATCGCCAGTGAGGTCACCGACTTGCCGCAGCCGGATTCGCCGACCAGGCCGACGACCTCGCCGGCCTCCACGGAGAAGGAGACTCCATCCACGGCCCGTACGGTCCGCTGACCGCGCCGGGCGAAGGTCACCGAAAGATCTTCGACATCAAGCAGTGCCATGTCGCACCGCCCTTTCGTTCACAGCCACGGAGGTCAAATGCGCGCTTCTCATGCTCGGCACGCCTACTTCCGCAGCTTCGGGTCGAGGGCCTCACGCATCGACTCACCGAGCAGGGTGAAGCCCAGCGCGGTGATGATGATGGCGACCGCCGGGTAGATGGCCAGCTCGGGCCGGATGCCCAGGTACTGCTGCGCGTCGGCGAGCATGACGCCCCACTCGGGGGTTGCCGAGTCGGGGTTGCCGAGCCCGAGGAAGGACAGTGCTGCCGCTTCGATGATCGCTGTGGCCAGGGTCAGCGTCGCCTGGACAATGACCGGGGCGAGCGAGTTGGGCAGCACGTGGGCCAGGGCGATCTTCGACTTGCGTACCCCGAGCGAGGTGGCGGCCAGGACGTAGTCGCTGTTGGACTGGGCGATCATCGAGCCGCGCAGCAGCCGGGCGAAGACCGGCACGGACACCATGCCGACCGCGATCATGACCGTGGTCAGGCTCGGTCCGAGCAGTGCGGCGATGCTGACCGCCAGCAGCAGGCTCGGCAGCGCCAGCAGCATGTCGATGAACCGCATCAGGGTGCTGTCGACCCATCGGCCCCAGCGCCCGCCGAGGCCGGCGGCGGCACCGGCGACACCGCCGATCAGCACGCCGACGGCGAGACCGATCAGGGTCGCCACCACGCCGACCAGCAGGGTCTGCCGGGCCCCGACGATCATGCGGCTGAAGACGTCCCGGCCCTGGTGGTCGTAACCGAACCAGTGCTCGCTGGAGGATCCGGGGATGACCCCCGGTTTGATGACGCCCTCCCGGATGCCCATCGTGTCCGTCGGCCCGTACGGCACCAGGAACGGGCCGATCAGCGCGACCAGGACGAAGACGGTGAGGATGACCGCGCCGATGATGGCGGCCGGGTTGCGCCGCAGCCGACGGAAGGCGTCCTGCCAGAGGCTCACCCCCCGCTCCTCGTCGCGGGCGGCCAGTTCGGCGAGTCGGTCGATCTTCTCTCGCTTCTTGCCACCGATGGTCGTCATCGGACCCTCACCCTCGGGTCGATCAGGCTGTAGGAGAGGTCCACTATCAGGTTCACCAGCACGTAGACCACGGCGATGATCATGATGAAGCCCATCAGCACCGGATAGTCGCGCTGGTTGATGGAGTCGGCGAGGAAGGCGCCGATCCCGCTGAAGGCGAAGACCGTCTCGGTGAGCACCGCGCCGGAGAGCAGGCCACCGGTGAGCAGACCGATCGAGGTCACCACCGGGAGCATGGCGTTGCGTAGCACGTGCCGGCGGCGGACGACGTTCTCGGTCAGGCCCTTGGCCTCGGCGGTACGCACGAAGTCCTCGTTGAGCACCTCGAGCACACTGGCCCTGGTGATCCGGACGATGATCGCCAAGGGGATGCTGGCCAAGGCGAGCGCCGGCAGCACGAGATGCATGAGCGCGTCGGCCGCTGCGTCCCATTCCCGGGTCATCAGTCCGTCGAGGACGAAGAAGTTGGTGATCCGGGTGGCGCCGATGGTCGGGTCCTGCCGGCCGCTGGAGGGGAACCAGCCGAGGTTCTCCGAGAAGATCGCCTTGAGGATGTACGCGAGGAAGAAGACCGGGATGCAGATGCCGATCAGCGACCCGCCGACGGAGGCGTGGTCGAGGAACCGGCCGCGCCGACGGGCGGCCAGGTAGCCCAGCGGAATGCCGATGCCGACTGCGATCACCATCGCGGTGATGGTCAGCTCGACGGTGCCGGGGA
Organism: Micromonospora sediminimaris; assembly: GCF_016863575.1. Lineage (NCBI taxonomy): Bacteria > Bacillati > Actinomycetota > Actinomycetes > Micromonosporales > Micromonosporaceae > Micromonospora > Micromonospora sediminimaris. The sequence goes on from NZ_BOPD01000019.1 coordinate 108,019, forward strand.
ATCGTTGCAGGAACTCCGTCGTCACCTCGCGCTTCGTCGAGATGGACGTACCCAGGTCTAGGCGGATCATCCGACGGACGAACCGGCCGTACTGAATCAGGATCGGCTCGTCGAGACCGAGATTGCGGCGGATCGCGGCACGCATCTCGGGTGTGCCCCGCTCGCCGAGAATGGCGGTCTCGGGGCCTCCGGGCAGTCGCCGGAGCCAGATGAACAACAGGATGGAGAGCCCGAACAGCGTGGGTATCAGCTGAAGCAGGCGTCTGACGATGAACCGGAACACGGCGGCCTCGGAAGGGGGCAAGGGATCACGGGCGGGCGCTGTGGGTCACAGCGCCCGCCCGTGGTCGGTGCGTCAGATCAGGACTTGAACTCCGCGGTGGCGAACCGCTCGTCGGTGAGCGGGCTCGCCTTGACCCCGGTCACGTCCTTGCCGAACACGATTGCCGGCGGCGAGTGCGAGATCGGCACGCCGGGCAGGAAGTTCATGATGTCGGCGTTCAACTCCTTGTAGAGCGCCACCTTGGCCGCCTGGTCCGCAGTGGTGTCCGCCTGCCGGAACTTGTCGAACAGGGCCTTGTTGTTGAAGCCCCACTCGTCCTTCTGCCGGTCGAAGAACGTGCCGATGAAGTTGTAGCCGTCACCGTAGTCGCCGGTCCACCCGAGGAAGTGCAGGTCGTGCTCGCTGCCGGAGGTGGTGGCGTTGAGGTAGTCCGGGCTCCACTTCAGCGGGATCGGCTCGATCTTGATGCCGGCCGCCTGGAGGTCCGCCGAGACCAGCTCGAACAGGTCCTTCGGGTTCGGCATGTAGGGCCGGGTGACCTCGGTCGGGTAGTGGAACCGCAGGGTCAGGTCCGAGGCACCGGCCTCGGCCAGCAGCGACTTCGCCTTCTCGACGTCGTACTCGTACTTGGTGACGTCGCCGTTCCAGCCCTCGACCGTGTCGGGGAAGAAGTTCACCGCGACCTGAGCACCCGGGGGCAGCTTCGAGTCGACCAGGGCCTGCCGGTTGATGGCGTGGGCGAGCGCCTGCCGGACCTTCAGGTCCGCCAGCTTCGGGTTCCCCTTCTGGTTGATGGCCAGGTAGAGGATGTTGAAGGCCGGGCGGGTCAGGAGGTTGAAGCCCTCGTCCTTGAGCGGCTGGACGTCGGCCGGGCCGACCAGGTCGTAGCCCTGGATGTCGCCGGAGCGCAGCGCCTGCTTACGGGCGTTCTCGTCCGAGATGGTCTTGAAGATCAGGCTCTTGAGCTTGGCCTTGTCGCCCCAGTAGTCCTCGTTCCGCTCCAGGGTCAGCGTCTTGTTCGCGATGTCCCAGGTCTTGAACTTGAACGGGCCGGTACCGGTCGGGTGCTCGGTCGCGTAGGCCGGGTACTTGATGTCGTCCGCGCTGCCCGAGACGTTGCTAGCGTCGTACTCCTGGAGCGCCTTCGGGCTGTGCATGGAGAAGGACGGCAGCATCAGGGCGGCCGGGATCTTGCTGGAGACCCGGCTGAAGGTCAACGCGACCGTGGTGGGGTCGGTGGCGGAGCAGGACTTGAAGAGGCTCTCACCGAGGGTGTCGTCCTCGTTGGCGGCGAAGCCACCCATGACGTCCTGCCAGTACGCGGTCACGTCCGGGCTCTGCATCAGGCCCTTGGCGTTGTACCAGCGGTCGAAGTTGGCGCAGACGGCCTCGGCGTTGAAGTCGGTGCCGTCGTGGAACTTCACGCCGGAACGCAGCTTGAACGTCCACGTGGTGCCTGCGGCGTCCGGCTCCCAGGACTCGGCGAGGCCGGGGCTGACCTTGGTGCCACCCTCTTCCGGGCGGACCAGCGTCTCGAACACCTGGCGGGCCACGCGCAGCGACTCACCGTCGCTGGCGAAGCTGGGGTCGAGCACCTTCGGGTCTCCGGCGACGCCGAAGACCAGGGTGTCCTTGCTACTACCGCTGGAACCTTCGCGGTCGCTCTCGGCACAGCCTGCTACCGCGAGGGCCGCGGCCGCCACGGCCGCGATAGCGACCTTCGGCCTGGATGCACGCATGGTGCTTCACCTCGTCCTTAGGGGTACGGACAACGTGGTGACAGGGTCACCGATGGCCGTGACCTTAGCTCCCGTTCGGACCGGCGGGAAACGGCGCTGGAAGCTCTTGGTACCGGATCGTGTCCTTAGTGCCTGGCCCCGGTCACGCGGACCAGCAGGCTCACGGACAAAAACGCTCAATAGCCCCAAACAATCGATATCATTCTGTTACATCGATTGGGCGGATCACTAGCAGTGTGTCATACCGTCGGCAGGTGCCTGTCACGGTGTGGGCGGCGTCGGGCACGAGGGCAGACGTACCAGATCGGAGCCGGCATCGGGCGCGCCCAGGGCCCGGAAATCGAGTCGATGGCAAAGCTGCAACAACCCGTCCGGCCATGGACCGTAGGCCTCGGTCGACTGGACGACCAGCGACAGCTCCGGCTCCCGGCGGATCTCCCAGACATCCATCCCCTGCTCGGCGGCGAGGGTGCGCAACCTGTCGTCGGATGTCCCTGCCCCGGCGGCGATCACCGCCTCGGCGTAGTCGCCGACCCGCCGGTCGAGTTCCGCCGCAGCCGCCGCCTCGCCGCGGTCGCTCGCCTCGCGGAACTGGCGCATCTTCCCCGCGACACACCACCAACCGGCCAGCACGGCAAGCACCAGCAGGGCAGCCAGCACCGAGGGCGCCCAGGGCCGGTCGTCCCGTTCCTGCCGCACCTCGACCTCCCTCGCGCCCCGGGCAACCGGTGAGCTCTACGGTGACGGCCCGCCGCCGCTCGGCTGATCCGTCACACGGCGCGGCGGCCCTCGAATGCCCGACCCAGGGTGATCTCGTCGGCGTACTCCAGGTCGCCGCCGACCGGCAGGCCGCTGGCCAGCCGGGTCACCGCGATCCCCATCGGCTTCACCATCAGCGCGAGGTAGGTCGCAGTCGCCTCGCCCTCGGTGTTCGGGTCGGTGGCCAGGATCAACTCACGGATCGCACCACCGCCGAGACGGGTCATCAACTCGCGGATGCGCAGATTGTCCGGCCCGATGCCCTCCAGCGGATTGATCGCCCCGCCGAGCACGTGGTACCGGCCGCGGAACTCACCGGTCCGTTCGATCGCCACCACGTCCTTCGGCTCCTCGACCACGCAGATCACCTCGTCGGTGCGGCGCGGGTCGCGGCAGATCCGGCACTGGTCGGACTCGGCGACGTTGTAGCAGCTGGTGCAGAACCGCACCAGCTCCTTGACCTTGCGCAGCGCGCCAGCCAGCCGGTTGATGTCGGCCGGGTCGGCGGACAGCACGTGAAAGGCGATCCGCTGGGCACTCTTGGGGCCCACGCCCGGCAGTCGGCCCAGCTCGTCGATCAGATCCTGGATGGCGCCCTCGTACATCTGTGGGCTCAGAACCCGGGCAGGCCGAGGCCGCCCATCCCGCCCGCGACCGGGCCCATCTTCTGCTCGGTCAGCTCGCGGGCCGCCTCGGTGGCGTTGTGCAGCGCGGCGACGACGAGATCCTCCAGGGTCTCCACGTCGTCCGGGTCGACAGCCTTCGGGTCGATCTTGATGCTCTTGACCTCGCCGGAACCGGTGACGACAGCGGTCACCAGGCCGCCGCCGGCGGTGCCGGTCACCTCGGCCTCGGAAAGCTCCGCCTGCGCCTTGGCGATCTGCTGCTGCATCTTCTGCGCCTGCTTCAGCATCTGCTGCATGTTCGGCTGTCCACCAGGCCGCACGATGACTCCCTCGACTCGCCTCTTCTGCCGCCGCCCACCCTAACGCCACCCACCGACCTACCCCGCGCGCCGCACCCCTGTCACCCCCACCCCCGCCCCTCCCCCCGCCGATCTTGCACTTTTGGTCGCCCTTATGCCGGCTTCGGCAGCATTTGTCGAGACAAGAACTGCAAGATCGACGCTGACGGGTGGGGTGGGGTGGGGTGGGGTGGGGTGGTTAGTCGTTGATCTTCTCGACGCTGCCGAAGGTCTCCCGGAGCAGGCGTACGGCCTGTTCCTCGCTCGACTCGCGGGCGGTCTTCTCGTCGATGATCTCGTCCAGTGGCTCGTCACCCGGGTCAAAGCCCTCGTAGGCAGGGGTGACGGCCGGTTGAGCACCGCCGGGACGTCCCGCGCCACCGCGCAGCGGGCCGTCGAAATCCGGGTCGTACGGCGGCTCGCCGGCGAACTCCGCGTCCGCGGTCTGCCGGGCTCCCTTGGCGGTACGCGTACCCCGCCCGGCCGCTGCCGCCCGAGCCGCGGCGATCGCGCTGCTGACCGGGGCACCACCGGAGCTGCCGTTGCCGTTGGGCGCTCCCGCCTGGCGCGGCGCGGCACTCGAACCATGGCCGCCCGATCCACCGTTCGCCCGGGCCCCACCGGTCCCGGCGGTTGTTCCCGCTCCAGCCGATCCGACGTGTGTCCCCGCTCCACCTGACCCGGCGGTGGTCGCCGGTCCACCCGACCCGCTCCTCGCCCCGCTTCCGCCGGGCATGACGCCGGCCGCTGCCCGGCCCGACGCGGCGTGCGTCCCCGCGCCGTCCGAACCGGCGACCGGTGAGCCGTCACCCCCGCCACGGCTCGACGGGGCGCCCGCCGCTACCGGCCCCGCCGAGGTTTGCGAGGCAGTCGCCCGAGGGTCGCCCGACGGGTCCGCCGCCGCATCGACCGAGCCACCACCGGGGCGGGCCGCCTCCGGCCAGTCGTCGTCGGCAGCGGACGCGGCGCTACCACCTGGGCGGGCCGGCTCGGGCCAGTCGTCGTCGCTGTTCTCAGCAGTGGTGGCGGCCGGGTCACCCGACCGAGGAGCGCCGGAGGCACCGCCGGAGCGACCCCGGTCGGCCCGCCCTGCGGGCACCTGCGGACTGGCGGCGACCGGAGCGGGGGCCGGGCCGGGAGCGGCTGGGCTGCGGTGCGGACCAGGCGACGCCCCGCCCCGTTCGCCGGCCACCTCGCAGCGGATCTGCCAGCGTCCGCCCAACTCCTCGTAGAGCGCGTCGGTGAGCACCTGCGCGTGGTCGGACATCATCCGGGCCAGCACCGCCGACTTCACGGTCAGCACGAGCGTGTCCCCGTCGAGATCGCGGACGACCGCGTCGCGCATCAGCGCGGCGATCCGCTTGTTGCTCCGGTTGACCTTGCCGACCACCTCCGGCCAGACCCGGCGCACCGCCACCGCGTCCAGTACGCCGGGACTCACCGCGCCGGGTCGGGGCGGCTCCGGGGTCGCCGGATCGGGCATGACGGCCGACTGTGGCACGGGTCGCCGGGGCGTGGCCGCACCGTTTGTCGCACCGTCCTGAGTGCCATCCGACCATCCCGGACGACCGTCACCGGGGCCGACGGCCGGACCGTCAGCTGTCCCGTTCATGCCGGCGTGGCGACCAGCGTCGGCCCCATCACCGGCTGCGGTACCGCCCGTACCCGCCCCGGCCGTCGAGGTCACCCCGCCACGACCGGCGTCCTGAGTCGTGCCGTCGGGACCGGCCGACACATCGTGACCAGAGGAATGGCCGTTGCCGCGATCGGCTGACGGGGACGCGTTACCGCGACCGGGAGGCGGGACGGCGCTCGACGAGGTGGCGGTAGCCGGCGCGGCAGCGCCGGTCCCGGCCCGATTCGCGGCGGCAGCCGCGGGCGCGGCGGGAGGCTGGGTGCGTACCGCCGGGGGGTTGGTGGCGGGCGCGGAGCCGGCGGTGGCCGGCGGCACGTCGGTGCCGGCGAGGGTGAGCCGCCGCTCCATGCGTTCGAGGCGCTGGAGCAGACCGCCGGTGCCGTCGTCGACGCCGGGCAGCAGCATCCGGGCGCAGATCAGTTCGAGCAGCAGCCGGGGCGCGGTGGTGCCGCGCATCTCCACCAGGCCGTCGTGCACGATGTCGGCGCAGCGGGACAGGGTGCCCGGGCCGAGCTGCTGGGCCTGCGCGGCCATCCGCTCGATCTGGTCGTCCGGCCCGTCGATGAGACCCTTGGTCACCGCGTCGGGCACCTGCTGGAGCACGATCAGGTCGCGGAGCCGTTCCAGCAGGTCGGAGGCGAACCGGCGGGGGTCGTGCCCGGCCTCGGCGACCCGGTCCACGGTGGCGTACGCGGCGGCGCCGTCCCCGGCGGCGAGGGCGTCGCACATCTCGTCGATAAGCGCCGCGTCGGTCACCCCGAGCAGCGCGGCGGCCCGGGCGTAGCTCACCCCGTCGGGCCCGGCACCGGCGATGAGCTGGTCGAGTACGGAGAGGCTGTCCCGGGCGCTGCCGCCACCGGCGCGCACCACGAGCGGGAACACCGCCGGCTCGACAGGCACCCCCTCGGCCTCGCAGAGCTGCTCAAGGTAGGGCCGGAGCACCTTCGGCGGGATCAGCCGGAACGGGTAGTGGTGGGTCCGCGACTTGATCGTGCCGAGGACCTTCTCCGGCTCGGTGGTGGCGAAGATGAACTTGACGTACTCCGGGGGCTCCTCGACCAGCTTCAGCAGGGCGTTGAAGCCGGCCGACGAGACCATGTGCGCCTCGTCGATGACATAGATCTTGAAGCGGCTGTTGGCCGGCGCGAAGAACGCCTTCTCCCGCAGCTCACGGGCGTCGTCCACACCACCGTGGCTGGCCGCGTCGATCTCGATGACGTCGATCGAGCCGGCCCCGTCGCCGGCCAGCGACCGACACGAGTCGCAGGTGCCGCAGGGCTCCGGGGTGGGGCCGTGTTCGCAGTTGAGTGAGCGGGCCAGGATGCGGGCGCTTGAGGTCTTGCCGCAGCCGCGTGGGCCGGAGAAGAGGTACGCGTGGTTGAGCCGCCCGCTGCGCAGCGCCTGCGACAACGGCTCGGTGACGTGCTCCTGCCCGATGACCTCGGCGAAGGTACGCGGCCGGTACTTGCGGTAGAGCGCCAGTGCCACGGCGTCCCGCCTCCTCTCGACCGAGCCATTCTGCGCCGACCTCGCCCGCCTGACCACCCACCCCGCCGGTTGCTCCGGGTGGTCCGCCCGACTTGCGCCAGGCCGCGCCGCGGCAGGTCGTGGTGCGGCAGGCCGCGCCGCGGCAGGTCGTGGTGCCGGGATGATCCACTCCGGTTGCGGCAGGTCGCGACAGGCGCACTGCCAGGATGATCCACTCCGGTTGCGGCATCTTGCGGCTTCCAGCAGCCGGGAAACCCCCAGATGCCGCAACCGGAGAACGCCCGAAAGCGCCGGAGACAAGAAGGCCTCCCGTGCACCCGGCAGAGCTCGCTTATCCTTGCTGCCTTCCGGCCCTGGGGAGGTTCACGAGATACCGCCGCACGGGAGGTGTCCCCAGCCTACCCGACCGACCGTGGATCCTCAGGGGGTGGTGGGGTGGGCGGCTCGGCGCGGACCTGTATCCTGACTCGCGGAGGATTCGCCTAGAGGCCTAGGGCGCACGCTTGGAAAGCGTGTTGGGTTAACACCCTCACGAGTTCGAATCTCGTATCCTCCGCTCATCTGAGCAGGACGAAGGGTCGGCCCCGTCGGGCCGACCCTTCGTCGTCTCCACACCCCGACCGAGCTCAACCCGGGACGCACCTGTCGATCGATCATGAAGTTGTTGTCGCGCCACGCCGGCACCGACGGCAACAAGTTCATGATCGACGCGGCGGTCGGTGGACGGCCGGAGCGGGAGCGCGAGGCGGGCCGCATGAACGGTTGACGGTATATATCGTCAGACGTACTATCGCCTTCATGCAGGAACCCACATTTCTGATCCTCACCGCGCTGGCGGCGCAGCCGTTGCACGGCTACGGCGTCATCCGGGCGGTCGACGAGCTGTCGGCGGGCGAGGTCAAGCTGCGGCCGGGCACCCTCTACGGCGCCCTGGACCGGCTGGCCGAGCAGGGCCTGGTCACCGTCGACCGGGAGGAGGCCGTCGAGGGCCGCCTGCGCCGCTACTACCGGCTCAGCGACGCCGGTGCCGCCGCGTTGCAGGCACAGGTCGAGCGGCTGCGCCGGCACGCCACCGCCGCCGAGATCCAGTTGGGCAGGCGCCTCGGCGGTGCGCTGAGCTTCGGCCCGGCGAGCGCCCCCATCTTCGGCACGGTGACCGGATGACGGCGGCCTGGCCGAACGCCGATGACCGGCTGGAGCGTGGCTACCGTCGGCTGCTGCTCAGTTACCCGCGCCGGCACCGGCGGCGGCACGGTACCGAGGTGGTGACCACGCTGCTGGAGATGGCGGAACCAGGCCAGCGCCGTCCCCGGGCCGGTGAAGCCCTCCACCTGATCGTCAGCGGCTTGCGGCTGCGGTTCCGGCTGCCCGCCGGCCGGCCGTTCATGGCGATCGCGGCGCTGCTCGCCGCACTGGTCATGGGCGGTTTCGGTGCCGCCGCCGGCTCCTGGCTCGGTGCCCAGACCTTCGCGGACCTGCCCGACGCCGACAGCTCGACGCGCCTGATGCAGTTGGCCGGCGGGCTCGGCGAGTCGAGCCAGTACCGCGTGAAGACGAACTGGCATGCCCACCGAAGCAACGTGACCGACGCCGTCGCGGCCAGTTGGAACGGCGAGCAGGTCCGGCAGCGGTTCGCCGATGCGGGTTGGTCCGTCTCCGAGTCCACTCCGCTCTCCGGGCGCCGGGTCACGGTCAACCCGGACGGCACCACCACCGAGACCACATTGCGTGGCACGCGGTTCGACGCCGAGTCCGGCGGCCTGCTCATCCAGGTACGCGCGTACATCGCCGACGACGGCGGCAGCGTATCGATCGACGCCACGCCAACCCGTACCACCGCCTTCCTGCCCCTGGTCGCCATCGGCGTGGCCGTCGGGCTGGTCGTCGGCTGGCTCGTCGCGGCGGCCGTCGCGTACCAAATGGCGACAGCACCGCTTGGACGCCGGATGACCGCCGGTGGACTCTGGAGGACCTCTCTGCTGGCGCTGGCGCTACCGACGCTCGCGCTGTACGGCAACGCCGTGCGGATCGTCCGCACTGACGGCGGCGTTGATGACGGCGGCCTGCTCACCGTGCACAGCGCCTTCACCCCAGGTGAGTACTACTACCCCTTCGGACCGTCCTGGCTGATCCTCGGGCTGACCATCGCCGGTCTCGCGGTCGCCGTCGCGACGCTGCTCGTCGCCCGGCCCGGCAAGCAACCACCGCAGCAGGTCGCCGTGGCGAACTGAGCACGGTGACCCTGACCGACACGGGGACGGGGGCCGCCGGCAACGCCGCGCGGCCTCCGGTCGGACCGCCGACACCATCGGCCGCGCGCCCCGCCCGCCGCTCCCGCTGGGACGCCGTCCGACTCCCGCGACGGTACGCGGACAGCCTCCTAACCTCGCACACGCGCCCAGGACACGAAGCGGTCGAACAGCCCGACCATCGGCGTCGGGTCACCGAGTTCCGTGCTGGCCTGCGCGTACAGCGTCGCGAGGTGCACAAGCAACGCGGCCCGGTTCTCCCGGTACTCGCCGAGCAGCCGGAGCTTGGCCGCGCTGCACGGCCACCTGACGCCGCAGTTCCGGCAGCGCCAGGTCGGGCGGGACGGCACGTGCTCCGGGCGACGACGTCTCATCGGCGAGCCGCGCCAGCGGAACGGTCTGACCAGGCACGAGACGCCGAAGGACCGCTCGCCGTCGCCGGATGCGGCAAGTCGGGTCGATCGCCCGGCCGGATCAGGCCGGCCGGCATCAGGAACAGCTCACGGCGCTCCACCGCGTTGCCTCGGGCGTCGAGTTGGTAGCACTCGATCCAGGTCCAGCCGTCGTAGGTGGTCCAGTCGGTGCGGTGTCGAATGACCCGGACCGTGATCGGGTGTACGAACTGCGGGGACGCCGCGCGGGTCAACAGCAGCAGTTCCCCCGGCACGATCGCACCTGCGCACTCGCACGGCTCGGGACGGCTGCACCGATGCGGCACTTGGCACCTCGCTCCATCCGGCGGTCGAACTGTCTGCACAGGTCACTCGACGCGCCCGGGTGAGCCATCCGCGCGCTCAGTTCGACGGCGCGTCGAGTGATGGATGGGGGCCGCCGTGGTTGCTCGCCCGGCGGCGGCCCCCCGATGTCACGACCGCCGGGTCAAGGGGGATGAACCTCCACCGGCCGCGCCATCGATACCCCAACTTGCCGCAGGTAACGGGACAACTACATGGCGTGTGAGTATGGTCGGCGGATATTCGAGACGTCCAATGGGAGGCGGCCATGAACGACGCGCTGCGGGTGGCGCTGCGGGATACCGGGCACACGATCGAGTCGCTCGCGGAACGCGTCGGCGTCGACCCGAAGACGGTAAGCCGCTGGTTGCTCGAAGATCGGATCCCGCATGCCCGGCACCGGCTCACGGCGGCAGACGCACTCCAGAAGAATGTCTCGGACATTTGGCCGGACATTTCGAGACGTCGCGCGCTGGTCTGGTTCCGCCCCTGGCAGGAGATCGAGCGCGAGGCGACCACGCTGCGTTCATACCAACCGTTGGTGATACCCGGCCTGCTCCAGACCGAGGCGTACGCCCGCGCGGTGCTCACCGGTGGTGGCCTGATCCCGCGCAGCGAGGTGGCACGGCTTGTCGACCACCGGATGTCCCGCCAGTTGATCCTGCACCGCGAGGAGCCGCCGCTGCTCACCGCCGTGCTGGACGAGGCGGTGCTGCGCCGGCCGGTCGGCGGCCCGGCCGTGATGCGCGAGCAGCTGCTGGCGCTCGCCGAGGCGTCGACCCAGCCGCACATCCGGCTACATGTGGTGCCGTCCACAGTGGGCGAATACGCTGGGCTGAACGGCCCGTTCGTGCTGGCGACCGCGCCCGATCACCGCATAGCCGGCTACCTCGACAATCAGTTGCAGGGGCAGGTGGTGAGCGAGCAGGCCGAGATCGCGGCCATACTGGCCGCCTGGGAGAACGTGCGCGGCGAGACACTCTCGCACTGGCAGTCGGTCGACCTGATCAGGGAGGTGGCGGAGTCATGGCACTGAGCGACACCCCGGCGCTGTCCGGCGCCCGGTGGCACAAGAGCAGCCGCAGCAGCGGCAACGGCGGCGACTGTGTCGAGGTCGCCGGCAACCTGCCCGACGTGGTGGGCGTACGCGACTCGAAGGACCCGGCAGGCCCGGCGCTGGTTTTCACCCCCGCCGCCTGGCGTGCCTTCGTCGCCACCGTCGACAAGACCTGATCACCCTCGTACACATGTTCTATCCACAGGTTGTGGACGCCTGGTGAGTTACCAGCTCAGCGCGGTAGTCGCGGACGCCGAGCTGCTGCGCGAGGAGACCCGCGAGCTGGATCATGCCGTGCTCGGCGGGCTGCGACAGGACTTCGCGTTGCTGCCGGTCACGCCGCAGCTCGTGGTGGAGTTGACCGGCGCCCCGCCCGACTACCTCACCGACGAGCCCGACCCGACGCAGCCGTTCGAGCTGATCCTCTCTCCCGCGCTTACCGAGGTCCTGGCCCGCTGGTCGGTGCGCGGCCCGCTGGCGTACGTCGAGGCGGAGTTCGCCGGTGGGGCCGGGCACCAGGCCGCGGTGGTCTGGCTCGACGGTGCCCTCACCTGGGGGCCGCGCTTCGACGCGGCGTTCGACGGGCCGCGATCGGAGTGGCCGATCAACGCGGCGCTTGTCGAGCTGGGCGTGGAGCCGGGCCGGTGGATCGACCCCTTCGCTGAGCTGGGGTTACACGTCGAGCGGAGCACCGAGGGATGGCTCGCGCACGGGCGGCGAGGGCTCAGCGCCGACTACTGGGACGAATTGGCCGACGAATGGGAAGCTCGGCAATAACCTCAGCGCCCCCGTCACGTTGGGGACTGGGGGATTCTGATGAAATTGCGACAATTCGGCTTCATCGCCGCACTGCTTCTGGCTGCCTCGGCATCGGGTAGCGGAGTCATGCCACCGGACACCATCGCCGTCCGTGAGCCCGTCGCGTCGGTGAGCGTCGTCGATCTCGATGGAGTGGCCGATGTGGACTTCGGTGACTCGGAGAGCGAGCTGACCCGGCGCGGCATCCTGCGTACCGACGTCGACGCCTGCGGCCCGACGCTGGCCGGACACGACGAGATCAGCCCGATCTTCATCGAGGATCGGCTGGTGCTGCTCTGGGCCGGCGACCCGGTCCGCACCCCGGAGGGCATCGCGGCCGGCTCACCCGTCGCCGAGGTCCGGGCGAGCCATCCGACGGTACGTGAACTGCAAGCTCCACAGGGGACGTACCGCTTCGACGGCCTGCTCGCCCGCGACGGCGACCGCGCCTACCTGTTCCTGCACGACGGCCAGACGGTGCGAAAAGTCATCGCCGGGTACGCCGACTGGGCCCACCGCCTCTTCATCGAGGGCCACGCCCCCTGCTGAGCCGCGTCACCAGCTGACCGGCAGTTCCACCGGGCCGAGGATGGCGTGCCCCTGCTTCCACCGCACCTCGTCCGGTGCCACGGCCAGCCGCAACGTCGGCAGCTCGCGCAGCAGTAGCGCCAACGCGACCCGGACCTCCAGGGCACCCAGGTGCGCGCCGACGCAGTAGTGCGGGCCGTACCCGAAGGAGAGGTGCGGGTTCGGGTCCCGGCCGAAGTCCATCCGCTCCGGGTCGGCGAAGACCCGTGGATCCCGGTTCGCGGCATCGTGCGACGGGATGACGATGTCGCCCTCGGTCAGCCGCACGCCGCTGGGCAGCGTCACGTCGGCCATCACCCGCCGGGGCATCTCGTCTCCGTTGGAGGTCGAGTGCAGCCGCTCCAACTCGGTGACCGCCCCGTCGACCTGCTCCGGATGCTCCAGCAGGTAGTCCCATGCGCAGTCGTGCCCGGCGTACGGGCGGGTGCGCAACAGGTACACGAACGTCGAGATGGAACTGGCCGTGGTCTCCCATCCGCCGACGATCAGCGAGAGTGGAAGTTTGACTTGGACGTCCACCGGCTGGTCCGCCGCCGCCGTCGCGATCCGGGTCATCAGGTCGTCGCGGGGGCAGCCGCGCCGTCCGTCCAGCTGCTGCCACAGGTAGCCGCCCATCTCCTCGGCGGACCGGGCGGCCTCGGCTCGGGTGAGGTCGGCGGTGCCCATGAACATGTCGCCCCAGCGGCGGAACTGCGCCCGGTCCGGCTCGGGCAGGCCGAGCAGGTCGGATATCACGTTCAGGGCGAACGGTACGGCGAAGTCACCCACCAGATCCGCCGAGCCGCCCTTGGCGGCCAGCACCGCGAGCTGAGCCTCGGCAGCCGCACGCACCGTCTCGCGTAGCCCGGACACGGCGGGCTTGGTGAAGCTGTCCTTCACAGTTCCCCGGACCGCGGCGTGCTCCGCCCCGTCCATGCCGAGCATCGTCCCGGACACATCGACCTGGTCAGCGTGGGCGGCAGCGGCCCGGGAGAACAGATCCTGGCGGCGGAGCACCTCCCGGACGTCGTCGTACCGGCAGATCAGCAGCGCCGGCAGCCACTCCCCGCCAACCTGGCGGACCACCGGCAGGACGCCGGATTCCGAGGCGGCGAGCTGCGCGTAGTAGGGGTGCTTCTCCGGGCCGCGCGTCCGGTCGATGCCATCCGCGTCGACGTTCAACGGGTGTCGTACTGGACCGTCGTCGACTGCCACCATGCAATTACCATGGCATTACTTCCCAGCGAAGGCAATCGATCACTTTGAGTAACCCGCGCTCAGGTATCCCACCTCGAGGTCAGAGGCCACCGCTCTGAGATGTGGCGGGCTCGCGGCCGTACCACTTGCGCCAGACGAAGTCGCTACGCATGCTCAGGCCGCTCCATGTCCGGTCGGCCAGAGATGCCAAACTCTACGGCCGGGGTGGCAGCGGCGATGCTGGGCCTTCGCGGCATGGTGTTCTGAGGAGGGCTGATGTCGCTGGACGGCTGGCTGGCGTGCACCGAGTGCCGGATCTGCCTCGCCCTGGGCAAGCCGATCCGACCCGATGGCGACAACATCCGCTACTTCCAGGTGGGATACACGGCGAACTCCGCCCAGTCCGACCTGACCCGAGCGCTCTGGAAATTCCTCGCCGACCACGCCGGCCACCCACTCCGGGTGCTCGTCACAGGCCAGCCTGGCTACGACGACCTTGAACACTTCATCGAAATCGGCGGTGACGCCGCGCCGGACATCCCGTTCGAGGAGTACCTGCAGGATTTCCGGGCCGACTTCGGGCGGGCCGCAGACCGCCCCCTGAGCACCGGCTGAGACCGATTGCGCAGCGCCCGGCCGGTCCTCGCGGACCTGCCGGGCGTTCGCGCATCTCAAGAGCGGTGGCGGAGGGATTTGAACCCTCGGAGGGCGTAAACCCTCACACGCTTTCGAGGCGTGCTCCTTAGGCCGCTCGGACACGCCACCGCCGACGAGGGTACAGGACCGCAGGTTCCGACGCCGAACCGGTCCCGGCCAGGCCGGCCTGGCAGGATCAACGCCATGAGTACGCACATCGGCGCGAAGCCGGGCGAGATCGCCGAGCGGGTCCTGATGCCGGGTGACCCCCTGCGGGCCAAGTGGATCGCGGAGACCTACCTCGAGGGCGCGAACTGCTACTCGACGGTCCGGGGCATGCTGGGCTTCACCGGCCGTTGGAACGGCGTGGAGGTTTCCGTGCAGGGCTCCGGGATGGGCATGCCCTCGGCTTCGATCTACGCCCACGAGCTGGTGAACGAGTATGGCGTGAAGTCGCTGATCCGGGTCGGCTCGTGCGGCGCGCTCAGCGAGGATCTCCAGCTGCGCGACGTGATCGCGGCGATCGGGTCGTCCACCGACTCGAACATGAACCGGATGCGTTTCGACGGGCTGATCGACTACGCCCCGGTCGCCGACTTCGGGCTGCTGCGTACCTCGGTGGAGGTGGCCGAGCGGCGCGGCATCGCGATGCGGGTCGGGCCGATCCTGGCTGCGGACGCCTTCTACACCGACCGGCCGGACCTCTACGACAGCCTCGCGGAGTACGGCGTGCTGGCGGTGGAGATGGAGTCGGCGGCGCTGTACACGATCGCCGCCCGGTTCAAGGCCCGCGCCCTGACCCTGTTGACGGTGAGCGACCACATCAAGACCGGCGAGAAGACCACCTCCCAGGAGCGGGAGCAGACCTTCAGCCAGATGGTCGAGATCGCCTTGGACACCATCATCGCCTGATCCGGTCGAGCCCGACGTCCCGCCACCCCCCGTGCGGTGGCGGGACGCTCTGTGTCGGGGTCGGTGTGACGGCCTCCACTGGGTAAATGTATACGACCGGTCGTTCTTATTTAGTAGTCTCGCCGCATGAACGTCGACGGCCGGCTCGCCCGGGGGCAGCGCACCCGCACCGCTGTGCTGGACGCCGCCGTCAGCCTGGCCTCCGCCAGCGGCCTCGACGGGCTCTCCCTCGGGCATCTCGCCGAGTCGCTCGGGGTCAGCAAGTCCGGCCTCTTCGCGCACTGGCGCTCCAAGGAGGAGTTGCAGCTCGCCACCATCGACCGGGCCGTCGCCCAGTGGCAGGAACAGATCATCGGCCCGGCGCTGCGCACCCCCCGGGGCGTACGCCGGATCCACGCGCTGCACGAGGCCCGGATCGCCTTCTACGCCGGTCGGGTGCTGCCCGGCGGCTGCTTCTTCGCCACCACGGAATTCGAGTTCAACGCCCGGCCCGGCGCCGTCCGCGACCGCCTGGCCGAGGTCTTCGCCGCGTGGACGAGGTTCCTCGAACGGCTCGTCACCGAGGCGATCGAGCTGGGCGAGTTGCCCGCCGGCACGGATGTGGCGCTGCTGGCGTACGAGATCGACGCGTACGGCATCGCCGCCGCCATGCGCTCCCGCCTGCTCGACCCGGAGGTCACCTACCGGCACGCCCGCCTGGGCGTGCTGAACCGCCTACGGGCGCTCTGCCCCGATCCCGCTCTGCTACCGGAAGGCCCGTCATGAGTCACGCAGTCGCCGAACAGCCCGCCGTCGAGTACGGCCACGTCGAGCGCACCATGGTTCACTTCGACGACCTCGACGCCCTCGGCATCCTGCACAACGCCCGGTACGCGCTGCTGCTGGAACGGGCGCTCACCGCGTACTGGTCCGACCGGGGCGTCGCCTACCAGGCCGGCCGGGCCAGCACGCCCGACGTGTTCCACGCGGTACGCGAATTCACCATCAGCTACCTCGCGCCCGTCACCGGCACCGGCCCGGTCGCGGTGCACTTCTGGCTGGAGCAGCTCGGCACCAGCAGCGCCAGGTACGCCTTCCGCTTCCACTCGCTCGACGGCACCACGACGTACGCGGAAGGGCAGCGCGCGGTCGTCCGCCTCGACCCGGCCACCCTGCGGCCGGCCCCCTGGACCGACACCGCCCGGGCGGTCGCCACCACGCTGCTGCGCTCCTGAATCCCTGAGGGCTCAGCGGAAGAAGGCGCGCAGGACGGCGGCGTTCTCGGTCTCCAGGATGCCGCCGTACACCTCGGGTCGGTGGTTGAGCCGGCGGTCACGCAGCACGTCCCAGAGCGAACCGGCGGCGCCCGTCTTGGGTTCCCAGGCACCGAAGACCACTGTCGAGACCCGGGCCAGCACCAGCGCCCCGGCACACATCGTGCAGGGTTCGAGGGTCACCACCAGGGTGCAGCCGTCCAGCCGCCAGCGGCCCAGCCGCTCGGCCGCCCGGCGTAGCGCGAGCACCTCGGCGTGCGCGGTCGGGTCGCCGGTCAGCTCGCGCTCGTTGCGACCGATCGCCAGCTCACTGCCGTCCGGCCCGTAGAGCACCGCGCCCACCGGCACATCGCCGGACTGGCCGGGCTCAACCGCGACAGCGTCACCGGCCGCCGCGCCAGCCGGACCGCCGCCCCCGCCCGGGACCGCCGGGCCGCTCACCGCGACTTCGAGGGCGCGGCGCATCCAGAGTTCGTGCCGCTGTCGCCGGCCGGTGCCGGTCGGGTCGGCCAGGCCCTCGTCCGCTCCCGGCCCGCGCCGGCCGACGGAACCGGGCGTGGGCTGCCCAGGCCGGACCGTCTCCAGTGCCGGATCGGTCACGTCAGACGGCTCAGACCTCACGCAGTTCCTCGACGTCGTCGACGCAACCCAGCACCTGGCAGATCTCGGCGGTGACGTCGGCCGGCATCATCCCCTCGTGGGCGCAGAGGCCGAGCAGCCGTTGCGCGGGGATGCCCAGGTCGGTCAGGAGATCCGCCTCGCCCACCGGGTCCGCCTCGGGGTCGACGGCAGGTTGCTCGTTGTCGTCGCCACCGCTGGCGGCGGCCGGACGCACCTCTTCGGTGTCGTCCAACCCGGTCACCGACGTCTTCAGGTCACCAACCAGCAGGGCACCCAGCCGGGACTCCTCCGCGTACGCCGAGTCGGAGCCGAAGACCCGCAGGTCCTCACCCTCGTCAAGACGCAGGATGACCAGGTAGGTGTCGTCTGCCTCGACGAACAGCAGCGACACGTCCGCGTCCGGAGCGACATCGCGGAGCCGCTCGGCGACGTCATCGACGTCTGCGGCACCCCGCAGACTCAGCTCGGCGGCTGTCCAGCCGCCCTTCTCGCGTACGACGGCCGCAGCGAAGTACGACACGTTTCCCCCAAGTTGCCTCGGCACAGCACTCGCCGACCCGTTACGCGTGCACGTTAGCCGGTCGGGTCGGCAGGCGACCGGTCAACGCCCCGAAGGGCCGGTCATTCCTGGGGAAAGGATCTCCGCGCCGCTCAGCCGGCGAGGCGTCGGCGAGTGGCGATCAGTTGGCGGAGCTGTGCGGTGCGGGCGCGTTGTGGCCGTTCGCGTTCGCGTACCGCGCGCGCGTCCGCCAACTGCGCCAGAAGCTGAAGGCGGCGGCGGCTGCGATCGGGATCCAGCCGCGGAGTGGTCCAGGCCATACCGGGAGAGTGCCGAGTTACGGCCATCCAGTCAAGACGGGTTTCGGTGTCTGCGCGACGACGCACCGCAGTCGCCACCGGCACGGTTCACCAGAGCGGCCAGTCACCGCTGCTCATCCAGCGGGTGACGACCGCAGCGGTGGCGATGCTCCACCCTCCGGCGGTGACGATCGCGATGCCGGCCGCCACTCCCCGGTCGCCGTACCTGACCAACGCCAGGGCCGCGAGCCAGGCCAGCGCACCGGCGAGCAGCGTCCACCAGACGTACCCGACGAGGCTGCCACCGAGCAGGCCGAAGAGGACCAGCCAGGCCAGGGTTCCGACCGCTCCCGCCGCGACACCGGCACCGCCGACCGGGTTCGGCTCGCGGTAGGCGGGGCGCGGTGGCCGCCCGGAGGGAAAGAGGCCCGACGGGTTGTACGGCAACACCGGTACCCACTCCTCCACACGCACGGACGCTGTCCTACCACCGTATCGAGTCTGTCAGGATGGCCGGATGGTTCCGCTGCCGATCGGACGCCGCCGCGCGTACGCCCTGTTGCTGCTCGTGCCGGTGCTCGCGGCGAGCGGCTGCGGTACGCCCGGCGCGCCGTCGGACGCCGGCCCGACCCCCGTGACCAGCCCGACCGCGGTGACCAGCCCGACGGGCGCGGACAACCCGACCGCCGCGGCGACCACCGGCGCACCGCCCGCGACCAGCGCGGCGCCGCCCGACCTCACGGACCAGCCGGCGGCGACACCACGCAAGGGCCTGCCCCACGTCTTTCCGGTACGCGCCGGAAAGGTCTCGTACCACCCGACCCACTCGGCGTACCCGGGGACGGACATCTTCGCCGACTGCGGTGAGCCGGTCGTGGCGGTCACCGACGGCACGATCGGCGAGGTCAGCCGGCGTGACCGGTACAAGAAGAGTGGTCCGCAGGGGCCGTACAACGGTGGCCTCTCCGTATCGGTCATCGGTGACGACGGGGTGCGCTACTACGGGTCGCACCTGACCGAGATCGCCGAGGACATCGACGCGGGGGTGCGGGTACGCGCCGGTCAACGGCTCGGCACGGTGGGCCGGACGGGCAACGCCAACAACGTCTGCCATCTGCACTTCGGCATCTCCCCGCCGTGCCTGGGCGAGGACGGCTGGTGGATCCGCCGGGGCGTGGTCTGGCCCGCGCCGTACCTCGACTCGTGGCGCAAGGGCGGCAACCGGGAGCCGGCCGCCGAGGTGACCGCGTGGCATCGCAAGCACGGCTGCCCGAGCAAACCGCCCGCGCGCCGATAAGCGCCATCCGGGTTCATCAGTCCGAAACATTGACGCAGGTCTCGCCGGTGAACTACCGTCCGGTAGACCAGAGAGAGCGCTCTCTCACGTCGCTTAATTCACAATACCGACGAAGCGTGCGCCGACCGGCGCGGCCGGGCCGGCACGCGTTGGAGGAAAGATGAGACCTCCCGTCCCACGCCGCACCCACCATCGGATCCTGGCCGCCACCGCCGCCGCGACCCTCGTTCTCGGCGGGCTGGCCGTCATCGCCAGCTCCCCCGCGCAGGCCGCACCGGTCGGCGCCGGCAGCTACACCACCACTCCCGTCGGCCCGCTCCCCGGCGGCTGCGGCAACATCGCCAGCAACCCCCGGCAGTACGTCACCGCCGCCGCGCCATCGGGGGCCGTACCCACAAACGACTGGTGGTCCTCGCTGCTGTGGAAGCGCCTGAACTGCACCTTCAGCGAGCCCTTGCACGCGCACCCGGTGTCCTACCAACCCGTCACCGACGGGCTCGGCTTCTCCGCCACCTCGACCCCCGCCATCTCCGGCACCGCCACCGGGGTGGGCGAGTTCAAGTACCCCTACGTCGAGGACATCCGGGTCGGTGTGGCCGGACTTGCCGCCCCCAACGTGCTGGTGGACGACTGGACTGACTGGACGGTCACCCCGTACTGGGGCGACGGGGCGCGGACGATGCGCGCCACCATCGGTCACGGGTTGCCGCTGGCGTACTTCCGCACCAGCGGCGGCGACGCGGTGATCAACGCGACCGGTGGTAGCCCCACGGTCTGGTCCAACAACGGAAGCAGCATCGGCTTCACCGTCCGCGGCCACGACTACGTGGCGTACGCGCCGAGCGGCGCGACCTGGACCGTCAGCGGCAGCCGGATCAGCTCCAACCTCGCCGGACGCGGCTACTTCAGCGTCGCGCTGCTCCCGGCCACCGGTGGCGGCACCGCCCGCACCCAACTCGCCGGCACCTACGGCCAGTACGCGCACGCCCACGTCACCGGCACCCGGGTCAGCTACAGCTACAACGCGACGACGAGCCGGGTGGAGACCCGCTACACCTTCACCACCACGCCCCGCGAGGGCACCGAGACGCGGACCGTGGTCAGCCTCTACCCGCACCACTGGCGGGCGCTGACCGGTGTCACGCCGATCACGCCGACCTACCCCTCCGCCCGAGGGCGGATGAAGGTGGTCACCGGCGTCGGTGAGTTCCGCACCTCGATGCGGTTCAACGGCGTACTGCCGGAACTGCCCGCCGTCGCCACCGGAGCCGGCAGCGACCTGACCACGCTGCGGCAGCACCTGGCGGCGGTGCGGAGCAACCCGATGGACCAGCGCGGTGGCGACACCTACTGGACCGGCAAGGGGCTCGGCCGGGCGGCCCGCATCGCCGAGATCGCCGACCTGGTCGGCGACACCGAGACCCGTACCTCGGCGCTGAACGCCATCCGCGCCACCCTCAACGACTGGCTCACCGCCTCGTCCGGGGAGACCGAGCGGCTGTTCTACTACGACCAGCGGTGGGGCACGCTCATCGGCTACCCGGCGTCGTACGGCTCCGACCAGGAACTGAACGACCACCACTTCCACTACGGCTACTACATCGCCGCCGCCGCCACGCTTGCCAAGTTCGACCCGGCCTGGGCCCGGGACGACCAGTACGGCGGCATGATCGACCTGCTCATCCGGGACGCGAACAACTACGACAGGTCGGACACCCGCTTCCCGTACCTGCGCGACTTCGACATCTACGCCGGACACGACTGGGCCTCCGGGCACGGCGCGTTCGCCAGCGGCAACAACCAGGAGTCGTCGTCGGAGGGGATGAACTTCGCCAACGCCCTCATCCAGTGGGGACAGGCCACCGGCGACACAGCGGTACGCGACGCCGGCATCTACCTCTACACCACCCAGGCCGCCGCGATCCACGAGTACTGGTTCGACGTCACCGGCGAGAACTTCCCCACCGAGTTCGGGCACTCCAACGTGGGCATGGTCTGGGGTGACGGCGGCGCGTACGCCACCTGGTTCAGCGCGGAGCCCGAGATGATCCAGGGCATCAACCTGCTGCCGATCACCGGTGGGCACCTCTACCTGGGCCAGCACCCGAACTACAACTCGGTGAAGTACGCCGAACTGGTCCGCAACAACGGCGGTGAGCCGACCGTGTGGCAGGACATCCACTGGCAGTTCCTCGCCCTCGGTGACGCCGACGCGGCGCTGGCCAAGCTGCGGGCCAACCCCGGCTACACCCCGGAGGAGGGCGAAAGTCGGGCGCACACCTTCCACTGGGTCCGTAACCTGGCCGCCCTCGGCCGGGTCGACACCGGAATCACCGCCGACCACCCGCTGGCCGCGGTGTTCAACCGCAACGGCGCCCGGACGTACGTGGCCAGCAACATCTCCGGCTCACCGCTTACCGTACGGTTCTCCGACGGCACGCAGCTGACCGTGGCTGCCGGGCGCACCACCACAAGTGGGGCGCACACCTGGAGCGGAGGCAGCGGCGGTGGGGGTACGCCACCGAGCCCGACACCGACACCGACGTCCAGCCCGACGCCGACCCCGACGCCCACTCCCACGCCGACGCCGACCGACCCGCCGTCCAGCTCACCTGTGCGCTACCTGCTGTCCGGGGGCGGTCTGGGTGCGTCCGGCAGCGCCGGCACCACCACCGTGAGCAGCGCCGGTGGCACGAACCACGACGGCACGCCGCGCAACCCGGTGGTCTTCACCGCGACCGGGCTCAATCTCAACCACAACGGCGGGCAGACCGCGTTCGATCTCTTCCTCGATGCCGGCACGGCGGTCGGCAACGGGGTGCAGGCCCGCGTCTCGTACGACCTGACCGGTGACGGCAGCTGGGAGCGGGTGGAGACGTACCGCTACTTCGCCACCGACCCGGTGCCGGGCTGGGAGCACTACACCCAGGCCGCCGGGCTGCACTCCAGCAGCGGCTCCCTCGGCAACCTGCGTGGCGGCACCGTCCGGGTGGAGGTCTGGTCCGCCATCGGCAACAACCCCACAAACCTCGGTGTCGGTGACCGCTCCGTGGTGCGGTTGCCGTACGCCTGATCCCGCACACCGCGATCCGCCCCGCGCCGCCGGTCGTACCCCGACCGGCGGCGCGGCCGCGTAGGTTTGCCGACATGAGCGAGCGCCAGCGAGCGAATCATCAGCGCAGTGCGTCGGTGCCTCATGGCGGCACGCAGCGCAGCGGAGTGCCGACATGAGCGAGCGGGACCCCATTGCCGATCTGCGCCGGATCGCTTTCCTGCTGGAGCGGGCGAACGAGGCGACCTATCGGGTACGCGCCTTCCGCTCGGCGGCCAAGGCGTTGGCCGCGCTGCCGGTCGAGGAGGTGGCCGAGCGGGCCCGTGCCGGCAAGCTCACCGAGCTGGCCGGGGTCGGCGACGTCACCGCTCGTTGCGTGGCCGAGTCGCTTGCCGGTGAGGAGCCGGTCTACCTGCGCCGGCTGCTCGCCACCGAGGGCACCGACCTGGACGCCGAGGCCACCGCCCTGCGTACCGCCCTGCGCGGCGACTGCCACACCCACTCGGACTGGTCCGACGGTGGTTCACCGATCGAGGAGATGGCGCTGGCCGCCGTCGAGCTGGGCCACGAGTACCTGGTGCTCACCGACCACTCGCCCCGGCTGAAGGTCGCCCGGGGACTTACCGCGGATCGGCTGCGCCGCCAGCTCGACCACGTGGCACGCGTCAACGAGGCGTTGCCGGAGGGGTTCCGCATCCTCACCGGCATCGAGGTCGACATCCTCGCCGACGGGTCGCTCGACCAGGACGAGGCGTTGCTGGCCCGGCTGGACGTGGTGGTCGGTTCGGTGCACAGCGGCCTGAACGACGACCGGGCGAAGATGACCCGCCGGATGCTGGCCGCCATCGCCAACCCGCATCTGGACATCCTGGGCCACTGCACGGGCCGGATGGTCTCGTCCCGACCGGCCGGGGTGACCGGGCCGGGCGACCGGGGGCACCGCGCGCGGACCCGGGCCGAGAGTGACTTCGATGCCGACGCCGTCTTCGCCGCCTGCGTCGAACACGACGTCGCCGTGGAAATCAACTCGCGGCCGGAGCGGCAGGACCCGCCGAAGCGGCTGATCCGGCGGGCGCTGGAGGCCGGTTGCCGGTTCGCCATCAACACCGACGCGCACGCCCCCGGCCAGTTGGACTGGCAGCGCTTCGGCTGCGAGCGGGCCGCCCTGTGCGGAGTCCCCGCGGACCGCGTGATCAACACGTGGGCGGCGGACGAGTTGGTCGCCTGGACGCGCGACTGACGCGTGCCCAACCGCCCGGCCCGCCCGCCTCCGCTCAGCGGGTGGCGGGCTCGACCAGGGGTGCCGTCGGGGTGCCCACACCCGGTGCCACCCGGCGGCGACGACGCCGGCCGAGCAGGCCCTGCGACACGGCGACGCCGAGCAGCACGATCAGCGCGCCGACCGGCTGGTGCCAGGTGAGTCGCTCGCCGAGCACGACGGCACCGATCAGCACCGCGAACACCGGGATCAGGTACGTCACGGTGGAGGCGGTCGTCGCGCCGACGGTCCGGATGTTCCGCAGGTGGATCACGAAGGCGAGCCCGGTGCCGAGCGCGCCCAGCGCCAGCACGGCCGCGAGCACCCGCGGCGACAGCGCGGTCGGCAGCGGCGGCGCACCGGCCACCACCGGCGCCACGATCGCGAGCTGGACCGCCGCGACGATCAGCTGCGCCGCCGAGAGGGACAGCCCGGACAGGGTGCTGCCGGCAATGAACTTCTTCTGGTACGGGATGGCGAAGCCGTAGCAGGCGGCGGCGCCGAAGCACATCAACTGGCCGACGAAGTGCGCACCGCCGACGCCCTGCCAGACGCCGAGCACCACCATCACGCCGGTGAAGCCGAGCGCCAGCCCGAGGGCACCGCGTGCGGTCAGCCGCTCGGTGCGAAACACCAGCACCGCCAGCGGCAGCACGACAAGCGGAGTGGTCGCGTTCCAGATGCCGGCGAGCATCGACTCGACCCGCTGCTCGCCGTAGCCGAACAGGGTGAACGGCAACGCCACCCCGAAGGCGGCGATCACCGTCAGGTGACCCCAGACCCGCAGCTCGCGCGGTAGCCGGTCACGCAGCACGGCGAGCACCACCAGCAGGGTCAGCGCGCCGGAGGCGACCCGGTAGAGGGTGAGGTGCAGCGGGTGCAGCTCGGCCACCCCGACCTTGATGAAGAGGAAGCTGGAACCCCAGATCGCGGCGAGGGCGATGAAGCCGGGCAGCCAGCTCCGCAGCGCCGGCCGGTCAGGGGTGAAGTCGCCTGTCACCCCTGACACTCTGCCGCCGGGGTACGACATTGTCCTGCGGTTTTCGGCCGTCGTGTCGCGCGCCACAGAAACCACATCCTTGATAGGGCGTTGACCGACCGAGGAGGTGAACATCATGGCGATGCCGATCCGTTTCGACCCGCTCGTCGACCTTGACGGCATGTGGACGACCCAGCTCGCCGACCGCTACCTCCCGTTGCCTGAGCTACCCGATGCGCGGTACGAGTGCATCGACGGGAGGTTGGTAAGGACGCCCGCCGCGGTCGGCACGAACAGCTACGGCGAGATCGAACTCGCCCATCTACTCTCACCCGCTGCCGAGGCCCACAACTTCTACGTCTTCGGTCAGGTGAATCTGACCTTCTCCCCGCAGCGGTGGATCCAGCCGGACATCACCGTGCTGCACGCGCTGCCGAAGACGGACGAGGAGGATCGCTGGATCCCGGCCCACCTGTGCACCATGGCCGTGGAGTTCGTCTCCCCCGGCAGCCGCCGGCAGGACTTCGTCGACAAGCCGATCCGCTGTGCCGAGGGGCGGGTGCCCTACTTCATGCGGGTGGAGATCTCGCGCCGGCTGCGGCACGCCGCGGTGGAGTTGTTCGCCCTCGGCACGTTCGGCGGCTACGACACGCTCGCCAAGGCGGTCAGCGGTGACCGGCTACGCGCCGACGAGCCGTTCCCGATCGACTTCGATCCTGCCGACCTGCTGCCCTGACGGCGTCGGCGGCATCATCGCGACGCCCACCTCGCGTAGGGTACGCAGCGTGGGAAGAATCGACGATCTCGCGAACCGTTACGTCGCCGACTGGGCGGCATTGAGCCCGACCGGCGCCACCTCCGTCGGCATCGCCGGCCATGACGACAAGTTCGACGACCTCTCCCCCGACGGGTACGCCGCACGCGCCGAACTGACCCGACGCACCCTTGCCGAGCTCGACACCATCGAGCCGGTGACGGAGGCCGAACGCACCGCGCGGGAGGCGATGCAGGAGCGTCTGGGCCTCGAACTGGACCGGTACGACACCGGCGAGACGGCCAGCGAGGTAAGCGTCATCACCAGCGGCTTGCACGAGATCCGGATGGTCTTCGACCTGATGCCCACCGAAGGGGAGCAGGCCCGGGCCAACCTGGCCGCCCGGCTGAACCTCTTCGCGAGCACGCTGGAGGACTACAAGACCACGTTGCGGGAGTCGGCAGCCGCCGGACGGATCAGTTCGCGCGCACAGCTGATCGAGGTGGCCAAACAGTGCGACACCTGGGTCGATCCGGACGGTGACAACGTCTTCCACGGGCTGGTCGATCGGCTGGGCGAGGATGGATCCCTCGGCGCCGAACTGCGTCGCGGCGCGGCTGCGGCCACGGCGGCTACCGCCGAGTTCGGGCAGTTCCTCCGCGCCGAGCTGGCTCCCCACGGACGGGAGAAGCAGGCCGCCGGGCGTGAGCGCTACGAGCTGGCCTCCCAGTACTTCCTCGGGGCTCGGATCGACCTCGACGAGACGTACGCCTGGGGCTTCACGGAGTTGGCCCGACTGGAGGCCGACATGCGGACGGTGGCCGCCCAGATCGCCGGTCCGAGCGCCACCATCGACGAGGCCGTGGCGGCCCTGGACGCCGACCCGGCCCGCACCATCCGGGGTCGGGACGCCTTCCGCGACTGGATGCAGGAGCTGGCCGACCAGGCGATAAGCGACCTCAACGGCACCCACTTCGACATTCCCGAGCAGGTCCGGCGGATCGAGTGCATGATCGCGCCGACCAGTGACGGTTCCATCTACTACACCGGCCCGAGCGAGGACTTCGCCCGACCGGGTCGAATGTGGTGGGCGGTGCCGCAGGGCCTGACCGACTTCTCCACCTGGCGGGAGGTGACCACCGTCTACCACGAGGGGGTCCCCGGCCATCACCTCCAGATCGGCCAGACCGCCGTCCGGGCCGAGTTGCTCAACCGCTGGCAGCGGCTGCTCTGTTGGGTATCCGGTCACGGCGAGGGCTGGGCGCTGTACGCCGAGCGCCTGATGGAGGAGCTGGGTTACCTGGACGACCCGGGCAACCGGCTCGGGATGCTGGACGGTCAGGCGCTGCGGGCGGCCCGCGTGATCGTGGACATCGGCATGCATCTGGAGCTGGAGATTCCCAAGGACAACCCGTTCGACTTCCATCCCGGTGAGCGGTGGACCCCGGAGCTGGGTTGGGAGTTCCTGCGGGCGCACTGCCGGGTGCCGGACGAGATGCTGCGCTTCGAGCTCAACCGCTACCTGGGCTGGCCGGGGCAGGCGCCGTCGTACAAGGTGGGCGAGCGGATCTGGCTTCAGGCGCGGGAGGACGCGAAGGCCCGCAAGGGCGCCGACTTCGACCTGCGCGAGTTCCACCGCCAGGCGCTCGACCTCGGTGCGCTCGGTCTCGACCCGCTCCGCCGGGCGCTGGCCCGGCTCTGACACCCTGATCGGCTGATTCGCGGCTCGCGGCTGCCGGTTGTGGGGGCGGGCCGTCGGCCCGCCCCCACAACCGGCACTGCTGGTGCTACTGCTTCTCCGACTCGCCCTGTGCCGACCGTTGGCTGGGCACCGTGGGCTCCTCGGACTTCCAGTTGGTCGAGGCGGGCGGGATCTCGTCGGTCAACGGCCCACCCGGCCGAGCGTCGTCCCGCACCGGCGGCTGGTCGACCCGGGTCGGTGCCGGGTCGGCGGCGGCGTGCCGGGCCACCGTGGCCGGGGTACGACTACGCGAGACCAGCAGCCCGACCAGGATCAGCACCAGGCCCAGCACGGCGAGCCCGAGCGGTGCGAACACTCCGAGGATGTTGAGCTGGTTCCGGCTCTCCTTGGCGCGGTCCACCGAGGACGCCACGGTCTCCTCGTTGTAGGAGAAGTCGGCGTCCAGCAGCGTCACCGGGGTGCCCGTGTTCGGCACGAGCACCTTCTTCTGCTGCTCCCGGACCTTCAGGTAGGAGCCGGTGACCGGGTCCACCCAGACCGTACGGGTGTTGCTGTAGACGACGTCACCCGACGTAGAGCCGGGGGCGAGCGCACCGAGCAGCAGCGCCACCCGGTCGGTGGCCAACGGCAGCTTCTCGTCGGTGATGACCTGCTCGTAGCGGTACGCCTCGATGCCGTTGATGTCCTCGGTGCCCTTGAACTCGGCCATCCGGGTCTGCCGCAGATCCCGGTCGAAGACCTCGTAGTTGTCCTTGGCGGAGTTGAACGGGAACTTGTAGACCTGGCCGGCGAACGAGACCGTCTCCGGCGTGCCGCTCTCGTCGAGGAACTGCTCGTTCCACTCCACGGCTGCCGCGGAGACCCGATCCAGTGCCAGCTCGGCACCGTACGCGCTGACCAGCGCCTTGGTGTCGGTCCGCTCGACGGTCTGGCCGACCCGCCAGACCACCGCGTCACCGGCGAGGTCACCGCTGAGCGCCGCGGTCTTGGCACGCTCCGGGGTGACCTGGACGGTCGACCTCAGGTCCGTCTGATCGACGATGTCGACCGCACCGTTGGTGATCTGAAGGAACGTCGCCGCCCGGGCCTCGGCCACCGACGTCGACGACTCCAGGTCGTAGGGCAGTTTGGTCATCGCAGGCTTGACGACGAACACCAACCCGGCGGCCAGCGCCAGGAGCAGGACGCCGCCGCCGAACAGCACGGCACCCACGGCGCGGTGCTTCATGTTTCCTCCCAGAGGAGCTCAATATCGTCGATGTCAATCAGTGAGATGGCCGCGAGGTTACTACCAAGTCACATAGCCACGCGACCCCCGGTCAGCTCTGATTTCTCCACCGCACCGGGCTGCCCGTCACCGGCCCTCCGCAGTACGAGCACGAAGTTCCACGCCGCCACCTCCCGAACGCCGGGCACCCGGATCACCCACCGCGCCCACCACGGGTGATAGCGCGGCAACGCGTCCAGCACCTCGACGTCGCGGTTTCCCCGCGCCCAACGCAGCGTGTCCGAGATCGAGACCGGGAACAGCGTCTCCCGGTAGCGGTTCTTGGGCGGCCGTCCCATCCGCCGCTCGTAGCGACGGCGGGCCCGGTTGCCGCCGAGATAGTGCCAGGGCGCGGTCTCGTGGCCGCCCCACGGCGACAGCCAGGGGGTGTACGACACGAAGATGAGCCCGCCGGGACGGGTCACCCGCACCATCTCGTCGAGCATCCGGGGCGGCTCGGCGACGTGTTCGACGACGTTTGACGAGAACGCCACGTCCACGCTGCCGGTGCGGATCGGCAGCGCCGTGCCGCTGCCCCGCAGCATTCCCGCCACCGACTCGCCGGCAGCGGAGAAATCCCCGACGTCCGGATCCAGCCCCAGGTAGTGGGCACCGGCACCTCGGAAGGCGGCCGCGAAGTACCCCGGACCGCCGCCCACGTCGAGCAGCGTCCGGCCGGTCAGCTCGGTGTAGCCGGACACCTGACGGACCGAGTCGGCGGCCAGCAGGCCGTAGAAGTGGTCGGGGTCGGTCTGCTCCACCAGGAACGCCCGGAACAGCGCCACCGACCGGCGCAGCGAGGCCAAACGGCGTCGCTCCGCCCGTCGCGTACGGTCGTCCGCTGCCGTCACCGCGCCACCGTCCCGTTCTCGTCCTCGCCCCGGCCGGCAGCCGGCGGCCCACCGGACGTGCCCGGCGTCACATCATGCGGGATGGTTGGTCCGGGGCGTACACCGGGGACCGGGACGACCGCCGCGACCACCGCGCCGATCGCGACAAGCATCGCCGCCTGCACCCACGACCGGTACGCCCAGTCCTGTCCATGGCCCTGCAACCGACCGGCCACGGCGATCACGGTGGCCACGGTCAGCCCGCCGAGCACCACCACCGGCAGGGCGCGTACCGCCAACTGCCGCAGCAGCATCGCGGCCAGCACGATGGCCACCGGAAGCACCCCGCCCAACGCGGCGAGCAGCACCACCAGCAGCACCCCGATCGCCCAGGCGGGAGCCTCGGCCGCGATGGCGTCCGCCGCGTCCCCGTTACTCACTGCCCGGCGGCGCACCGGCCAGACGGCCAGCACCAGCACACCAACCGCCGCCACCGCGCCGGCCGCCAGGCCGCCCCGGTACGCCCGGTCGGGGGCGAAGACGAGCCGGATCTCGCCGCCGGCACCGGCCGGCAGCACCCACGCCTGCTGCCACCCGTCCACCCGGGATCGGACCAGCGGCGTTCCGTCGAGAGTTGCCGTCCAGCCGGCGTTGGCGTTCTCCGGCACCACCAGCAACGCCCGCTCACCCGCGGCGACCCGGACCGTCCGGTCGGTCGCCGCCCAGTCGAGCACCGTCACCTCCCGATGCCGGGGTGCGGGGTTCGCGTCGCCGTCCGGCCGCAGGGTCGCGTCCTGGACGACGAAGCCCGCCGACGGCGTGGTGGCCAGCCGATGCCCGCCCGCCGGCAGGTCCAGCACCGCACCGTCCTCGCCGCAGACCCGGACCGGCACCGGCCGCCCGGCCAGCACGTCCGCCAGGCTCGCGGAGACCGAGGTGTCGTACCGGAAACCGTCAAGCTCGACTGTCGGTCCGTCACCGCAGCGCTCCACCACCCGGGTGTCGGTGTCGATCGGCTTCAGCAGGCTTGCCAACGCCGGGATCTCCACCTCCGCGATCCCGGCCGTGGCGGGCCAGCCGTTGCCCCGCAGATCCGCCAGCCGGTGCTCGGTCTCCCGCACCACGATGTCGAGCCGGTCGGTACGTACCGCCGGGAAGGTGACAGTCCCGTCGGCCTCGACCGGCACCTGCACCTCGCGGTCGGGCGTGTGGATCTCCACCTGCCGCGGCAGCGACCCGATCGGCAACTGGCTGCCCCGCAGCCGCAACCTGTCGATGCGACGCT
Source organism: Micromonospora sediminimaris (assembly GCF_016863575.1). NCBI lineage: Bacteria > Bacillati > Actinomycetota > Actinomycetes > Micromonosporales > Micromonosporaceae > Micromonospora > Micromonospora sediminimaris. The sequence continues at coordinate 138,134 of NZ_BOPD01000019.1, forward strand.
CACCGGACCAGCTCAGCCTCAGGGTGGGACGCAGGTCTCCGGTGCCGGCCAGCCAGGCCGTTCCCGGGTCACCGTCGATCGCCGCGTGCGCGGCCACTGCCGGGTCGCCGCTCAGTCGGGACGACGAAGCCGCCCGCACCTTCGTACCGGACAGCGTCAGCTCACCACCCGGCCGCGGCACCGCCGACAGCTCCAGCCGATACGTACCGGCGGCCGGGTTGCGGAACAACCGGTCCAGGCCCAGCGGCTCCTCGCCGACCCGGGCGAGGAACCGGTCGCAACGAATCACCGTGCCGTCCGGCCGGAGGGAGGCTCCGCCGGAACCACCAGCGGGCACCGACTCCGGGCCGGTCTGCTGCGCCGGATAGCACGCCGGCCGGTCCGCCGGCCCACGGCTGAACGCCCAACTGACCGGCGTCGACAGGTCGTCCGGCAGATCCGCCGGGGCTCGCAGCGCTCGGCGTGGTTCGGTGTCCGGAATGGAGAGCTCCTCGATGCCGACGGCACCGTCGAGCCGGCCGCCGGTCACCGACAGCACCGTCACCCGGATCCGGCTGGTGGGGCCCGGCAACGTGTAGTACGAGTGCCCGCCGAGCGTGGCGGCAACGTCGTGGTCCACCGAACCCCGATCGGTGGTGAGTCGGAACCGTTGCACCGGCCAGCCAACCGCCAGATCGCTGACGAACGCGAGTCGCACGCTGTCCACCTGGCGTGGGGTGTCCAGATCCACCTGAAGCCACTGCCCGACCGGTCCGGCCAGGGGCGCCGAGTGCCAGGCGGTGCCGTACTCCCCGTCAACGGCGGCGAACGGCAGGCGCGACGGGTCGGCCGGGCCGAGACTGTCCACGAAGCTCGCGGCCGAGGACGCCGTCACCTCACGGATGCCCTGGTAGGTCGCGGTCGTCTGGTGCTGCTCCCCGGCGAAGGGCAGCACGTCGAGAGCGACGCGGCCCTGTCGTCCCGCCTCGTTCGCGGTCAACGTCTGGGAGAGGTTGTCCCGCACCCGGCCGATGTCGCGCTCCCGGCGACGCAGACCGTCCGTGACGATCCACCGGCCACCGACGGCGTCAGCCGGGGAGTCGTCCCGGTCCCCGGCGAGCACCACGGGCCGGTCCCGTTCCACCACCCCCTGCTCCAGCAGGGGAAGCAACGACTCCGGACCACCGCTTACCGTCGGCACGTCGGCGGTCAGCACCGCCGAGGCGGCCGGCACCGGCCGCTGCACCTCGTACACCTCGATCGCCGGTAAGGAACCGGCGCCATCGTCCACCGGGCTGCCGAGTGTCCGGGACAGCGCGTCGGTGGTGCCGAAGGTGGCCACCCGCCCGATGCCGGGCGAGTCGGCCAGTGCCCGGCGCAGCACCGTCACCGGCGGAGCGTCCCCCTGGGTCCGGTCGATGTCGTTACGCAACAGCAGATGCCGGAAACCGGAGCGGGCGAGCAGGTCGGCCAGGCCGGTCGAGCCCCGGCCGCTGGCCAGCACCTCCTCGACGGTGTCCATCATCCGGGTGTTGCCCGCCGAACCCAGCGGCACCTGGTGGCGGACCGCCCACGGCGCTTCGGCCAACGCCTGCAACGGCTCGTCGACGGTGCGTCCCCAGTCGTACTGCCCGAAGCCGGAGCCGGGCACCACCAGGGTGCGGGCCAGCGCGTCACGGTCGGCCAGCCAGGTCGCCGCCGATCGCCAGTGCGGCGGCAGGTCGGACCAACCCGGGCCGGGACGCAACAGGCCCAGCCAGGCCGGTGCGGCAGCCCCCAGCACGAGCAGCAGCACCGGTACGAAGACCAACGGTCGCAGCCGGATCCCGGGCCTACGACGGGCCAGGGCGTGATGCATCCGGGTGGCCACCGCGTCGACGCCGTGCGCGAAACCGAGCATCAGTGGCAGCCGAAGCACCGGGTCGAGCTTGTGCACGTTGCGGAACGGCGCCAACGGGCCGTCCAGCAGATCACGGACCAGCTCGGAAAGCGGACTGTCCACAGCCCCGACGTAGCCGATGGTGAGCAGGGTCAGCCCGGTGAGGAACCCGGTCACCAGGAAGCGTCGCTGCGGCAACAGGTTGCCGGCCAGCCCGGCCAGCCCGACCAACGCCACCACCGCGGTCAGCGCCATCAGCACCGGATGGTCGATCAGCAGCCAGCCCGCCGGCCACCACGGCTCGCCCTGCACGATGTACGCGACCCACTGGTTGGTGCCGCGTACCGCCTGGAACAGGGAGGCCACCGCGGTGGTCGTGGTGGACGACTCGATGTAGTCGAGGAAGGGGAGGCTGTACTGGCCGAGCAGCACCAGCGGCACGATCCACCACAGGCAGACCCCGACGACGCAGGCGCACCACCAGGCGACCAGCCGTACGTGCTGCGCGTCCCACCGCCGGGTGAGCAACCAGACGCCGGGCAGCAGCAGCGCCATCAGCACCACCGCCGCGTTGATCCCGCCCATCCCGAGCACGGCCAGGGCGGAGAGCGCGGCGGCCCGGCGCGGTGACCCGATCCGGCGTACGGTCACCAGCGGCAGCAGCACCCAGGGCAGCATCGAGGCGGCAAGCGTCTCCGAGGAGAGCGCGCCCACCTCGGTGAGGATGCGCGGGGCCAACGCGTAGCCGAGCGCCGCCGCGTACCGCGTCGGTTCGGTGCCGATGTCCAGCGCCCGGGCCAGCCGCAACAGCCCGTAGAAGGCGGCGGCCAGCAGCAGTGCCGTCCACAGCCGCTGGGTGATCCACGGCGGCACCGCCAGCCACTGCCCGGCGGCGAAGAACGGTCCCATCGGGAACAGGTAGCCGTACGCCTGGTTCTGCAACTCTCCCGAGGTGGCTTCCGGGTTCCACAGGTGCAGCGCCCGGGCCATGAAGTGGATCGGGTTCGCGGCCAGGTCGAGCTTGGTGTCGAAGGTGACCTGACCGGGCCGCTGGCCGAAGGCGATCGCGGTGAGCAGCAGCAACGACAGCACCGTGCCGGGCGAGCGGCGCAGCCGCGCCGGAATTCTCCTCATCGGCGGCACTCCGGTGGCAGGCAGCTCAGGTCGGCAAGCGCCGAGAAGAAGATGCGCCGCATCCCGCCCGGCTGCTCGGTGACGAAGACCCGGCCGCCGGTGACCTTCGTGATGGCCTCCAGCTCCTCCGGGTCGATGTCCGCGCCGAGACCGATGAAGATGATCGGCAGGGGGCGGCGTGGTTCCTGCAACCGCTTGAGTTCGGCCAGGAAGTCGGCCCGCCCGATGGTGTCGTCGTCCTCGTTGCGCCCGTCGGTCATCACGAGCACCAGGTTGATCCGGCCCGGTGTCCAGTTACGGCGCGCGTCGCGGTACGCGGCCAGCGTGCTGTCGTACAGTCCGGTGCCGCCCTGCGGCTTGACCGCGATCTCAGCCAACGCCTCGGTCAACCGTTTGCGCTGGCCACCCAGCGGGCGCACCGGCAGGACCTCGCGGTAGTCCCGGTCGCCGTCGACCTTGGTGGAGAAGGCCCAGATGCCGAGTTCGCTGTTGTCCAGCAGCAGCGCCGCCCCTTCCCGGGCAGCCCGCACCGTGGCGTCGAGTCGGGTGCCACCGGCCGGTACCGGTGCCGCCATCGAGCCGGAGATGTCCAACAGGGTGAGGATCCGGGCGCTGCGCTGGACGCCACTCCAGCCGGTCAACACGTCGCTGACCGTCTCCTCGGCCGGTAGGGGCACCGGCCGGCGTTCCTCGGCCCGCAGCCGGTCGTCGTCCGGCATTGCCGGCGGGAAACCGGCCGCGGTCCGAAAACCGTAGTAGGCGAACACCTCCCGGGCCTCGCCGGTCAGCAACGTGTCGAGGAACGCGCCACCGGCGTCCCGAGCCCGCCCCTGCGCGGCGGGCAGCACCACGTACGGCAGGTCCAGCCAGGGCACGTCGACCTCCGGGTACGCCGCCACCAGCTTGCCGCTGGCTGCCAGCGCATTGTGTTCCAGCACCGCCTGCTCGCTGGCGGCGACGACGCTCACCCGACCCGGCAGGTCCTGGTTCGGAGTCAACGAGCTGGCTTCCTCGGCCGGGCTGAAGGTCCGCTCGGCGAGCCGACGCAACGTGGCAGCCACGGTCGCGGCCGAGTCCCGGTTGTCGTCGGCCAGCGCCCGCGCGCCGAGCAGGGCGCTGACCCCGGCCGGGTCGGCCGCCGGATCGGGCAGCCCGACCTGGACCGTTCTCGCCCGGGTACCCAGAAGCGACGCCCAGTTCAGCGGCTTGTCCGGCCAACCGGATCGACGCGCGATCCGATCCGTGACGGCCAGCACCACCGGAGTGCTCGCCACCGACGTGCCCTGTCCGGGCACCTCGAAAGCACCGGCGGCACGGGCCCGGCGCAGCCAGAACGTCGATTCCGGTAGCCACGCGTCGGCCACGTCGCCATCGTCGGCGAGTTCCCGGGCGACCGCCGCCGACGGCCGGGCCTGCACCTCGACGGAGACGCAGGGTTGGCTTCCGGCGTTGGCTCGGGCCACCCGGTCGAGGGCCGGGGCGATCACCGGAGCGGCCACCACCCGGAGGCGGACCTGTTCGACGCAGGTCGGGGTACCCCGATCGGCCCGGATGTACGACACCGCCGCCCAGCCGGCAAGCAGCAGCACCAGGGCGGCACTGAGCAGCACCACCGGTGAACGGCGGAACAGGACGCGCGCCGGCGCGGGACGGTCGGCAACCACCGCCGCCTCACCTCCTCGTCACGCCTGCGGACGATGTCCAGCCGCAGGTCACAACACCTGCCGCGACGAAATCGGCCACCAGACACCGGGCATCGCACGCGGTTGCGCTGCACACCCTGCCAAGGTTTCCGCCCGTCGGCAAACCCCTCGTCCACGACCCGTTACCGGATCGTCGCCGCCAGATCTGCCCATTGCGCAGCCGGGCCGGACCGCCCTAGGGTGGCGCGATCGTGCTCACTTACTCACCAGTAGGAGCAGCGTGGACAACACCGACACCCCCTCCCGCCACGTCCTGTTCCTCAACTGGCGAGACACCACCAATCCCGAGGGCGGCGGCTCGGAGGTCTACATCGAGCGGATCGCCGCCGAACTGGTCACCTTCGGTCACCGGGTGACTCTGCTCTGTGCCGCCCACGGCAACGCCGGGCCGGCCGGGACCACCGAATCCGGCGTACGCGTGCTGCGCCGCGGCTCGCGGATGACCGTGTACCTCCGGGCGGCGCTGGTCTGCCTCGCCGGCCGGTTCGGCCTGGGCCCGCTGAGCCGGCGCGGTCTCGGCCGACCGGACCTGATCGTCGACGTCTGCAACGGTGTGCCGTTCTTCGCCCCGCTCTACGCTGGGCGGCCGGTCATCGCGCTGGTCCACCACGTCCACCGGGAGCAGTGGCCGGTGGTCTTCGGGCCGTGGATGTGCCGGCTCGGCTGGTGGATCGAATCCTGGCTCGCGGTACGGCTCTACCGGCGGTGCCGCTACGTCACGGTCTCCGAGGCGACCCGCGCTGAGCTGGCGGCCCTCGGCGTCGACGCCGAACGGATCGACGTGGTACCCAACGGAACCCCTCCGGTTACCGGCCCGTCCCTGCCCCGCACCCGCAACCCGTCGCTGCTGGTGCTCGGCCGCCTCGTTCCGCACAAACGGGTCGAGATCGCCCTGCGTGCCGTCGCCGAGCTGGCTGCGGAGCTACCCGAGTTGGAGCTGGTGGTAGCCGGGCAGGGGTGGTGGGAGGAGCCGCTGCGCGAGCGATGCGCCGCCCTCGGGATCAGCGACCGGGTACGGTTCACCGGCTTCGTCAGCGAGGAAGAGAAGCACGCCCTGCTCTGCTCGGCCTGGCTCGCGCTCACCCCGTCACTCAAGGAGGGCTGGGGTCTGACCATCGTGGAGGCCGCCGCACGCAGCACTCCCACCGTGGCCTTCAGGTACGCGGGCGGGGTCGCCGAGGCGATGGTCGACACGGAGACCGGCCTGCTCGTCGACGACGAACAGGAGTTCACGGCGGCCGTTCGGGAACTGCTCGCCGACGATGTCCGGCGCAAGGCGATGGGCGAGGCGGCCCTGTCCCATGCCGCCCGCTACACCTGGACAGCGACCGGTGCCCGGTTCGCGCAGCTGGTCGCGGCGGCAACTCTTCGCACCGGCTGACCGGCCGGTCCTGGACACGACGAAAGGCGCCCGCCTGCTGCGGGCGCCTTTCCGCCGTTCGAGGTCAGCGCGTGCCGTACAGCGGGGCCTCGGTCTGCTCACTCACCTTGGAGTTGGCAGCCTCCTTGGCGGACGGGCTGAGCACGTTCGCCAGACCGACGCTGCCGAGCATGCCGAGCACGACCCCGAGTACCCCGACGGCGACGAACGCGGGCAGGTTCCTCATCCACCTTCTCCTTCCGCGGGACTCGCGTGCCGGGACGCTACCACGCGGTAGCACCATTGCGCAGTGCCCGAAAAAACGAGGACCAGCACCACCGTTCCGGCCAACAGGTGCGCCAGGCCCACCGGACCGGGGTGGCTCGGCCGCGCTGCCGGACGCCACGCCGGATTCTCGTACAACGCCAGCTCGGCGCCGGCGTACACCGGCCGCAGTCCGGCCAGTGTCGCCGGGTCCGGTGTCGGGCCGGCGGCGCGCTGCACCAGCACCCAGCGTGGACCGGCCGCCGCCACCGGCTCGCCGGCCGCGAGCAGTTCGCGCAGCCGAGCGGCGCGGGGATCCTCCCCGGCGACGGCGGTGCCATCCACGCGCAGCGTGTCGTCGATCAGGACCGGCACGCCGAGGTACCGGGGCGCCGGATCGATCACCACCCGGCCACCGTTCCAGGCGTAGCTCTGATACTCCTGGAACGGCAGCGACACCACCTCGCCGGGCCGCTCGTCGACGAGCCGCGCCACCGTGTCCCAGTCCGCCGGCCATGCCACCGGCCGCAGGCGTCCCGCGCCGCCGACGGCGAGGTCGGGCATCACCGCCAACGGCAGCAACGCCGCGCCGGCCAGCAGCACCCGCCCGGTGGCCAGGTCGAACCGGGCCGCGAGGCGGCCGGCCAGCCGCTCCGCGCCGAGCGCCCCGGTGACCGCCAGCAGCAACACGTACGGCACCAACAGTTTCTGCCCGTCGCGGAGCAACCCGGCACCGGGCACGGCGGTGACCAACCAGCCCAGCAGACCGGCCCCGCCGGGCAGCGCGCCGAGCGCGGCACCCAGCCACGCGGCGCCCGCCAACAACCCGAGCCGACCGATGACCGGCCGCGACCAGCGACGCCACAGCACCGGCACGCCGTACCCGGCGACCGCCAGCACCAGCAGCGTCGCCAGTGGCACCAACCATCCGCTGCGGGAGGCCGGGGTGGCCTGTCCGTTCCAGATGCCACCGGTGCCGGCCAACGCCACCAGCGGCCCCGCCCAGTTCTCCGCTCGGGCGGCGAAGATCGCCACACCGGCCGGGTCGGACCGGCCGGCACCCGAGCTGACGAACCCGGCCACCAGCCACGGCGCGTTCAACAGCAGCGTCGTACCCACGCCGGTCAGCGCCGTTCGGGCCGCCCCCGGGTACTTCCCGACCAGCAGCACGCTGACCACGAGCAGGGCGAGCAGACCGCCGGTCGGGGTGATCGCGGACGCCGCCACCGCCAGCAACAGCCGACGCAGCGCACCCCGCTCGGCGTCACGCACCTCGATCGCGGCCCGCACCAGCCAGGGCAACGCGGCGTACGCGACAAGCAGCCCCCACTGCCCGATCAGCAAACGCTCTGCCAGATACGGCGTCCACGCGTACCCGAGGGCGGCCACCACCCGCACCCCGACCCGCTCCGTCGGCACCAGCCGCGCGGCGCCCAGCGCGGCCAGGTAGAGAATCGCCACCAGCACCAGTCGTTGCAGCAGCCACCCCGGGAGCAACTGCGAGGCCAGCGCCACCACCGCGTCCTGCGGAACGGCCCGGGGCAGGGCCGTGGCCGGGGCGATCACCTCCCAGCTCAACGCCGGCCGGGGCACGAAGACCATGTCGTAGCGCAGCACATACCCGGGCAGGGCCAGCGGCGCGAGCACCACCGCCGTCACGGCGGCGGCCACCGCGTGCGGCACCAGCCGTTCCCGCATCCGTCGACCTCACCACTGCCGGTGCGCGGCGACCGACCGCGCTGGTGGCGGCCACTGTACGCGGCCCGCGGCGCCCCTCCCCCGTCACCACCGAACCATCCGTTGACCTGATGGGATGGGCGACGGCAGGTGTGGCAGTCTTCCCGCCATGGCAGCGAACCCTTCTCCACCTTCCCGCACGGTCGACCGGACCGGTGGGCCGGACGTGCTGCGTCCGGGCCGGGTTGGTGAGGGTACGTCGATGGCTGCGGACGCTGCCTCCGCGTCCGCTCGCACCGGTCGGCTGGGTACGGACCGGATCCGGACGGCGGCGCTCGCCATCGTCGCGCTCAGCGTGCTGTGGCGTGCCCAGGTAGCCTCCGGCGGCTTCCTGGCGGCCGACGACTACGTGATGATCACGCAGGCGGCCGAGTCGAACCTGACCGTCGAGCACCTGCTCGCCCTCTACAACAACCACCTCATGCCCGGCGGTCGGCTGCTCACCTGGCTGATCACCGAACACGTCGGCATGGCCTACTGGCCGTACGTGCTGCTGATGGCGATCGGCCAGGCGATCCTCGGCATCACCTTCTTCCGGCTGCTGCGTCGACTGCTGCAACCGTCCTGGCTGCTGCTCCTGCCACTCGGCGCGCTGATGTTCAGCCCGCTGACCCTGGAAGCCACGTCCTGGTGGGCGGTCGGGGTCAACATGCTGCCGATGCAGATCGCCATGGTGCTCGCGGTGGGCGCGCAGGTCAGTTATGTGCAGACCCGACGCAAACGGCACCTGGTCACACTGGCCCTCTCCGTACTGCTCGGCCTCATCTTCTTCGAGAAGGCGATTCTGGTCGTGGCGCTCGTCTTCCTGCTCACCGCTGCCCTCTACGCCGAAGGCGGCTTCTTCCGCACCATCTGGACCACCATCCGCCGCTGGTGGCCGTCCTGGTTGCTGCTGACCGTCCTGTCGCTCGGCTTCCTCGCCGCCTACCTGAGCAACTCGGAGTCTTCCCTGCGCCGGCCGGCATCGACCGGTGAGGTGTTCTCCTTCCTCACCCAGATGCTCGGGTCCACCGTGGTACCGGGACTGGTGGGCGGACCATGGCAGTGGCTGGGCGCAGGCGACGGCGCCCCGGTCGCGGCGCCACCGGAACTCGGCACCTGGGTGGCCTGGACGATCTTCGTGGCCCTGGTCGTGGCGACCGTCCGCCGTCGCCGTCGCGCCGGACGCGCCTGGCTCCTACTCGGGTCGTACCTGGTGCTGGTGGCCGCGATGCTTGCCGCAACCCGACTCGGTTCGACCTTCAGTGGGGTCGCCGGCGGCGTCCCCCGTTACGTAAGTGACGTCGTCGTGGTGGCCGCCATCTGTCTCGGCGTCGCCGTGGTGGGGCTGGCCCGGCCGTCCCGCTTTGCCAGCGCGACCGAGCCACCCACCGGCGACACGCCTCGAACGACGCCCATGGCCCTCCCGGAGCCGAGAGACGGCCGGGCCCCGGACAGCGGCGTCCCGCAGACCGTGGCCGCGCCGAGCGCCACAGCACCCCCGGCAGGCCCGACCGCACCGCCCGAAGGTCCGACCGCACCACCGGAAGACCCGACCGCGCCGGTGCTGGCCGAGGCGGTCCGGACCGGTCGGCCTGCGCGGGTGGTGGCCCGGCTCGGCGTCATCCACGCCGAAGCCCCCGTCGACCCCGAGCCGGATCCTGCATCGACGACCGCGCCGGACGTGGCCCCGCCGACGGCATCCGTCGCCGACTCGGTGCCGGACGCCGAGGCCGGTGCCGTCCGCGCCCCTGACCCGGTCGTCGAGCCGCACCCCAGCAGCTCCCCGGATGCCGGTGACGCCTCGACCGCCGACCCACCGCCACGCGACGCCGACGATCGACCGACCGGGCCGGACCGGCGACCGCCGGCCGCCGCCCCGTCCGACCCGCTCGGGCCTCCTCCTCCCGGGCTGCTCGGCCCACTGCCCGAGCGCTACCGGGAGGCGGTGAACGTGATGCTCGCCCTGCTGCTCGTCGCCGTCTGCCTGGGCACGGTGTGGACCACGTCCCGGTACAGCGACGAGTGGGCAGTCAAGTCGAGCCGGTCGTACATCGACACCGTTCGGATCGAGATGGCCAGCGCGCCGCCCGACACGGTGTTCTTCGACGCTCCGGTCCCGGACAACGTCGTACCGAGCCTGTCCTGGCCGTACAACCTGCAGTCACGATTCTTCCGTGCCTTCGGCACCCGTCCCACGTACGTGGACGAGGCCGACCACGTCTCGGTCTTGGACGCCCTCGGCCGGATCCAGGTGGCCACGATCGTCGGTAGCACGATCCAGCCGGGGCCGCAGGAAGGCTGCGGCTACCTGGTCGCCAGCGGGCAGACGGTACGGATGCCACTCAACGAGCCCCGGGACGACTGGCACTGGGTGGCCCGTATCGGCTACCTCAGCTCGGCGGACGGCACAGCCACCCTGCGGTTCGGCACCGGAACCGCCGAGTTCCCCGTCAAGAAGGGCCTCAACCAGCGCTTCTTCCGCATCGTCGGTGGCGGGGACGCGGTCGAACTGACGGTGGCCGGTAGCGACGTGTCGCTCTGCACCAACGAGATCGCGATCGGCAACCCGGCGCCCAAGCCCGAGTAGGCCCAAGCCGGTCGGCGGCGGGGCGAGCCGCGGCCCGCCGCCCGCCGGTCACCCGGGCCCGAACAGCTCGGTCACCCGGGCCCCAACAGTTCGGTCACTCGGGCCGGAACAGCACCGAGTTGACGTACCGGGGGCGGGGCCACACGACCCGGCGCGCGAAGCCCTGACCCACCCGGGCGATCGCCGCGCGCTGATGCCCACCGAGGTCGAAGTCGGCCAACGGCACCCACGTCCGATCCGGCAGCACGTACCCGCGATAGCCCCAGCCGGTCAGCAGGTCCAGCAGCGGCTCCACCGGCTGGATCCGCTCCTCGACCTCGATCAGCAGCACCGGCCGGTCCCGCCGGACGGTCCGCTCCGCACCACGCAGGGCGGGTAGTTCGTGACCCTCGATGTCGAGCTTGATGAAACGCACGTCGATCAGGTCCAGCGAGTCCAGCGTGATCCTTCGGACGGAGACCGCAGGGCCCTGGGCCGCGTCCTCCAGCGAGGAGGTGCCGACGATCGCCCCACCCTCCGGCAGGTAGAGGGTGGCCGTGCCCTCGTGGTCGGAGACGGCTGCCTCGACCACCTCGACCTGCGGGAAGGCCACTCGGAGCTGCCCGGCCAGCGCCGTGGTCGGCTCCACCGCAACCACCCGGTCGGCCCGGCGGAGCAGTCGGGCCGTCCACGGCCCGTACCAGGCGCCCACGTCGACGGCGGTGCCCCCGGCCGGAACGAAATCGGTGAGCCGGGCAAGTTCCGGCTCCACCCGTGGGTACGCGCGGCGGATCGCTCCCGCCAGCAGTCGGGCAGGTAGGAGCGCCGCCAGTCCGGAGGTCGCGGCGGGGGCCAGCTTCGTCGACGCCATGGGGCAGCACACTAGACGTTTCCGGGCCTGCTGGGCAGGGGCCACCGGTGCGGGGCTGTCGGAACCGTCGAGCTGCCGATACCGTCTTCCGGTCGGGCCGCCGTCCCGACCGGGTCGCGGCCCGAAGACGCCGGGTCGTCCGCGCGGACGATCGACACGACGCGGAGTGGCATGGCCCAGACCACGAGCAGGGACGTCGCACGGGTGCGACTCGGCGCGGCGGGTGCCGCGGTCACCGTAGCGACCGTGGTGACAAATGCGCTGGCGTACGTCGTTCCGATGCTCGGTGCGCGCCGGCTCACTCCCGCCGACCTGGGCGCGCTGGCGACGGTGCTCGCGCTGGCCGCGATCGCGGCGGTACCCGGCTTCGGTCTGCAGATCGCGGTCGCCGCCCACCGGGCGCGGAGGGGTGCTGGTGACACCGGCCCTCTCGGGTTGCGAACCGCAGCCCTCACGGCTGGGGTGACAGTGGCCGCGGCACCGATCTTGACCATCGCCCTGCGGCTGCCGCTGGCACTCACGTTGCTGCTCGCGACCACCACGTTCGCCACCGTGCTCAGCGGCCGGTGGCTCGGAGAACTCCAGGGGCAGCAGCGTTTCCTGCGGCTCGCCGCGGCGATGGTCGCGGTGGCCGTCGGCCGCTACGGGGGACTGGTCGCCGGGCTGCTGCTCGGTCGGGGACCGGAGATGTGCCTGTTCCTGACCACCCTGACCGGCCTGTTCGCGCTGCCGCTGGTGGCCCGTCTCGCCAGTTCACCCGAGTACCCACGACCAGTCGACCCGGCCACGTCCGGCCCCGGTGACGTCGACGCGACCGGGACATCCCCGGATCCGAGCCCTGCTGTGCGGCGGCTGGGGGCACGGCAGGTGATGACGGCGGGCGGAGCGACGCTGGCGATGCTCACCATCTCGTACGCGGACCTGATCCTGGCCCGCCAACTCCTACCGGCGGCCGCTTCCGGCGCGTACGCCGTCGGCGCGGTCCTCACCAAGGGTGCCCTCTGGGCGCCACAGGTCGTCACGCTGCTGGTGCTGCCCCGGTTGGCCCAGGGTGATCGCCGGGCCCGGCTGGTGGCACTGGCGCTGATCCTGACGTGCGGGGCGGTCCTGGTGGTCAGTTCGGCGGTCGCCGGTGAGTTGGCCTTCCGGCTCGTCGGCGGCGCCGACTACCTGCACCTGGCCGGGACGGCGCCGATGTTCGCGGCCGTCGGAGCGCTCTACGCCGTGGTGTTCATGCTGGTGAACGATCGGGTGGCGACCGCCGCCCGCTGGCCCGCCGCGCCGCTGTGGCTGGCGACGGCAGGGTTGACGGCGGCAGCCGCGCTGATCGCGCCACGCACCGTGACGGGAGTGCTGACCTGCTCGCTGGCCGTCGCCACCCTGGCTGCCGTGGTGATGGCCTGGCTGGTCTTCGGGCGCGGTCGGCGCTGACACGCGGGAGATCCGACCGTCACCATGAGTGATAATTCGGCATGCTCGCCACGCCGAACGGGCACGACTGGGGATCCGTGCCCACTCGGGCTCCCCGACGGTGGTCTGGTTGGCTACCGTGGTTCTCTTCCGGAGAAGGAACCCCGGCTCCGCATGCGGTATGTCGCTAAGAGGTAGTTGTGACGCTGTACGGCGAAGAACGTCCCCCGCCGGCCGACGACCGGCCCACGGTGCAGGTGACTGCGGTCAACTGGCCGATCGAGGAGCCGGCGCGCCCGGCACCCGTCCCGCCGGGCGGTGACCGCCCCCGGTCCAGCCGGTTCCGGCTGCTACTCGCCGCCGGCGTGGCCACCGCCGTGCTCGGCTCGGTGGGCGCGGTGGCCGTCTGGGCGTACGCGGGCGACGTGCCACGCGGCACCAGCGTGCTCGGCACCGAGCTCGGTGGGCGCAGCCGGACGGAGGCCGCGCGGGAGTTGCGGGCGCAACTGGACCGCCGGGCCGCCGAACTTCAGGCCCCCATCCAGGTACGCGTCGGCGAGCGGACAGCCGAGATCAACCCCGCCGAGGTGGGGCTAACCGTCGACGTGGACGCCACCGTGGCCGCCGCCGCCGCGACGAACGCCCACGCGGTGGACCGCCTGGTCGGGTCGCGGGAGGTCGAGCCGGTTGTCTCGGTCGACGTGCCGAAGCTGGAGACCGCCCTGACGAAGCTCGTGGGCGACCAGGGCCGGAAGATGACCATGCCAGCGATCACCTTCTCCGGCACCAAGCCGAAAGTGCGCTACCCGAAACCCGCCCTCACCATCGACCCGGAGCACTCCGCCGAGGCCGTCAAGCAGGGCTGGTTGAGCGGGCAACCGGTGACTGTTCCACTGGTCGAGAACCACCCGGCCACCACCGCCGAGGAGGTGGACCGGCTGGTCGCCGAGTTGGCCGAGCCGGCGGTGGCGGCACCGGTCAAGCTGACCACCGAGCGTGGTTCGGTCACCATCCCGCCGGAAGCCATCGCGAAGGGCCTCCGTTTCAAGGCCGACAAGACCGGCAAGCTCACGCCCAGCGTGGACGTCAAGAAGCTGAAGGCCGCGCTCGGAAGCAAGCTCGACAGCGTCGAGGTGGCCCCGAAGGACGCCACGATGACCATTTCCGGCGGCAAGCCGAAGGTGGTCGACGGGCGGGCCGGCAAGCAGGTCGACACCGGCGATCTCGGCCCCGACCTGCTCGCCGTACTCCCTCGCGGCGAGGGTCGTACGGTCTCCGCCGACCTCAAGCCGGTCGAGCCGAAGCTCACCGCGGCGAAACTGCGCAGCCTGGGGATCAAGGAGAAGGTGTCCTCCTTCACCACCAACTTCACCGGCGGGCTCTCCTCGCCACGCAGCCAGAACATCGTGACGATCGCCAACGACGTGAAGGGCACTGTGGTTCTACCGGGCGAGACGTTCTCGCTGAACGGTCACACCGGCGAGCGCGGCTACGCACAGGGCTACCGTGACGCGCCGGTGATCCTCGACGGCAAGCTGGTGCCGGGGGTCGGCGGTGGCACCTCACAGTTCACCACGACTCTCTTCAACGCCACGTACTACGCCGGCCTGGAGGACGTCGAGCACAAGCCACACTCGTACTACTTCAGCCGCTACCCGGCGGTCATCGAGTCGACCATCTTCTGGCCCAACCTCGACTTCAAGTTCCGCAACAACACCGACTACGGCGTCCTGATCGACACCTCCTACACCGGCAGTTCGGTGACCGTGTCGATCTGGAGCACGAAGATCTGGGACAGCGTGAAGACCGACTACGGTCCCCGGCGCAACATCACCTCGCCGAAGACCGTCTACCTGGAGCCCGGGCCGACCTGCATTCCCGCCAGCGGCAGCCAGGGCTTCACGCAGGACGCGTTCCGGGTCATCAAAAAGGACGGCAAGGTCGTCAAGCGGGAGAAGTTCAGCTGGACCTACAGCGCCGAGCCGCGCTTCATCTGCGCCAAGGAACCCACCTGACGTCCACCGGGCACCAGCTCCGTCACGGCCCCGCCGGCCTCGCGCCGGCGGGGCCGTTTCCTCAGGTACCCCCGCAGCCCGCCGTCCTGTTGCCCGGCTCGCCCAGTCCAGGGTTCATGCGGCGCCCGCTGCCGCCACGTTCAGGCCCTGTGGCAGAACATCAAGGGCCCGCGCCAAGCCCAGGTCCCGGCCGTTCCCCGACCGTTCCCCGACCCTCACGGGTCCCCGCCCGTGGCGTTCCCCGGGATGCCGCATCCCAGGTGATCCCCCGCCCAGGAGACCGCGGCATACCGAAAGTCGGGGCTGTCACCGCCGCAGAAAGCCCTGCATGCCGCGATTCGGGGGCGTCATCGAGTGGACGATGCGGGACGTCGATCCCAGGGGCCGGGGCGGTTTCGGTGCCCAGAAACGATTTCAGGGCCACCCCTTTT